>DATGEI010000056.1:0-24630 GCA_035310365.1 Candidatus Acidiferrum sp.
GAACCGGTCACCGCAATGTCCTGCCGCAGCGGCAGCTCCGCGAGCGCCGAAATCAGCGCATAAATCTCCGTCGAGCTCGCGCTATCCCCATCCACGCCCGAATACGATTGCTCGAAGCAGATGCTCGCCGCAAGCGAAAGCGGCTTATCCTGCGCAAACCGGCTCCGCAAATAGCCGGCAATAATGTGCACGCCTTTGTCGTGGAATCGCCCGCTCAAATTCGATTCGCGTTCGATATTAATCAGTCCGGATTTTCCCAGCGCCGCCGTCGCCGTAATCCGCACCGGCTTCCCAAACGAATACCCGCCAATCTCCAGCACGCTCAGCCCGTTCACCTGCCCCACGCGTTCGCCGGACACATCCACCAGCAGCGTGCCTTCTTCGATCATTTCGCGGATGCGCGTCTCGATCAGGTTGTGCCGCTCCATCTTCGAGCTGAGCGCCTTGCGCACATGCTCCGCGCGCACCACGTGCTCGTCCGCCGCCTTCGCCGCGTAATGCGCCTCGCGCGCCAGATCGGCAATATCCACAAATCGCGCCGTCACCTTGTTGCGCCGCCCCGCCATTCGCACGCCGTGTTCCAGAATCGCGGCAAACGCCCCGCGATCGAATGGCGACAAATTCTCTTTCTCCGAAAGCGCTCGCAGCCGCCCCGCGTATTCCGCGATCACCGAATCGCTCATCGGCATCTCTTCGTCAAATTCCACGCGCACTTTGAAAATTTTGCGAAAATCCTCTTCATAGTCGTAGAGCAGTTCGTACATCGAACGGTCGCCGATCAAAATCACCTTCAAATTAATCGGCACCGCTTCCGGCTTCATCGCGCTTCCGCCAAACGGATAAAACATTTCCAGCGGCTGAATTTCCAGCCGCGTGTGATTCAGCGTCCGTTTCAGCGCGCGCCAGACGCCCGGCTCCGAAATCGTCTCCAGCGCGTACATGATCAAAAATCCGCCGTCCGCGCGCAGCAGCGATCCGCCGCGCAAATCCATGAAATCGCTCGTCCATCCGCCGCGCGCATCGTACGCGCGTTGAATCGTTCCAAACAGATTCGCGTACGTCGGCGTCGTCTCAAAAATCACCGGCGATTCCGCTTCATCCCCGTGCGCCAGAATCACGTTCACGCCGTACACGCGAAAAGGATCGCGTTCCGGCCCTTGCGGTTTCATCGACGGGCCTTCCGGCAATTCCGGCTGATCGTCCGTTTCCCCTTCGCGTTCCTTGAATGGCTCCAGATTGTCCAGTATGTGGTGCCGCACCTCTTCCAGATATTCCGAAACGCTCGGGTCCGGGTATTTTTCCTTCAACTCTTCAATCACGCCGTCCACCAGCACCGACGCCGCTTCCTGCTCCAGATAACTCAGCTCGCTCGCCAGTTCGCGCGAAAGCGTCAGCGTCTTCCGGTAAACCACCGTAAATTCCTGCCGGAATTGCTCGTATTTCCGTTCGATCTCTTCCGCAACCGGCGAATCGAGCTTCCCCTCGTGCACCATCTTCGAAATGTCCTCGATCGGCACCATCTGCCCTTCGAGCACCGGAAAAATTTCCGGCAGCGCCACCGCGCCCACCTGCATGTGCCCCAGCGCAAATTGGTCTCGCGCGATCCGCCGCGTAAAATCGTCCATCAAATCTTTTTCGCGCGCCGTGAAGCGCTCCACGATGCGCCCCTTTTGCCGCTGAAAGGGCTCGCCTTCGAACACCTGCGGTATGCGCCGCCGCAGAAAATCCACCCCCGCCTGCATGTCTTTCTTGAATCCGTTGGCATGTCCGCGCGGCAGCGTAATCAATCGCGGCCGGTCGGTGATCTTGAAATTGTTCACGTAGCAGCGGTCCGGCGATTCCTTCACGCCCGGCTTCAGCTCCTCGATCATTCGCGCGATCGTTCCGCCGCGGCTCGTCCCCGCCAGCCCGCAAACGAAAACGTTGTAGCCCGGCGCGCCCAATTCCACGCCCATCTTCAGCGCTCGCAGCGCGCGCTCTTGTCCCACGAATCCTTCGCGCAATTCCGCTTGCGCCGTCGTTTCAAACGGCAGCCGCGCCGGCTCGCATCGCCACCGCAGTTTTTCCGGCGTCAGCGCCACTGCCTTCGCGATTTTCTTCTGCGCTTCGTTCATAGGGGCTCGTTCTTCTACGGGCGGGTACTCTAGCACAGCCGGCATTTTTGTTCTGCAATTCCGCTGCCTGTATTCTTGCAGAGCCTTACGCTTGCGCCTCTTCCAATTCGTCGCGATGTTCCATATAAACACGGAACACGCCCATCGCCGCCGCCATGATCGTCGGCCCCGCCACAATCCCCAGCAAGCCGAACACTTCGATGCCGCCCAGCACGCTCACGAACAGCAACAACTCGTTCAGCCGCGTGCGATTTCGCAGCAGCACCGGCCGCACAATGTTGTCCGCCACCCCGGCCACGCCGCCGCAAATCGCCACAATCACAATCGCTTTTCCCCAATGCCCGTTCAAGCCGATCCAGATCGCCGCCGGAATCCAAATCAGCGCCGAACCAACCACCGGCACCAGCGAGAAAAATGCAATCAGCACACCCCAAAAAAGCGATGACGAAATTCCCACCAGCGTGAACGCCAGTCCGCCCAGCGCTCCTTGCATCGCCGCAATCACCAGCGCCACCGCCACGCTCGCAAAAATCAGTTCGCGCGATTCTCCCAGCATCTCCGTCTGAATATCGCTGTCGAAAGGAAGCAAATGCCGCACGCCGCGCACTACTTCCTGTCCGTCTCGAAACATAAAGAAGAGCGCGAAAAGCATCAGAAAAAGATCCACAAAAAACGTGACGAGATTTTTCAGCAAACCGGTCAGCCGGCTCGCCAGATACGAAGCCGCATTCTCCGCGCCCTGCCGCAGCTGTTCTGAAAAATCCGTGTCTCGCATCGACGCCGGCAATTTGCTTTTAAGCCACCCTTCCACGCGGTCCGTCGCCGTCGAACCTTGATGCGTCAGCGTTGCCTGCGCTTTCGCCGTCGCATCGATCGCCTGCTTCGCCGTATACGCGCCCAAAAATAGCGCGGGCACCACCAGCAAAAACGTCACGCCAAGCGTGCTCACCAGCGCCGCCGGAGTCGGCTTCATCCATTTTTCAACTCGTTCATGCACCGGTGTGAAAAAAATCGCCAGCACCGCCGACCACGCCAGCGGAATCAGAAACGGCTCGACAATTCGAAACACGAAATATCCGAGCAGCAAAAGCGCGCCGTACGACAGGACAGTGGTCAGCCGGTCACTCGTCGTTGTTTTCGCGGGAGCGGTATTTTTCATTCGCGGTATATAATCCCCCCGAAGCGCCGGTCCAGGTCAATCAGAAAAAAACGCTGCGGCATGTCATCCAATCCCACACCGCTGAGCAGGTATCAGTTTCGGCTTCTTGCCGTCCTTGCCTTAATCAACTTTGTCAACTTCGCCGCGCGCCAGATTTTTATTCCGCTGATTCCCATGTTGCGCGCTTTGCTCGGCGTTTCCGATTCGCAGCTCGGTTCGTTACAAACATTACTGCTAGTCGTCCTCGCGTTGGGAAGTATTCCTTCCGGATTTCTCGCCGATCGTTTCAGCCGCAAGGCGATCATCGCCGTCGGCATTTTATTCTGGAGCGCCGCGACATTTGCCGGCGGCCTCGCCGCGAATTTCATGCTGCTTTTGCTGGCGCGATCCTTCGTCGGACTCGGCGAAGCGGCCTACGCCCCGGCGGCGCAATCCATGATTTCCGGAAGTTTTCCGCAGGAGCGCCGCGCCTCGGCGCAGGCGATTTTCGCGTCGGGAATGTTGCTCGGCGGCGCGTGCGGACAAGTGATGGGAGGAATTATCGCGCCGCGCTACGGCTGGCAGATGGCGCTTTTCGTCGTCGCGATTGCGGGAATATTTCCCGCGCTCGCGCTGTTTGGAGTCGACGAACCGCCGCGCGGGCCGCGCTCGGACGTCGTGCCGATCGCCAAAATACTTTCCGTGCCGGCATTTTTGTCGATGATTGCGGGCGGCATGTGCATCACGTTTGCGAGCGTTTCGCTTTTGACGTGGGGCGTGGATTTCGCCGTGAACTACAAGGATTTCAGTTTGCGCGAAGCGTCGGTAACGCTTTCGATCATCGGGCTGGCGTCGGCGATTTTCGGAGTATTGTTCGGCGGATTCGTCGCCGACCGTTTGCAAAAAAAATATTCGTACGGCCGGCTGATTGCCATCGGCTTGGCGCTGCTGCTGGCGACTCCTTTTTTGCTGCTGGCGATTCAATCCGAAGAAAAACAGACCGTGCTCGTCGGACTATTCATCGCGGGATTTTTCATGTCGTGGTACCACGGGCCGGTGACGGCGGTGATTCACGACATGATGCCGCGGCGGGCGCACTCGACGTCGATCGGCGTGTACATGTTCGCGACGCAGATCGTCGGCGGGCTCGGTCCGCAGGTGATCGGAAAAATTTCCGATCAGCGCGATCTGCAAGTGGCGCTGCAAATCGCGGCGGCGGTGCTGGTGTGCGGCGCACTGCTGATGCTGCTGGTGATTCACTTTATTCGCCGCGATGGATTGCGGCATCCGGCGGTGGAAGCGTTTCACGCGGAGCCGCCGGAAACGCCCGGGTAAATCCAAGGGCCGCACGCTGAAGCGTACGCTACGAATCTCTTCTATTTGATTCCGATCTGCGCGATGAGGCGAAGAACGTCGTCGTGAAAAACGTCGTAAAGTTTCCGTTCGTCTTCTTCTTCGAGGCGCTCGCGAAGAAATTCGGCGGCGATGAAGCTGGCTTCGCGGTCGGTAAGGTCGCGGCCGGTCTTATCGCGAAACGCGGTGAACGCGGTGTGCGCGAGGCCCACGACAAGCGCGCCGTCTTCGACGAAGAATTTTGTGTCGATGGTATCGGCGTGGCGCGTGGCGATGCCGTTCCACATGTGAGAAAAGCGGCAGCGAAAATTGCTGCCGGTGAGTTTCGACTGAACGTCAAAGACGCCCACGAATTCGCTCATTTTACCGTTGTTTGCCAGCATGGGGCGGGTTGCCATTAGTTCGCTCCTCGAATGCGTTCCTAGTTTACTGCTTTCGTCGCGTCGTGTCAGCGCGAGTCGTAAGTTCTACGTTTTAGGTTCCAAGTAAAAACAAGGACCTCACGACGCATTGCAATTGCTTATTTCAACCGCGACTCCTCCGAAAATTCACTTACAACCTGGAACTTACAACTTAAAACTCACTTTGCCGCGAGGGCAGGTTGGGCGCAGTTGTACGAGCGGATGGCGGCGGCGGTGCCGGCGCCGGCGGGGAGGCGAGCGCCCTGGTCGAGGGCGACTTTTTCCATGGCGGCGAGGAGCAGCAAAACATTGGCTTTTTGGGCGCAATAACCCATGAGGCCGAGACGCCAGATTTTTCCCTTGAGCGGGCCGATGCCGCCGGCGATTTCGATGTTGAATTCTTCGAGAAGCTGGTCGCGAAATTTCACGTCGTCGATGCCGGCGGGAATCAGGACGGGCGTGACGGTGACGAGGCGGTCTTTGGGATTTTCCACGAACATTTTAATTCCCATGGCTTCGCAGCCGGCGATGAGCGCTTGTTGATTCGCGCGATGGCGCTCCCAGCGAACTTCGAGACCTTCCTCGATGGCGAGGCGCATGGCTTCGCGGAGCGCGTAGATCAAAGAGATGGGCGGAGTGTGATGATAGAGGCGGCCCTGGCCCCAATAGGCCATTGCGGTGGTGATGTCGAAATACCAGCTCTGCACTTTTGTTTTGCGATGCGTCATGACCTCTTCGGCGCGCGGGCTGACGGTGATGGGCGACATGCCGGGAGGCGCGCTGAGAGCTTTCTGCGAGCCGCTGAAGACGATATCGAGGCGTTCGTTGTCGACGTGCATCGGCTCGGCGGCGAGAGAGGCGACGGCGTCCACGATGAGGAGCGCGCCGAGCTCGTCGGCAACTTTGCGGAAGGCGTCGAGCCGGGTGACGACGCCGGTGGAAGTTTCTCCGTGCGTGACGCCAACGACTTTGATTTTGCGGCCGGCGGCGGCGCGGCGAACGTCCTCGGGATCGACGGGGCGGCCGAGCGGCGCTTCGACTTTCGTGATTTTAGATTGCGTGCGCGAGGCGACTTCGTACATGCGCTCGGAGAAGTATCCATTGACGCAGATGATGGCTTCGTCGCCGGGTTCGAGTGTATTGACGATGGCGGTTTCAATGCCGCCGGAGCCGGAAGCGGACATGGGCATGGTGACGCGGTTCTGCGTCTGGAAAACCAGGCGCATGAGATCTTGCGTTTCGTTCATGCAAGTTTTGAAGAACGGGTCGAGGTGGCCGACGATGGGTGCAGCGAGGGCGCGGTAGACGCGAGGATCGACCGAGGACGGGCCGGGCGTCATCATCAGGCGCATGGGCGGGGCGAGTTCACCGATTGGATGGGTCATGGCGTGGAAGCGCTCCTTTGTGCGGAACGGGTATTTTCGCGCGTTTGAGCGGTGTGGGCAAAGGACAAATTGGCGGCGCGGGTTGGGTTCCACTTCGGGAATGGTTTTGGGTACACACACCCCGGTGTTTTTGCAAAGAGTGCGCAAACGATTGAAAAGAAGAGAGGTGACTTGCCGCGCGCAGCAAAAGAGTGAAGAGATGGAGCGTGCGGGGGTACCCACACCCCCCGGGGAGTTTGCATGAGTAGCAAAAGAAAGGGTTTGCGGGAGAAGTAGTTTGTATGAATAGCAAAACAAAGGGGATAGAGAAACTGGGCAGAATGTTTGCGCGAGGAGGATGGCCGGGTGGAAATTCCGGGAAAGGTGGGGCCCGACAGTTCGAATGGAACATGATTACACTCGACAGTGTACCATGGCTTCTTTTACGAAGTCAATAGATATTTTCTTAGTATTCGAATGCGCGCCAAATTCCGGAAGAAAGGAAATTCAAAGTCTGCGAGCGAGTTTGGCTAAAAAAGGCGAACTGAAGTTCCGCCCCTACATGACACGGGGGGAAATGCGGCGGACACGGTCTGGTTGCCAAGTGGGTCGTTGGCCGGCAAGTTTAGTCGAGCATTTAGCGAAGAGGGCACGATATATCGTGCCCCGACAATAGGAATGAAGAGTGTCCAGACAACTGTAACAAGACGTCAGCGCAAGGCGGCGGCGTAGACGGCGGCGGCGATTCGCGCGATGGTGGATTCGATTGCGGCGGGGTCGGCGGAAGCGTCGGTGATGAAGACGGCGATGGCGAGGCGTCGGCCGTCGGGGAGGACGATCAGGCCGATGTCGTTGGTGGCGGGGGTTTTGCCGGATTGGGAGCCGGAGGATCCGGTCTTGTGCAGGACGATGGTGCCGGCGGGGAGAGCGCCTTTAAGGCGATTGGGGCCGGTGGGAGAGTCTTTCATCCAAGTGAAGAGAAGTTCGGTGTGGTCGGGCGAGAGCGGAGAATGGTCGCTGAGGGCGCGAAGGAAATTTACGGCGGCGGCGGGTTCGAACCAGTTGCGGTATTGAGCGGCGGCATCGCGGTGCAAGGCGTGTTCGCCGTCTTCCAAATGAAAGCCTTCGACACCGATGGATTTGATGTACGCGTCCACCACGGCGGGGCCGCCAACCAAACGCAAAACGATGTCTGCCGCGACGTTGTCGCTGAAAGAGACCGCGAGGCGAAGAAGTTCGCGCAGAGGGACGTCGACATCGGCGCCGGGATATTTGTCCTGAAGCGGGCTGAAGGTCTTGGGAAAGAAGCGGTCGGTGGGAAGGAAGCGAATGGGCTCATCGAGCGAGAATTTGCCCTGCTCGATCTGATGCAGCGCGCAGACGGCGAGAGGCAGCTTGAAGACGGACTGCATGGTCGGATGGGAATGCGCGTCGAGATCGCAATTGAGGGAAGAGCCGGGCAAGGAACAGGAGACGGAAACTTTTCCATCGGCGGCGGCAGCGATTTTGCGGATTTCGTTTTGCAGGGGCGTTTGGGAGACGGCGGCAGAGGCGAAGAAGGTCGAGACGAGTGCGAAGAGAAGAGTTGGTCGCATGAGGGAAGAATAGCAAAGTGGACGGGCGGCGAAAGGAGACGCGGAAGAATGTGCGTGGAGGGTTTTTGCGAGGCCGGGCGGCGGCGTCTTGCCCAGTGGGTCGGACGGAGGCAAGTACATTTGGACGGATTGCGAAGAGGGCGAACTGAAGTGCCGCCCCTACACACTGCGTGAAAAGCGAAGTACTCGAACTAAAGTTCCGCCCCTACTGCCCAGTGGGTCGGACGGAGGCAAGTACATTTGGGCGGATTGCGAAGAGGGCGAACTGAAGTGCCGCCCCTACACACTGCGTGAAAAGCGAAGTACTCGAACTGAAGTTCCTCCCGATGCACTGCGTGGAAAGCTAAGACTTCGAACTAAAGTTCCGCCCGGTACACATAGCGCGGAAAGTTTGCTACTTGCGTTTGCGAGGAAGGCGAGACTGGGGGATTTTGCCGAGGCGATTGGCGGAGGAATCGGCAACGGAATCGGGCATTTGTTTTTGTTTGCGAGGAAAGGGCGATACTTCCCCGGCGTGGCGACGGCGCCATTTTGTTTGACGATGGGAATTACGCTGCTGGTGTGCGTGTACCGCGGTTCACCGACGGCGAAGAGAAATTAAGAAGGCTGGGCGCGAAGCGATCGCTTGCGCTGAGGCCGCCTGGCGAAGGGCGTTAGCGCGACTGGGCGAGAAAGCGAGCGAAGAGAGCAACCCCGAGGCCGACGAAGAGCAGGAAGAAGCTGGCCGGTTCGGGAACGGCGCTGGGTGGATTGCCGGTGATGCCGAGCGTGTAAAAGTTGGTGTCGCCTGCGGGGCCGAGGGTCTCATCGAAGGAATAGCTGATGTGGCCAGTGCCGACGGCGTCCAGCGGCGAAAGGCCGAGCGAGGCACAGTTGAGGTAAGAGAAAGTGACGTCGCCATCGAAGGAGGCGAATACGCCGCCTTGATCGCTGGTGCTGGTGGCGCCGGGAAGGAACGTACCGCTGGCAAGAAGTTGATTCGACGAGCTAAAGAGCTGAACGGTGCCGCCGCCGCTCGCGAAGAAACTATCAAAGCTGGTGATGCCGCCTTGAACGACCTGCGTGGCGGCGGAGGTGGTGAAGACGAGCGTGACAGCGCCGAGAGAGACGGTGAGGCTGACGGGACCGCCGATAAGATTATTGGGCGAGGCGCAGAGAGTGGGAGAGGACGGACCGCAGGCGGCGGCAAGAGAAATTTGATCGGCTTGCGCGAAAGAGGCGGCAGAGAGAGACAACACTACGAGAAGGAAAAACTTTTTCATCACGCCCCCAAGAAAACACGTGACCGCAGACGAAGAAGAGAGTGCAATTTGAATGCCAAATGAATTTGGGCGATGCGGGAGAGCGCAAAGGAGAGAAAGTGCGGAAAACAAGACGGTTGCACGACAGAGGCAACCCTACTGCGAGCGCCATTCGGCGGCGGGCGAGAAAGTAAGTATCACTTGTGGGAAGCGGAGTGCCGAGAGAAATTTTCTGGAAGCTAGTACGCGCGTAGTACGAAATGCCGCGAGCGATACAGTAAACACCTGAAGAGAACGCGGAGATCGCGCGCGGAAAAAAATTTTACGCATTGAGGCGCGAGGATCGCGAAAAAATTTTACGCCTCGGACGCAGATCAATTCGGAGCGTGAAGAGGACCGGCGGAAGGCTTTTGGCGGCCGTGAATACGAAAGAATTACACGAAATGGTCTAAGAAAAAGTTTGACGCAGAGACGCTGAGAGCGCCGAGCGAGGAAAAAAAAGACGGCGGACTAAAGTCCCGCCTCTACAGGGCGCTAAGCTGCCAACGACTCATGCTGAGGGGCGAGGAGATGGGCGGGGACTTTGCGGAGATCCCAGACGAGGCCGCACCAGGCGAGGGCTTTGAGCAGGTAGTAGGTGATGTCGAGTTCCCACCAGAAGAAGCCCTGGCGCGCGCTGGCCATGTAATGGTGATGATTGTTGTGCCAGCCTTCGCCGAGCGTCAAGAGGGCGAGGAGCCAGTTGTTGCGGCTGGTGTCGGTGGTTTGGTAGCGCCGCGAACCGAAAAGATGCGAGAGCGAATTGATGGTGAAGGTGTCGTGCCAGAGAAGCGTGGTGCTGAGGCAGAAGCCCCAGAAAAAAAGCGGCAGTCCGCCGAGAAGAAAAAGAGCGATGGCGAGCGCGGCGGGCGGGACGAGATGATATTTATTGAGCCAGCGAAGCTCGGGAAATTTGGCGAAGTCGCCGATGTAGTCGAAGCGAGTGTCGTTGTATTTGTCGGAGACGATCCAGCCGACGTGGGACCAGAAAAATCCGAAAAGGGTGGGGGAATGAAGATCGTCTTCCTGATCGGAATGGCGATGATGATGGCGATGATGAGCGGCCCACCAGAGAATTCCTTTTTGCGAGCTGGTCATGGCCATGAAGGCGATGACGAATTGAAAGGCGCGGCTGGTTTTGTACGAGCGATGAGAAAAATAGCGGTGATAGCCGGCGGTGACGAAAAACATGCGGACGGCGAGCAGCGCGAGGCACGCGAACAGATACGCCCAGTGAAACGAAAAAAAGAAAATGCCGAGCGAGAGAAGATGAATGACGGCGAAAGGAATAGTGAGGAGAACGGAAATGCGGGAGCCGTTGGGCAGCGAAATCGACCAATTGCGCGCGAGAATAGCCATCCGGCTTGTTTCCTCCGTGAGATCCGATGCGGCGTGAAACCCAGCCGGAGCGGGGTGAACGCAAGAACAATTTCAGTGTAGGGAGCGGGAAAGTGGGGGTCAACTGAACGAAAGGGCAATGCGTGTAATAGTTTTGTAAGCGGTGCGGTGCAGTTTTGGACAGTGTGAAGTTTTTCTTTGTGCGGCGCGGCGAAAGTTTTGCGGATTCCCGGTATGACGGTAGACTGAAAGGACTATGGCTGAGCGACCGGTATTGGTGGGAGTGATTCCCGAAGCGGTGGTGCTGGAAAAAGGGGATCAAGTGGCGTGGATGTCCGACGCGGGAAATTTGCGCGTGGAATTTGACGTGAATCGCTGCCCGTTCGGTTCGAACGTATTTCAAGCGCCGGTTGGGATGAGATTGTTGAGCGGGCCGCCGGTGGTGGGAGCGAAAGCGGGGTCTTACAAATACCGGGTGTGGCTGAACGATCAACTGGTGGGGCGCGGAGAAGTGCTGCTGCGCGAGAAGTAAAAAAGAAAAACGCCCGGCGTTTTTTTTTGAGGCCGGGCGCCTTCCTGATGCAAATTCCTTTTTAAGACTGCGATTCGGTTGTGGAGAAGCCGTCGCTCGATTTGGGCGAGCGAATTCGAATTGCGGCTACTTTTGTTTGGCGATGATGAGGCCCTTGATTTTTTCGTAGGTCGCGGCGGGAATGATTTTTTTGCGGCTGAGATCGGTTTTCATTTTGTAGGGACGGCCGTCGATGATTTTTTGGCCGTATTTATCGCCGATGCCGGGAAGGGCCTTTAATTGATCGAGCGTCGCGGAGTTGATATCCACGAGATCGGCGGCGGGAGCAGCGGCGGCGGCAGCGGGCTTTTTTGCCGGCGCGGCTTGCGGCGGCGGCGCTGCCGCGACGGAAACGCCGGCGGCGAGAACGGCGACGGCGAGGAACAATTTCAAGAATTGCTTTTTCATGCTGTGAGTCTCCTTTTCGATTCGATGTTACAACGAACGGCTCATTTCGGATTAGCTGCCGGGAGATCGATGCGAAATTATTTTTTTTCCGCGGGGCGGTAGCCGGCTTTTTTGGCGTCGGCTTCCGTCATGTATTTGCCCTGTTTGGTCTTGCCGTACCATTTGGTGCCGGGCTTGTGATAAATGCCGGAATCGGTGTTGACCCAGACGGTGCCCGCGGCGCTGGCGGGCTTTGCGGCGGGCGCCGGCTTCGAAACAGGCGCGGTTGTTGCGGGCGCCGCGGTCGAGGCAGAAGATTGCGCCGCATTGCCGGCGGCGGGTTTGGCTTTTGATTTAGACTTCGACTTGGATCTTGCGTTTGCCTCGGATGTGCCGGCTGGGTCGGGCTGCTGCGATTGCTGGGCGCGGATTGCCGGGGAGCCGAACGAGAGCAGCATCGCCATCAAGATCATGGAAGAAAGAAAACATTTTAAGGAGCGTCGCTTCATGAGGATCCTCCGCCCGCGAGCACGCGCATATTCTGCCGGAAGGATGGAACGGGACGCGAGCGGGCCAGCAGATGGAACGATGCGGTGGTTCGCGGGATTCATTCGCGAGAACGTGCGAATGATGTCGAAGAAGTAAAAAGATGTCAAGACAAAGGTCAGAGACGGATTGCGGCGAGCGGGGAACGAAAAGGACGGCAAGAGAGCGCTAGTATCCGTCGGTCTGAGCCAGGATCGCGCGCGTGAGGCGGTTGCGGAGGAGGAGGCGCGTGCCGGGATATTGCGCGGCAAGAGCGGGAAGGCGTTCGCGGGCGGTGTTTAGGTCGCGAGTGCTTTCGAGGCGAAGATTCCGGCCATCGGCGTCTTCCATCAAAATGTCGTAGCGAAATTCACCGGGGGCGGGATTCACGCGCACCATAAACAATTACTCTCCCGACTGATAGTGACGGGAAGGGCAAAAACGTTTCATTGCGAAACGGGTGCGAGCGATCCTTGATAGGATGGAGAGCGAGATGAGAGCGTTCTTGATTGTGTGCTGCATTGCGGGGATTGTGATTCCCTATTGGTTTGCGCTGCCGTTTTTCCTGATTCATGGGCCAAATTTCAGCCTGTTTTTCGAGGAAGTTTTTGGGACGCGAATTTCGAGCTTTTTTGCGGCGGATTTGATCGTGGCGTCGGTGATTTTTCTGGTGTGGTCGCTGCGAGATGCGCGCGAGCGAAAAATCGCCGGCTGGTGGATTGTACTGCTTTCGAATTTGGTGGTTGGATTGTCGCTGGCGCTGCCGCTGTACTTATTAAAGCGATTGGACGCCGCGAAGTGAATGAAGGCGGGGCGCAGTCCCGCGTAAAACGGCCGACAGAAAGAAGAGTTCATTCACCCTTTCCGGATGGCCGGAAAGGGTGATCCGTTTTTGGACGGCGTTATGCCACATCTGGTAGGCTGCGGCGAAGGAAAAGGCGGAATTAGCGACGAGTGAGCGAGATGGTCGGAATATTAGTGCACGGAAACAATCATTTTATATTGAGCGGACCGGAGCCGACGGAAGCGGAGGCGATTGCGGCGGCACGGCATTTTTCCCTCGTAAAGATAGGCGAACCGGTGAGGAATTCGTTTGAAAAGTGGCAAATCCGGAACAAGGAGTTTCGGGAAAATCTCGAATGGGCGGTGGTGGTGCCGGGAGATACGGAAATCACGCGCGGCGTTTCGCAATTGCTGGGGGAGTTGGCGGGGCGAGGAGTGATCATTCGGGCGTGCGAAGAAGGCTGCTGATCATTGAGGCGTCGTTGGGCGGACTCGAGTCCCGCCCCTTCACAAACGTAATCGAATGCGACGCGAGGCTAGTGAGGCCACTTGTCGGGCGGAAGGGCTTGGCGAATGCTGTTGATATTTTGAAAACCGTCTTTGATCACGGTGTCGTTGACGTTCAGCTTGTTGACGGCCACGACGGGGCCGAAGATTGCCGGAATCGAGCGCTGGCCGTTCGAAATTGAGCCCGCCGATTTCGGCTGCTGGCCGCTGGCAAGCGCGACGGCGACCTCCGCGGCTTGCGAAGCAAGCGAGGCGAGCGGCTTATAGACGGTCATTGTTTGTGTGCCCTTCAAAATTCGAATGATGGCGGCGAGATCGGCATCCTGGCCGGAAAGAGCGACTTTGCCATCGAGTTTGTTTTCTTCAAGCGCCTGCGCGGCGCCGCCGGCGGTTCCATCGTTCGACGCGACGATCGCCGCGATTTGGCCGTGATTTTTTGCGACGACGTCGGTGAGGCGCGTGTAGGCTTCGAGCGGTTTCCAATCCGGGCACCAGACCTCCGCCACGATTTTGATGTCGCCGCGATCGACGAAGGGCTGAAGCGCTTTCTTCTGGCCTTCGAGCATGCGGTGCGCGTTGCTATCGGTCGGCGCGCCTTCGAGCAAAACGTAATTCCCTTTCGGAGCGACGGCGATGAGCGAATTGGCCTGCAATTCGCCGATGGCGACGGTATCCACGCCGACGAAGAAATCGAGGTCGCTGTTGGGAATCATGCGGTCGTAGGCGATGATCGGGACGCCTTTGGATTTGGCGTATTCCACGATGCGAGCGGCTTTGTCCGTGTCGTGCGGGACGATAATGAGCGCTTTGACGTGCCGATCGATTAGTTTCCTGGCTTGCTTGAATTGGAGATCGTCGTTGCCATCGGCGTCGGCGAGCTCGACGGTCGCGCCGAGTTCTTCGGCGCGTTTCTTGAAGTGATCGAAGTCGGTTTGCCAGCGCTCGACCTTGAGCGAGTCGAGGAGAAAGCCAATTTTTGGTTTTTCTTTGGAATCTTGTGCGGCGCCGCTCGACGGAAGCAAACACGCAGTAGTGAGCACAAGCAAAACAAAGCACAGGCGGACCCGGAGAGAGAAAAGCATTGGCGCCTCCTGCCAAGGATGAATGTAAACGAACTGTAACATTGAAAATTTGCATGGGACAGACAGCTGCTAATAAGTCGTGCGCAAAAAGGGATTGATTCGGTGGCTAAATGACGAAGTGCTACGAGAGTCTGGCGAGGGTGGAATTCGGCGCGGCGATTGGTGAGGGAAGCTTTAGGTCGGTCGAATTCACGCGCAACAAACGGGCGCACCCAGAAAAACCAAGCGCAAAACTTGGCGGCTGAAAGCCGCCCCTACAAACCATCAGGAAAAGTGGCGGGAGTAGGTGGCCATGTCTTTGTCGCCGCGGCCGGAGAGATTCACGATGACGAGATCGTCTTTGGCGAAGCGCGGCGTGCGTTCGATGAGGCCGGCGATGGCGTGGGCGGATTCGAGGGCGGGGATGATGCCTTCGGTACGGGCCAAGGTGCGGGCGGCATCGAGCGCGGCGGCGTCCGTGACGGCGGAATATTCGGCGCGGCGCTCGTCGGCAAGCCAGGCATGCTCGGGTCCGATGGCGGGATAATCGAGACCGGCGGAGACGGAGTGTGTGGTGGCGATTTGGCCGTCTTCGGTTTGCAGAACATAAGTGTAGGTGCCTTGCAGGACGCCGGGGCGCGCGCCGGTGAAACCCTGGGCGGCGGCGAGGCGCACAGCGTGTTCGCCGAGGCCATTGCCGCGGCCGCCGGCTTCAATGCCGATCATTTTCACTTCGGAATCCCGCAAGAATTCGTGGAAGAGGCCGATGGCGTTCGAACCGCCGCCGACGCACGCCATGAGATGCGTGGGCAAACGTTTTTCCGCGGCGAGAATTTGCGCGCGGGCTTCGCGGCCGATGCAGGAATGAAAATCGCGGACCATGGTCGGATACGGATGCGCGCCGAGAACGGAGCCGAGAAGATAGTGCGTGGTGCGGACATTGGTGACCCAGTCGCGCATGGCTTCGTTGATGGCGTCTTTGAGCGTGCGGCTGCCGGAATCGACGCCGACAACTTCCGCGCCGAGCATGCGCATGCGGGAAACGTTGAGCGCCTGGCGATCCATGTCTTCCGTGCCCATGTAAACGACACATTCGAGGCCGAGATGCGCCGCGACGGTGGCGGTGGCGACGCCATGCTGGCCGGCGCCCGTTTCCGCGATGATGCGCGGCTTTTTCATTTGCACGGCGAGAAGGCCCTGGCCGATGGCGTTGTTGATTTTGTGCGCGCCGGTGTGAAGAAGGTCTTCGCGCTTGAGATAAATTTTCGGGCCGCCGAGGTGTTGCGTAAGGCGGTCGGCGAATTGCAATGGCGTGGGACGGCCGGCGAAATTCTTTAATAGATCGTTGAACTTTGTTTGAAAAACCGAATCGGATTTGGCTTGCTCGTAGACGCGCTCGAGTTCAAGCAGGGGGACCATGAGCGTTTCGGGGACGTAGCGGCCGCCGTAAGGGCCGAAGCGTCCGGGGACAGAGGCGGGGATGGTGAGTTGGGAAGCCATGGAAGGATTATTGTCGCATAAGGCCGATAAAATCGTCTTCACTGTCGAGGCCGCACTAATTTTCCAATTTGGTGTCTAACTTATGGCCTGAACCTAGGTCGTGCTGGAGGGCGAGTGTATGCAAGATCAAGCTGTGCAATGGGATGTACGATCGATGCTTTGTGAATCTTCCACCGTAGATCAAGTGCTTGTTTTTTTCTTGCTTGCTGTTTTGCTAGTTATTGGGATTAAGCTTCTTAGAGTTTGGAAAATGGTGAAGCCGTTTTCGAACCGTTTGCCCGAAGAGATTGTCGATTACGTTCGCTTGCTGACTGACACGGCGCGAAGTTTAACAATATGGATTCAGTTTACGCTTCTGTTTGGCGGACTTTGCCTATGGATGGTCATTGCGAAAATCGCGCAAAATCTAATTCTTGAGCCACGACCCGTGAGTATCGGATGGTGCGATTATCAGCAGATTTCAGGCGGAGTTGAGCTAGTGCTGGTCGTGACGTTAATCGAGTTCTTAGTGAAATGGTATTTAGAAAAAAGACTGCAGCGTCTCTCCAATCGTTCGACTGGCTAGTTTGAAAGGAGGGCGCGGTTGGCGCGGGAGACTTCGGCGAAGAAGTCGCGGAGTTTGCCGGGGTCTTTGATGCCGGGGCGGGATTCGACGCCGCTGGCGACATCAACGGCGTAGGGGCGGACGGTGAGAATCGCTTCGCCGACGTTTTCTGGTGTGAGGCCGCCGGCAAGGATAATTTTGTATTTCTCCGCGGCTTTTTGCGCGATGGACCAATCGAACGTTTTGCCGGTGCCGCCAAATTCGCCGCGCTTTGCGGCGTCAAGGAGAAAGTAGGACGCGCGGCGGAATCTTCTGAAATTAGACATGGAAAAACCGGGGCCGACGCGAAAAGCTTTGCTGACGGGCAGATCGTCCTCAAGGTAGTTGAGCTGTCTCGGCGCTTCGTCTCCATGAAGCTGGACGCTCGTTAGCTGGAGTGCGTGGACAAGATACTGGATGACTTCGGGCTTCCAATTTACGAAGACGCCGACCGCTTCGGTGGTGAGAGGCATTTTGCGGCGAATGTTCCAAGCGTCGGCTGGAGCGATGGCGCGCGGAGATTTTTCGTAAAAATTGAATCCGAGCGCCCAAGCGCCGAGTTTTTCGGCGAGGCGCGCGTCTTGCGCGCGGGTGATGCCGCAGATTTTTACACGGACCTCGCTCATTTGGCCGAGTCTTCTCTTTCGATGTAGTCCACAACCGGAGGCGACGAGAAAACTTCGAGTTCACCCCAATCGCCGTCCAGGTGAAAACAATTCCCGGAAAAATAAAACGAGTCAAAATTTCCGAAATCGGCTTCGCCTGTGGAGTCGAGATTTGGCGTCATCGTTTTGCGATACCACATTACGGATGACGGTTCACGAAACCGGATGTGACCCCGGCGGAAGGAATTCGCTTCATCGGGAAGCGGCGGCGCGAAAAACGGGTGATTTAAGCACAAGGCAAAATCAACATCGAAAACAATTCCGGAGGCGTCTTCTTGAATGTCCATAACCCAACTCTCTTCGAGACCAAGTTCTTCAAACCCAGGGATTTCATAATAAGGGCGAGAGGATGGGGCGTTTCTATCGAGCACGGGAATGCACCTCTATGAACCCAGCAAAGTAGAAAGGGCGGCGGCGGGGTCGGGCGCGAGCATGAGACTTGTGCCGATGAGGAAGGCGTCGTAGCCGGCGGCGCGAAGCTTGGTGATTTCGGCGTGCGAACCGATGCCGGATTCGCTGACGGCGATGCAATCGTCGGGAATTTTGCCGATGAGTTCGAACGAGGTTTCGACGCGGACGTCGAGCGTTTTGAGATTGCGATTGTTGACGCCGACGATTTTTGCGCCGGCGCCGAGGGCGCGGTCGAGTTCGGCGGAAGTGTGAACTTCGACGAGCGGCTCCATCTTCAGTTCGCGGCCGAGGGCGAGAAGCTGGCTGAGCTGATTGTCCGAAAGGGCCGCCACGATTAATAGAAAACTGTCGGCGTCGTTGGCCCGCGTTTCCCACACTTGCCACGGATCGAAGATGAAGTCTTTGCGCAAAACCGGAAGCTGAATGGATTTGCGCGCGTCGCGCAGATTCTTGAGCGTGCCGCGGAAGAATTCTCCTTCGGTGAGAACGGAGAGCGCGGCGGCGCCGGCGGATTCGAGCGATGTGGCGAGCGCGATGGGATCGAACGGATCGCGGATGACGCCGCGAGAGGGTGACGCGGGCTTGAGTTCGGCCAGGACGTTCAGGCCGGGACGCGTGAGGGCGGCGGAAAAATCGCGAAGGGGCGTGGCCGCGGCGACGCCGTACTTCAGCGCGGTTTCGGGAAGAACTTGCTTGCGATGCTCGACTTCGGCGCGGCGCGCTTCGAGGATGCGGTCAAGCACGGTGCCAGTGGGAACGGGAGTGTGCATGGGTGTGAGTTATCATGCTAAGGAGTGGCGGAACAAGAGTCAAACGGGCAAGAGCCGTCAGTCATTAGTTTTCAGTCTTCAGTTTCGGAACAAAACCCAGGGCGGGCAGATGGTCAAATACAGTGAGCAGTATGGAAAATTGCTGAACGAGATCGCCACGGAAGCGGATGCGATTGCGCTGAAATATTTTCGGACGGCGGATCTGCAGATTGAGAAGAAGCGCGACGGCTCGCGCGTGACGCAGGCCGATAAGGCAGTGGAAGCGATGGCGCGGGCGCGCGTGGCGGCGAGCGCGTTGCCGTTGGATGTGCTCGGCGAAGAGATGGGCGGGAGCGGCGCGAATGTTGCGGCGGGCGCGCGGGCACGGCTGATCATCGATCCGATTGACGGGACGGAAGAATTTTCGCGCGGGATTCCGACGTTTGGCACGTTGATGGGAATTGAAAAGGATGGCGAAATTGTCGCCGCATTTGTGAGCGCGCCGGGATTGCATTCGCGCTGGTGGGCATACAAAGGGGAAGGCGCGTATCGCGACGGCGTGCGGCTGCACGTTTCTGGCACGGCGACGCTGGCGAACTCCATGGTCTTCAGCACGGGGACGGGACCGAGCAAGGATTCTTCCGACCAGGCGCGGATTCGAAAATATCTGGATGGCGCAAGAAACAGCCGCTCGTTCGGCGGATTTTGGCAGCACATGCTGGTGGCGGAAGGCGCCGTCGACGCGGCGCTCGATTGGACATCGAAGCCATGGGATTTGGCGCCGTTGATTTTGATCGTGGAAGAGGCAGGCGGGCGATCGACGACGATTACCGGCAAGCGAACGATTTATGAAGGAAGTTTGCTGAGCACGAATGGCAACGTTCACGAAGAAGTGATGGCGCTGTTGCGATAAGGGAATCGAGTGACGGTAATTCCATGACGGCGGTCGAATCGCAACTGCGCGTGCTAAACAATGAAGTGATTGCATGCCGGAATTGCGCGCGGCTGGTGAAGTATCGCGAAGAAGTGGCGCGCGTGAAGCGGCGTATGTTTCGGGAATGGGAGTATTGGGGAAAAGCGGTGCCGGGATTCGGCGATCCGCGGGCGCGGCTTTTTATTTTGGGGCTGGCTCCGGCGGCGCATGGAGCGAACCGCACGGGCCGCGTGTTCACCGGCGACCGCAGCGGAGATTTTTTGTACGCCGCGCTGCACAAGGCGGGCTTTGCGAATCGGCCCACTTCCCTTCACCGCGACGATGGACTGGAATTGAACAACGCGTACATTGCAGCGGCAGTGCGATGCGCACCGCCGGCAAATAAACCGGAGCTTTCCGAAATTCTGAATTGCCGGCCGTATCTGGTGCGGGAGTTGCAAATTTTGCGGCCGCGCGTGGTGCTTGCGCTGGGAAAAATTGCGTGGGATGCGTATCTGGAAGTTCTGAAGCAACAACAAAAGATCGTCGCGCGCGCGAAATATGTTTTTGCGCATGGCGCGGAGGTCAGGCCGGTGAGCGATGGACCGGTGCTCGTCGGCGTCTATCATCCGAGCCAGCAGAACACGCAGACGGGCAAAGTGACGGCGGCGATGTACGCGAGTGTGTTGCGACGCATTCAAGCGTTGTTAAAGCGTGATTCAGCGTAGGGCGAATGTTTGGATCAATGCTTCGGCCGCACGGACGGAAGTCTGTGCCACTGGTGGCTTTGGCTGGCGCTTGCGAAAGATATGGGCGACAGTTTTTTGCTGCCGGCGAGAACCATGGACTCATCTTCCTTCTAAGCTTCACGGATACAACAGGTTAGGGCGCTGCCGGAAATGGCTGGCGGCGACTCGCGTGCTTTCCTTCTGTGCGACGGGGAGAAGGAAAAGACCAATGAAACTACCTGGAAAACTATTCTTGCTGGGATTTGCCGTTGCTGCGGCTGGCGCGAACGCCTGTGCGCAGGCGCAACAGCCCGAGGACAATCGACCACCGGTTATATCACGCGACACGATCGCGGGAGCGCCGCAAAGGCCGGAGGTGGATGCTCGCGGCGGCGCGCCCGCGACGGCACCGACGCAACCCGCCGATGGTTCGCGCCACGGATTGCCGGTGGAAGCGTTCGCCGTGGTTCCGGGCACGCGAGTATTGGTGCGGCTCGAAGACGAACTGAGCACGGGAGATTCCAAGAACAACTTTCAATTTAAAGTTCGCACGATGGAGCCGCTCGAAGCTGGGAGTGGATTCTATTTGCCGAGCGGCGCGGAGATTTGCGCACATGTGAGCCGCGTGGAACCTGCTAACATCACCGGACACGCGAAGCTTTGGCTGGTGTTTGATGAAATCAAGACGCGATTTGGCGTGCTGCCGATTGTGGCGGATGTGGTGGACGTGCCGGGAGACCACAGCGTGAAGAGCGGACCGGGCACCGAAGGCCTCATTGAAGGAAAAAAGAGTACGCAACAAGCGGCGGGAGAAGCGGCGGCGGAAGGCGCGGCGCTGGGCGCGGTTAAAGGCGTGAAAGACAAAAACGCGAAGGAAGCTGTTACGAAGGCGGCGGAATCGGCATTGGCGGCCTACTTAATGGAAAGCGGACGCGGACACGAAATTGTTTTGCCGAAGGGCGCGAAGCTCGAGTTGGAATTGGAGAGGGCGCTGTATTTGGTGAAGGAGTAGACGCTTACGGAGAAATGCGCCGGCCTCGGAAGGTGGCCGCTACGTGGCAATTGTGCCAAGCTCAACGGGACTAAAGTCCCTACGCTACATAAACACGAGTGCCTAGGCGGAGAAAGGCGCAGGCCTCGGAAGGTGGCCGCTACGTGGCAATCGTGTCAAGCTCAACGGGACTAAAGTCCCTACGCTACATAAACGCGAGTGCCGGGTCGGGACACGCATGGCCCGCCACGACCGCTTCCATCTAATCTCAGAGTGACCCCGACACCGTTGCCCACCGAGCGAATCCGTGTGTGCAGAGGGCTCTGAATCTGCCAAAATAGGGGCGACAGCCCAGGAAGAGGGTCGCGGAATGACCGACGATAAGAAGGCGGCGGTGCGCGCGGTGGAAACGGGAGAGCGCAAAGACCGCGTATTGATTGTTGAAGACGAAGAGAACGCGCGCAAAGGGTACGAGCAGCTGCTGCAACGCTGGGGCTGCGACGTGCTGGGCGTGGCCACGGCGGAAGACGCGCTGGCAAAATTCGGCGGCTTTCAGCCGGATGCGTTGATTGCGGACGTGGAATTACCCGGCATGAACGGGCTCGATCTGCTCAAGCAACTTGGGCTGGAGCTGACCGACGTTCCCGCGATCATCATCACGGGAAAAGGAAGCGAAGAGCGGGCGGTGGCGGCGATCGAAGCGGGCGCGTTCTGGTACATCGAAAAGCCGCTGAAGGGGCCGGTGCTGCGCGCATTGCTGGACCGCGCGCTTTCGAAGGCGCGCGATGCGCGGCAACTTGCCGTTTTGCAGCGGCAATTGCGCGAGTCGGGACGGCTGGGCGATCTCGTCGGCGGGTCGAAGCCGATGCAGGACGTGATGCGCATCATCGAGATGGCAGCGCCAAGTTCCGCATCGGTGCTGATTACGGGCGAGACAGGCTCCGGAAAAGAAATTGTGGCGCGGACGCTGCACAAGCTTTCGCCGCGTGCGGGCGGGCCATTTGTGGCGATCAATTGCTCGGCGATTCCGGAAAGTTTGATGGAAAGCGAAATTTTCGGACACGAACGCGGCGCGTTTACGGGCGCGGCGGAGCGGCGCATCGGGTGCTTCGAACTGGCGGACGGCGGAACGCTGCTGCTCGATGAAATCGGCGAAATGCCCGCGCCAACGCAAGCAAAACTTTTGCGCGTGCTGGAAGACCGCAAAGTGCGTCGGCTCGGAAGCAAGGTGGAAACGCCCGTCGACGTGCGCGTGCTGGCCGCAACGAACAAAGATCCCGAGCAGGCCGTTGCGAGCGGACACCTGCGACAGGACTTGTATTTCCGGCTGAACGTTTTTCACGTGACGCTGCCGCCGCTGCGCGACCATAAAGACGACATTCCGCTGCTGGTGGAATACATCTTGCGCGACGTGAACGCGAAGCACGGCAAGAGCGTTCGCGGAGTCGGCGCCGAGGTGATGGACATTTTTATGAGCCACACCTGGCCGGGAAATATTCGCGAGTTGCGCAACGTGCTCGAGCGCTCCGCGATCATGTGCGAGAAGGACTTGATTTCGCGATCGAGCCTGCCGGGAGAGTTCGGCAAGAGCACGGCCAAGAATACCGGCGACATCGGCGCGGTGAAATTCCCGATCGGCACCACCGTGGAAGCGATGGAGCGCGAGCTGATCCTGCAGACGCTGGCGGCGACGAACAACAACAAAACACGCGCGGCGGAGCTGCTGGGCATCAGCTTGAAGACGCTGCACAACAAATTGAAGGAATACGGCGGCGCAAACGCCGACGGGGAGTAGGAACCCGCGATGCAGCTGCGGCTGCGCACAAAACTTACGCTGGTGATGACGGGGCTGGTGTTCCTCGTCGTCGTGGTTCTGTCCGGCGTGTACTTCGCCCGGCTGACCGGCCAGGTGATTCAAGAAACGTACAACCGCGCGAATGAACTGACACAACAGGTGTTCGCACAAGCGTATCGCTCGGTGAAGGACGCCAGGCAAAGCGGGATGCAAGCAGCTTCCGATTCGCCGGACGACCGTCGCGACTACGTGCGGCAGGCATTCGAACGAAACGAAGGACTCGAAGAAGAACTGCAAGCTCCGCTTGGCGCGAACGCGTGGATGTACGACGTAATGATTGTGGACAAGTACGGCATGGTGCTGGCGTCGAGCGATCCGCAAATGCCCGGCAGAACCGTGATGCCACGGCCGCTTTTCTCGCAACTGGAGCGCGGAAACATCATCCGGCAGATGAAAGCGCTGTACGGGCCGCAACCGGTGTACGAAGTGCGCTATCCCTTCACGATGGGCGGCGAGCCGTTTGGCGAAGTGCGCGTGGGCATTTCGATTTCGCTGCTGCGAAATGAAGTTCTGCCGAGTTTGCGGAACTCGGCGGCGATTGCGCTGGTGGCGCTGCTTGTTTCGACGGGCCTGGCAATGGTGGTGAGCGGAGCGACATTGGCGCCGCTGCAGGAGATCAGCACGCAATTGGACCGAATTTCGGCGGGACAATTTGACGCGCCCATCGCGCAAGCGACGGGTTTCGCGGGCGGCGGCGATGAGATGGGTTTGGTGAGCAAAAAGATTTCGCAGGTCGGACAGCAACTGCGCGGCGTCCACGAAATTTTCAGCACCATGCGCGAAAACCTGAATTCCGTGATGGCCGGCCTCGAAGACGGGCTGCTGCTCTTTACACGCGATGCGCGCGCCGTGATGGTCAGTCCCGCGGCGGAAAAATTTCTCGGCGCGCCGGCCGGCCACTTCCTGGGAAAGCGCGTCACGGACATTTTTCCCGCGGGTCACCCGCTGCGGCAGGCGCTGCATCTCGAAGGCGATGAATTCAGCGAAACAGCGGCGGAAACCGAGCTCGATACCGCCGAAGGAACAAAGCGAGTCGGCGTGAGCGTGCAGGCAATCCACGAAGACGGCGAAAAGATGGGCGCGCTTGTGACGCTCCGCGATCTCGATTCGATCGAAAGCATCAATACGCAATTGCAGGTGAGCGAACGGTTGGCGGCATTGGGACGCATTACGGCCGGCGTCGCGCACGAAGTGAAAAATCCGCTGAACTCGATGCGATTGTGGCTGGAAAATTTAAAGGAGTCGTTGCCGGCGGATGCGGATGCGAATTCGCAGCAAGCGGTGCAGGTGCTGGACAAAGAGATCGACCGGCTCGACACGGTAGTAAAGCGCTTTTTAGATTTCACGCGGCCGATGGAAGTGAAGCTCGAGCAAACCCAGCTTTCGCAATTGCTCGGCGAAGTGCTGGAAGTGGCTCAGCCACAACTGCAGAAAGCGAATGTCGAGATGGTGCAATCGCTGCCGGCTGACGTGCCGGAAGTTTTCGTGGATCGCGATTTGCTCAAGCAGGCCGTGCTGAATCTGGTTCTGAATGCGGTGGACGCGATGCCGGGCGGCGGGCAAATCCGCCTGAACCTGACGCGGCGCGCGGAAATGGCGGAAATTTCCGTGGCCGACACGGGAAAAGGAATTGCGCTCGAAAACCGGCAGAAGATTTTTCAGCTATTCTTCACAACGCGGCCGGGAGGAAGCGGAATCGGACTCGCCAGCACGTTTCGAATCGTGCAGTTGCTGAACGGTTCGATCGACTTCAAATCGGAGGTCGGGCGCGGCACGACGTTTCGAATCGAGCTGCCGCTGGCTGCCTAATGACCTCTG
>DATGEI010000057.1:0-10064 GCA_035310365.1 Candidatus Acidiferrum sp.
TAGAATGGATAGGCATTGCCTATAGGCAGATTTGCAAAGGGGAACGGCATTCGGCCGCGGAATCTGGTTCTCGCGCAAACGCAATTTTAGATATTGCGGAGAACCGAAGTTCCGCGCCCCATCGCCGCTTTATCGAACTTCACCAGCTCCGCTACTTTTGCGCCGTCGCCGACACCGGTTCCTTCTCCCGTGCCGCCGAGCAGTCCCACGTCTCGCAACCCTCTCTCTCCCAGCAAATCCTCAAGCTCGAAGACGAATTGGGTGCTCGTCTTTTCGATCGTCTCGGCCGCTCCGTCCGCCTCACCGACGTCGGCAAAGCCTTTCTCCCTCGCGCCCGCGGCGTCCTCCGCGAACTCGAAGCCGCCAGAGGCGACGTCGTCGAACAAAAAGGTTCCGTCGGTGGCTCCGTCACCGTCGGCGCCATTCCCACCGTCGCGCCGTATCTGCTTCCGCGCGTCCTCGCCGCCTTTTCGAAAAAATTTCCGCAAGCGCGGCTCACCGTCGTCGAGGAAATCACTCCCGTCCTCCTCGATCGTCTCCGCGCCGCCACCATCGACATTGCCATTCTTGCCGTTCCCATTCGCGGCCACGAATTCGAATCCTTCCCCCTCCTCACCGAACCGCTCTTCGCCGTCCTCCCGCAAAAACACAAACTCGCTCACCGCCGTTCCATTTCGCTCAAAGACGTCCGCCAGGAACCTTTCCTTCTCCTTCGCGATGGCCACTGTTTCCGCGAAAATGCCGTCGCCGCGTGCGACCGCGCCCGCGTCCGCCCGCAAGTCATTTTCGAAAGCGGCCAATTTTCCAGTTTGCTCGGCATGGTCGGCGCCGGCATGGGCGTCTCCCTCATTCCCCACATGGCGGCGGAAAAAAAATCCGGCTGCCGCTACGTTTCCATTTCCGATCCCGGCGCCACTCGCACCATCGGCGCCGTCGTCCTCCGCGGCCGCTCGCAAACTCGCGCCAATCTCAGTTTCTTATCGCTCTTGCGCCAGTCGTCGGCCGAATAGCGGCCTTCGCCGGCCAACACGCTCCTTTGCGCCCGCACGCAATCGAGCGCACCCTCTCGTGAAGCAAAAATTAGTCTGGAGTTGAAATCAGAAAAAAACGGTTTCGAAAGGCGGGATGATTTTTGGTGGAGCCGAAGGGATTCGAACCCTCGACCTCCTCGATGCCATCGAGGCGCGCTCCCAACTGCGCCACGGCCCCACCGACGTACTTCATTTTACCATATCTGTCGTCGACGTCACCTTCACCCCCAGCCGTGTAGTTGTAGAGGCCGCCTTCCGAGACGGGCTCTTTATTTCTCCGTCCGCTCTTCCAAACTCTCCCGCCGTTGTACGGGCCGCTTTCTGCCTGCCCGCCGTGGCGCGAAGCGGCCCTTTTCCTCGCCCAGGATGCAACCGTCGTGCTACTTTTGAAGTCTTATTTATATACAATCTCTCGTCGCAGGAGCCACCGTTTGCCAAGCCTTCTCAATTCGTCAAATCTTGTGCGTCATTCTCTCCCGCTCGCCTCCTTGTTTTTCGCCGCAACCCTCGCCGCGCAATCCTCCGGCCCTCTCACCCCGCCGCCCTCCTCCGGTCCCGCTCCCAGCGCTCCCGGCGCCATCAAATCCCAGTCCGTTCCGCGCAAAGTCGGTGAACCCCCCATCACCAACGAGCCGCCTTCTCTCCCGCCCGATCAAATCATCCAGAAATTCGCCGCGCGCGAAGAGCAGCTCAAACAATTCCTCGGCTCCTACACCTGGACCCAATACTTCCAGATGCAGACGCTCGATTCCGACGACATTCCCGACGGCAACTACGAAGTCCAGAGCGACATCCTCTTCACCCCCGCCGGCAAGCGTTTCGAAAAAGTCACCTACGCACCCGCCAACACCCTCACCAAAATTCAGATGACCCAGGAAGACTTGGACGACCTCAAAAAAATCCAGCCCTTCGCCTTCACCGCCGACGAACTCCCCAAGTACAACGTCACGTACGTCGGCCGCCAGATTGTCGACGACCTCTCCACCTACGTCTTCGACATCTCTCCCAAAGTCATCGAGAAAAAACAGCGTTACTTTGACGGCCGCATCTGGGTCGACGATCACGATCTGCAAATCGTCAAAACCTACGGCAAGGCCGTCCCCGATATCGTCACCAAGCACGGAGAAAATCGCTTCGCCCATTTCACCACCTACCGCGAAAATCTTTTCGGCGATCTCTGGGTCCCCACCTACACGCACACCGACGATGAGCTCCGCTTCTCCACCGGCGCCGTCCACATTCGCGTCACCGTCAAATACACCAACTACAAGCGTTTCGGTTCCACCACCAAAATCGGCGTCGGCACCGCAGCCCCGCCCCAATAAACTTCTTCCTAAATTTGCGTACATGCCGTGCGCACTTGCCGTGCGCAGTTCCGTCTGTAATCGCCGTGCATACTTGCCACGTGCAATCGCCGTGTGTACTTGCCTAACGAACTTGCCTCACGCACTTGCCGTGCGCAGTTGCCGTGTGTAGCCCCAGGGGCTTCAGCCCCGGAAATGCTCGGCAATATCTCTCCTTCTAGCTCCGCCGCCGCAATCCCACCCAACCACCCTCACCCCCGGCCCCGCTCGAAACGTTCCAACGTTCGAATCTCCTCCGCCGTCAATTCCCGCGCCGCACCTTTCGCCAACGTCCCCAATTCCACCCCGCCAATCGCCACCCGAATCAATCGCAGCACCTCCACTCCACATCCTTCCAGCATCCGCCGGATCTGCCGGTTCTTTCCTTCCTCCAGCGCAATTTCAATCCAACTGTTTTTCCCGCCCGCCCGCACCATCTTCGCCCGCTTCGCGCGCAAAACTTCTCCGCCATCCATCACGCCCGCTTCCAATTTTTCAAGCAGCGCCTCATCCGCCACCGTCGCAATCTGCACCGCGTACCGTTTCTCCACGTGACTCTCCGGCGCCGTCACCCGCGCCGCCCATCCCGTATCGTTCGTCAGAAGCAACATTCCCTCGCTCGCCTTATCCAATCTCCCCACCGGCCCCATCCACGGCAATCCCTTCGGCAGCAGCCCGTACACCGTCTCGCGCCCCTTCTCATCCTCCGCCGTCGTCACAATTCCGCGCGGCTTGTTTACCATCCAATACGCACATTCCTTAGGGGTAACGCCGTGCCCATCCACCTCAATCTTGTCGCGCCCCATCCGCACCGGCGTCTCCGCATCCCGCCGCACCGCGCCATTCACTTTCACTTGTCCAGCATGAATCTTTTCCGCCGCATCCGACCGCGAACAAAATCCCATCTTCGATAGCGCCCGCGCCAACCCCACTTTTTTCTCCGCGCCGCCTCCGCCGCTCCGTCGTTTCATTTCCGCTCATCACCTCTTCTTCATTCTCTCCCAATATTTTTCCGCGGCAACGCTGCCGTCCCAAAAAAACTACAGGGCCCGCGCGCCTGACGCGGGCCCTGTGTGGTACCTCTTCCGCGAGGTACAGCAAGAAGGGCAGATTTTGGCCGATTCAACACACGACTTCGCCCCTCTGCTTGGCCACCTCCGCCAACTCAATCTCGATTCGAAGCAAGTCCGGGTGACCTGGTACCCGAACTCGCGCGCGATCTTCTCCGCCCGCAAGGCGGCAACTCGGCCTGGAATGAAAATGAAAACGCAGCGCGTAACCGCGAGGTAGGCTCCGTCCGCTTTCCTCGGCGCAATCACAAATCGGCCCGGCGCGGAGTCGCACTACGCTATGTGGTTGTCCTGCTTACGTTCGTCGGATGGAGAGAAAGGGAAGAAGCTCTTGGCCCGAAATCGGCGCGGGTTCAATCGATGCCCATACCGATGCACCCAGAAACGGTTCCGCTTGCCATGTCCGTGCGGCCACGCGTTCTTCGGAGATCGTCAGTTTACGAACGGATTCTTTTTTCCGCGCCAATTCATTTTCTCGCGTCGCGCTCGCGCTCGAATCCATCACGTAATCGTTCGTCGTATCGTCCACCAGCTGCAGCGATTCCGGCAGCTCCCCGCAAAACAGCCCCATGGCCAGCGTGAAAAGCCCCGCCACGTAAATCGTCTTCAGCACGCGTATCGCCCGCGTCTTCGTGGCCTCAAATGTAAGTACCCAGTTCATCAGCGGCAATCGCCTTGTCGAAAGTCTCCCGCGATCCCTTCTTCCCGTCAATGGAAACTTCGTTTCCATTCGGCACTCGATCCTTTCTCTTCCGCCAGCCTTCCTTTTGTGCGCCGCACTTCCTTTTCTCTCTCAGCCAAACCAGCTGCCCGGCCGCGCCGCCAAGAAAAACGGCCCTTCGGCAATTTCTCCGGAGGGCCGCCATATTCGCCGCGTTCGCGCGAACTACTCTTTGTCGTACACCACCACGTTCTTCACGTCGTGGCCTTCATTGTCCTTGCCCACAAACGTCGACGTGCGCAGCTTTCCGTCCGCCGATACCACCGACGTCACCGTCATCACCGTCACTCCGCCTTTTTTCATGTTCACGCGCAGAATGTTTGCATCCACACGCTCGACGGAAACCATGTCTCCGGCCGCGATTCCCGTTGCCGGATAATCTTTCCCGTCAAAGTTCGCCGTGAAGTCCACTTTCGTCGCTTTGCCTTCTCCGTCGATTCCTTCCGAATGAATCTTTACGCTTTTTTCCTCCGCCCAGATCGTCAGCGTAACGCTCTTCGCCGCCGGTCCCGGACTGTACAGCGACTTTGCCGCATTCAACTTCCACGTCCCGGTCTGCGGATCCGCTGCCTTCGCCGCGGCGCTACACATCAGCCCCGCGCACACCACTGCACACACAGCCGCTATTTTTTTGAACTGCATCGTATTCCTCTTTCAGAGATTTTTCTCTGGACCGATCTTTTGGGTGGGCCTGTCAGCCTTCATTAGGACCCTTTCAAACGTTAATGTCCACCCTTATTCCTAACGCCTCACTGTCTCATTTCGCACAAGTTCGCCGCGCCGGCCGCCGCGCCCTTGCAGCTTCGCAATCGTCCGCGCTGTCGGCTACTGCTTTTCGTACACCGCAACGTTGTGCACGTCGTGCCCCGCTTCATCCTTGCCCACAAACGTCGATGTTCTCGTCTTGCCGTCTTTCGACACCACCGACGTCACCGTCACCAGCGCTTTCGCGCCTTTTTTCATCGTCACTTCCACCGTGTTCGCGTCGATCCGTTTCACCGACACGGTGTCTCCATACGGCAGTCCCTTCGACGGAACGTCTTTCCCGTCGTACCCCGCCGTGAAATCCCCCATCATCGGATTTCCCGCTCCGTCCACGCCTTCCGAGTGCAGTTTGTAGCTTTTCTCATCCGCCACAATCGTCAGCGTCACGCTCTTCGGCGCCGGCCCCGGACTGTACGTCGTCTTTGCCAGATTCAGTTTCCATACTCCCGACTGCGCGTCGCTCGCTTTCGCCGCACCGCACAACACCAGTCCGGCCATCGCCAATACACACACACAAAACACACCTGGTCTCACTCTCATAATTTTCCTCTCGCTTTGATTTAACGTCGGTAGGGCCCGTTGCGACGTTTATCCTCTCTTCCACCGCCAATGTCCAGCTATTTCCCCGCCGCACGGCCGACCGCCCTTTAAGGTAATCACCGTATTGCTGCCACAAATCGCCGGTCCATAGTCTTAATCAGGAGAATTTGCCCGTGTCCCAACCTGGCGAAGCAACCGCGGGATCCAACGGAGGCGTCCGCAGGGAAGTGCGGTCGATCGTGTCCGAGCCGGTCGAGCTCACAAACTTGAGCCGCGGCTGGAGTCCGGAAAAGACTTCCACGCACAACATCAGTCCTCGCGGCGCTCGCGTCACCACTCAGCGCCTTTGGGAACCGGGAACGTTTCTGATGCTCAAGTCTCTCCGCAGCGGCTTTTGGGCGCGCGCCCGCGTGGTCTATTGGCGGTCGTTTTCGAGCCGCGCGATCATCGGCCTGGAATTCATCGTGCAAAGCGGCGATTGGCCGCAAGGCAATTAACCGCGCTCCCCCTTTTCTTCCCGTCCAATCCGCGTGCAAACGCACAAGCCCACAACCTCCCCGCAAAAAAGCCCAAGCAATCCCGCTCCCACAAAAAGCCTACGAACCATCCGCCCCATCACAAAAAAAGTCCGTGTAGGGGGAGTGTAGGGGCAGAACTTCAGTTCGCCCCTCTTCGCGAGCCAATCAACCGAACTTGTCTCCTATCGATCCACTCGGCAACCAACCCCCCGTCCTTCTTTTTCTTTCTGTCCGATCCGTGTTCGCTCCCAATTCAACACCTGGGCGCGCTAAAGCGCCGCCCCTACACAACCGCTCTCGTTTTCCACGGCGGCGTCCATGCGCCGTCGGCCTTGCCTTTGCATGGCGGCCAATCCACTGTGTCCGATCCGGAAAATTCGTATTCCCACGCAACTCGCGCAATCTGCTTCCTCACCGGATTCATCCAGATGTACCACGCCACATCGTCGCAATCTTTCGCCTTTCGCAGAATGTGGTCGTAATAACTCCGCTGCCAAATCCGTCCCGCCGTCACATTGCGCAACAAAAATCCAGTTTTCTGCTGGAACCGGCGAACAAATATCGTTCCACCCTTCGTTCCATCGGTCCCTTCCACCAGCATATGCGCGTGATCCGGCATCACGCAGTACGCATGCAGCCGAAATCCCGTCTTCTCCGCGCAATCCCGAATCGCTCCAACCACCAGCCGCGCCCTCTCCCCATCGGTAAACAACGGCGCTCGCTTCTCGCAACACATCGTCAAAAAATAAATCTTCGTGCCGCGATACTCTCTTTCCGGCAACCGAATATTTTTTCTCCTCTGTTGCATCTCCATACCCTATACCATCTAGCTATCCATGTCCCCTCTCATTTCTCTTCCTCTCCAAATGCATTAATTGTGTAGGGGCGGAACTTCAGTTCGCCTGCTATGTGGCCGTCAGCCTCGTGTAGGGGCGGGACTTTAGTCCGCCCGTCGTTCTCCTTCGCGAGTGCTCCGAATTCACGTTAGCTCCCAATTGAAAACCGTGGGCGCGCTGAAGCGCCGCCCCTACACAAACGCAAACCCTGTGAAGCTGCATCATTACGGTTTTTTCGCCGCGTCAACGTCGCCGAGGACGGCGTCGAGTGGCGCGTTCGTTGACTTCAGTTCGGTATTTGCCTCCGATTGTGTAGGGGCGGAACTTCAGTTCGCCCCTCTTCGCTTCTCCTTCGCGAGTGCTCCGAATTCACGTTAGCTCCAAATTGAAAACCGTGGGCGCGCTAAAGCGCCGCCCCTACACAAACGCAAACCATGTGAAGCTGCTTCATGACGGTTTTTTCGCCTCGTCGACGTCGCCGAGGAGGGCGTCGAGTGACGCATTCGTTGACGCGTCGGTTTGCGCGGCGTTTTGCTTTGCGCGCGGTTTGGATGGGTCTTTCGCGCCGTGGAGGATGTCGTAATCGATCGCGGGCAGCGTGCGGAGAAGAAGACTGTTGATGTACGCGAGAACGGCGGCGCGGCGGGTGGAGATGCGGTTTTGCGCGACGAGGTCGAAGAGATTGCCGAGAGCGAGATTGATACCCTGGGCGGTCTGGAAGTCCTGCGAGTTTTTGAGGAGAACGGCCTTCAAGTCTTCTTCGACGGGCTGATTCTGGCCGAGGCGGGCGTGGCGTGGGCAGAAGGCGGAACCGGCGGCTAGCACGGGGAGGCGGCAGCGAGTACCGTTCTGGAATTGGTGCCGGCAGCGGGTGGAAGAGTTGCTGGGATTGGAGTTAGAGGTTTCGGTATTCATTTTTGTTGTCCTTTTGGAATTTGAAGAATGGGTAAAGCAAGAGTCCGGCGAGGGAAACAGAGCGAGAGAGAAAGAAAGGCCTTTGGTTTGAGGTACCCACACCACCCCGGGGAGTTTGCATGAGTATCAAAAGAAAGGAGTTGCGGGTTGAGGCGTTTGCATGAGTATGAAAAGAAACGAGTTAAAAGTTGATAGGGGAGAGTGGAAGGAAGGGAATCGGAGGTTCGTTGTTTGGCGTTGGGCGTTTGCCGAATGGAGAGAGCGGGAGGATTTGTTGCGAGGGGCAGCGGGGGAAACGATGTGCGACGAAAGCTCATGCCAAAACGTACGACGATTTTTAATTCGAAACAATTGAGCGGAGTGACGGATTTGGTTCAGCTGAACTCTTGTCCTGAAAACGGTACTGCCTGGCCATAATTAATCATTGTTTGTATTTAGTATGTCGTGAAGAAGCTGAGCAAACTGTTGAGAAAATGCGTATCGTGGTGGCCTAGTTATGGCATGGGTTCCCGTCTCTGAAGTACACGATTCTTCTGTAACTACCCTTATATTCAGTACTTACGCTATGCCCTGATCGCTTAAAAAGTTCACCTGTCTCCCCGTACTAACCCCCATAGGCCATTGCATCCGCCTCCACATGGTGGAACAATCTCCTGCGTTATTAAGTCACTTGGCCAGGAAACATTTCCGCTCGACCCGGTGTCTAATATTCGAGAGCGGACAACGGGCTCAACCGCAAGGTTGATCGAGCAGTCGGCCAGGGATCGCAGGCCAGGCCCGCTAGCCATCAGGGGACGGCACCCAGACCTTTTTGCAGAAAAGGGCCGGCCCGGAAAGGCATCCAGTGTCCGATTGGGCGAGCGCTTTATCGTGGGGTCGTGACGAATCCGAACTGGTCGGCGAGCTGCAAGCCGGCTCGGAATCGGCCTTCGATTGGCTGGTCACGCATTACCATGCCGCCGTTTTCAATCTGATTCTTGGCATGCTTGGAGACGCGTCCGACGCCGCCGATGCGACGCAGGAAGTTTTTCTAAAAGCGTTCAAGGGAATCAAAAAATTTCGCGGCGGAAGTTCGCTCAAGACGTGGCTCTATCGCATCGCGATTCGCGAAGCGCTCAACAATCGCCGCTGGTTCAAGCGTCACCTGCAAAAAAACGTTTCGATCGACGCGGAACCGGAAGAAGGCCACGCGCCGCTCGAAATTGAAGACGCGGGCGCAACGCCTTTCGAGCAGCTTGCCGCGCGGGAAATTCAGGGCGCCGTGCAAGCCGCCCTCGGGCAAGTGCCTGAGGTGTTTCGCAGCGCGGTGATTTTGCGAGACCTGGAAGGTTTGAGCTACGAAGAAGTGGCCGAAGTGCTCGAATGCAGCGTCGGCACCGTAAAATCGCGCATTTTGCGCGGGCGCCGCTCGCTGAAGGATTTGCTGGAGCCGCTTTTGGGCGATTCCAGCCGTTCGGTTCACAAGGAAACCAGCCACGCAGTTTCTCCATCTGGTTTGCATTCCTTGCTCGACGGAGCGAAAGAGGAAGCTCTATGAAGTGCGCCATGGTTCGTTCCCATCTCGCCGGTTATTTGGACGACGGACTCGCCGCGGTTGCGAGCCAGTCGAATCGCGTGCAGGTGCGGCAGCATCTGGAATCCTGCGCGTCGTGCCGCGAAGAGTTGCAGCGGTATCGCAAGCTCTCGCTTTTGCTTTCCAGCGCGCCGCGCGTTGTGCCGCCGGCCGATCTCGCGGTTCGCATTAAGGTGGCCGCGGCGCAAAAGGAATCCACGGCGGGCTGGCGGAAGCGCTACGTTGCCGCGCGCGATCGCGTGGAAATTTACGTGGACAACGTGTTTCGTCCCTTGATGGCGCCGGCCACGGGCGGATTCTTTTCCGCGATTCTGGTTTTCGTCATCGTGCTGCACATGATGGTGCCCGGTATTTCCGTGAAAGCCGTTGCGAACGATGTGCCGCTGAATCTGATGCAGCCGGCCGAGCTTCTCGCGCTCTCCGATAATCCCGGCAATTGGGCGCCCGAACAGCACGACACGGAGCTTTCGCTTCCGCACGGTTTGCTTGTCGACGTCACCGTGGATCAATACGGCCACATGCTCGATTATCAAATTCTTGCCGGGCCGGACAGCCGCGACATGCGGCATCAATTGAACCAGATGCTTTTGTTTTCGCGCTTCCGCCCGATGATGAGCTTCGGGCGGCCCACCCCCGGCGGCCACGTAGTGCTGAGCTTCAGCGCCGTCCACGTCCGCGGCTAAGCCTTTGTAGTGGCCGCCTTCTGAGGCGGGCGCTGTTCTCTTTCTTTGTACCGGCCGGCCGTGGCGGGC
>DATGEI010000058.1:0-16753 GCA_035310365.1 Candidatus Acidiferrum sp.
TCGTGCGCGCGGGCGAACACATTGAAATTGGAAAGACAATCGGGCTCGTCGGCAGCACGGGGCTTTCGACGGGGCCGCATCTCGACTTCCGGATTTTGCAGCATGGGCAATACAAGAATTTTGAAAAGCTGGGATTGCCGCCCTCCGACCCGGTATCGAAGAAGAACTGGCCGGAGTTTGCGGAAGTGCGGGAGAAGTGGCTGCCACTTTTGAAGAATCCGGAGTTGTTGCAGGCGCAGGCGGCGTCGACGGGCGGCGCTGCGGCGCGCTGATCGTTTTTCCATTGGCCAAAACGAAGAAAGAAAAAGCAGATTCCTCACTTCGTGAGGAATGACAACCGCGTCGCGCGTTTTCTGGCCGCAGGCGACACGCGTTGCGATCGCAAAAAACCTCAATAAATGACGGGCATGCGGGCGTAATCCGCGGGAGAGAGTTCTTCGCGAACGCGAAGGACGAGCAGTGTGCGGTCGTCGTGAGGCGGCGCGGAGCCGCTGAATTTGTCGGTTGCGAGCAGGATAGCGCCAGAAACGTCTTCGACCGATTCGCTCGCCGACACGTTTTCCAGAATCGCGGCGAGGCGTTCGCCGCCGAACTCTTCGCGATGAGGACTTTCGGATTCGACGATTCCATCGGAAGCGAAGACGAGCAGATCGCCGGGCAATAAATCCACTTTCATAATGTCGTATTCAATTTCCGGCAAGAGGCCAAGGGGCACGCCTTCGATGATGAGTTCTTCCACTTTGCCGTTTCTTACGAGCAATGGATGAGGAGCGCCGGCGCTGGCGAAGGTGATCTGGCGGGTGGACGCGTCATAGAGCGCGAAGAGCATGGCGACGAAGCGCGCATCGAGGCGCGCGGCGTAGAGGCGAGCATTGAGCATCTGCAGCATTTCGGCGGGCGGGCAAGGATGCTCGACGACGTGTTCGCGAAGGATGCCGATGGCGAGCGAACCGAAGAGCGCAGCGGGCGTGCCTTTGCCGGAGACGTCGCCGAGGACGAGGGCGAGGCGGCCGTTTCCGTAGGGAAGAAAGTCGTAAAAGTCGCCGCCGAGCTCGCGAGCGGGAACGTAGGACGCGGCGATATCGAGGCCGGGAACTTCGCGCGCGCCGCGCGGGAGAAGCTGGCGCTGGATTTCGCGAGCGGTGTCCAGCTCGGCGAGGAGGCGCTGTTCATTTTGGCGGGCTTCCTGATAGAGGCGCGAATTTTCGAGCGCGATGGCGATGAAGGGGCTGAGCGCGGAAAGAACGCGTTCGTGTTCCTCGGTGAAGGCGCGAGGCTCCGTCGATTCGAGATCGAGCACGCCGATGAGGCGGTCTTGCAGAAGAAGCGGAACGACGAGCTCGGAGCGAATGCCCTGGCTGGTTTCGCATTGAATGTAACGCGGATCAAGGCTTACATCGGGAATGCGAATGGACGTGCGATTGGCGGCAGCGGATCCGGCGATGCCTTCGCCAAGAGGGACGCGGAAGCACGAGGCGATGGTGTCTTCATAATGAAGGGCGAAGACGCTTTCGAGAAGTTGTGTGCCCTCGTTCCAGAGCATGACCGTGAAAACGTCATAGTCGACGAGCTTCTTGACGTGCTGCGCGATGCCGCGAAGGAGGGCGTCGCGATCGAGGATGGAGGTGAGTTCGCGGCTGATGTCGTAAAGAAGCGTGAGGGTTGTGGCCTGGTCGGGATGCGAGAGAAATAGCGGTGGAGCCGCCGGATCGACGGCAGCGGGACGAGGGGCGGGTGCGAGTTTTGCGGACTCTTCCATTTGCCTGGAACTCTCGGGACTATTTTGACTTAGATGCGCGGGGATGCAAGCCGTAGACAGCGAGCGGTGTGCTGTGGACGGTGGCCAGCGAGATGCGGCCAGCGAGCGGCGGCCGGCCGATAACATAACGCAAAGTAGCGCAGAGCAACCGGGTGGACCAAAGATTGCGGACGGGCGCGAAAAATGAATCGCGGAAGAGGCGCCATCCCCCTTTTTTTGCGGGTTATGGGAAACCGGCAGAAAAGAAAAGGGTTGCACGTGTTTTGCCGGGCGCGGTTTGCGACAAGTGTGCGGAAGCAGATGAAAATAAAGTGGTTAAAGGAGTAGGGAGCCAGGCTTTGAAAAGCGCGAAGCGGAGGCCACAAGAGCTTTACTTGGAATTCGAGTGCGCAACTCGCCGCATCGGGCGTGGCATGGACGGAAAGGCGAAGAAAAAGATTTGACACGGAAGACATAGAGGGAAGAGACCAGAGTTCACGCTGCGAGACGAAGGGGCGGACAAAAGACACCTAGAACGCGAGGACGAGGTGACGAGAGAAATCCGCACACAGGAGTTTTAAGAAAAGGCGATGCGAAGACCGGCCACTCTATTTTTGCGTTCGCGGCAGGAGACGAGACGCAAAAACCGAGTAAGCGTACGATACATTTTGGGAGCTGCGCGATGAAGGATACAAAGCGGTATTTGCTGAAGCCGGTGGGATTTGTGCGGTCGGAGCTAAAGAAGCGGAAGAATGCGCCGAGGCAGGGATATTTAGGGGCGCCGGAAGCGTGGGTGGAGATTGCGCCGCGATTTCGAAAGTGTTTGGAGCGCGTTGCGGCCGGCGACGAAGTGATTTTGTTGACGTGGCTGCACCAGGCGCGGCGGACGGTGATGAAAGTGCATCCGGGCAGGGATATGAATAATCCTTTGACGGGAGTGTTCGGAACGCGGTCGCCGGACCGGCCGAATCCGATTGGCTTGCACCGCGTCACGATTCTAGAGCGAGATGGATTGCGGTTGCGTGTTGACCACTTTGAAGCAATTGATGGGACGCCAGTTGTGGATATCAAGCCGGTGCTGGCGAAGAGTTGCGATTCGTGAGGAGTGAATGCTTTCAGAAAGACGGCGTTTCGGCGGGTCGAGCGATTGAAGAAGGGCTCGATTTATCGCGTCCCTGCTGACTGGAATCCGCGATTGCGCGCGCCTAGGGCGCTTTAGATTGAACTGCACCCGGAAAAGAGGCCCATTTGCGATGGCGCGAGCGGGGCCTTTTTATTTTTGAGAGAGGGCGGATTCGCGATCGTGGACGGAGAGCTGGGCGCGATTGAGGGGAAGCGATTCGGGATAGTTTTGCTGCAAGAAGGCGATGAGGCGTTCGCGAACGAGGCAGCGGAGATCGAATGCGGCGGAGGAGTTGTTGGCGCTCATGATGGCGCGAAGCTGCATGGCGCGTTCGGTGAAATCGGTGACCTGGAGGGCGGCGGTGCGATTGTTCCAAAGCTTTGTGTCTTTGAGGATGCGGTGAAATTCTTCGCGGACGGGTGCAACCGGAAGTGAATAATCGACGTAGAGAAAAACGGTGCCGATGATTTCGGATGTGCTACGCGTCCAATTCTGGAACGGGCGTTCGATGAAATAGGTGAGCGGAACGATGAGGCGGCGAAGATCCCAGAGGCGGATGACGACGTAGGTGGTTTCGATTTCCTCGATCCAGCCCCATTCGCCTTCGACAACGACGGCATCGTCAATGCGGATCGGTTGCGTGAAGGCGACCTGCAGACCGGCGATGATGCTGGCGAAGGTGGAACGCGCGGCCATGCCGACAATGAGGCCGGCGACTCCGGCGGAAGCGAAGATGCTTGTGCCGAGCTGACGCGCGTTGGGAAACGTCATGAGCATGGCGGCGAGCGTGATGGCGACGATCATGACGACGGCGACGCGGCGAATGACTTGCGTATGCGTGTGGATGCGGCGGGCCTGAAGATTGTCTTCAACGGCGATGGAATAACGGAAGGTGAGCAGGCTGGCGACGACTTGAATGCCGATGATGAAGGCCCAGCCGACGGCGGCGATCAGAAAAAGATTGAGGGCGCGTTCGATGAGGTACGTTGCGCGCTCCGGGAGCGGCGTGAACGGAATGGACGCGGTGAGCGCGAGAAGCGGAAAGATGTAGCGCGCGGGGACTTTGGTGTTTTCAAGGAGGAGGCGCGAGAGGCTGCCGGGCTCGCCGCGAACGATGCGCTGCAAAATCCGATAGAGCACGAACTGCACGAGCAGACCGATGGCGACGGCGCCGGTGAGAACGGCGGCACTGACGCCGGCGATGCGGATGTTTTGCCAGGCGAAAGAGAGAAATGAAAGCGTCGTGGACATGGTACGCAACAGTATTGGGGAAACGACGAGGAGTGGGCGTTCACAGGATACATGAAAGCGGCGGTGGATTGTACACGGCGGCGAGCGGCGCCGGATATTGTTTCGCGAGTGCGACGTTATCGAGCTTCAACGCGCCAGGTATCGCCGGCGCGAAGCAGCTTTTCGAGATTGCCGGGGCCGCGCTTGGCGAGGACGTCGTTAAGTTGCGCGTGGACCACGTCTTCATAGCGTGGCACTTCGTCCCAGGCGCGAAGAACGCCGATGGGAGTGGGAAAACCTTCGCGATGCTCCATGTGCGAAAGAAGAAAAGCGTAGGAGGGGCGCGGGTGATGGGCGTCGTGAACGAGAAGGTCGGATTCGGTGATGCCGTTGCCGAGCTGGACGACCTCGATGTCGCCGTCGGATTTGCGGCGAATGCCTTTGTCGCGATTTTTGCCGAAGACGAGCGGCTTGCCGTGTTCGAGCTGGACGATGTGTTCGCTGCGCGCGTCTTTTTCGGTGAGGGAGAACCAGGCGCCGTCGTTGAAAATGTTGCAGTTTTGCAGGATTTCGATGAAGGCGGAGCCCTTGTGCGCGGCGGCTTGCTTGAGCGTGTCCTTTAAATGGCCTTGGAAAACATCGACGCTGCGGGCGACGAACGTGGCTTCGGCGCCGATGGCGAGGGAGATGGGATTGAACGGGCGATCGAGCGAGCCGTACGGAGTGGATTTTGTTTTTTTGTTCAGCTCGGACGTCGGCGAATACTGGCCTTTGGTGAGGCCGTAAATGCGATTGTTGAAAAGGAGAACTTTGAGGCCGACGTTGCGGCGGAGCATGTGAATGGTGTGATTGCCGCCGATGGAGAGGGCGTCGCCGTCACCGGTGGCGACCCAAACTTCGAGGTCGGGACGAATGGTTTTGAGGCCGGTGGCGACGGCGGGCGCGCGGCCGTGAATGGTGTGAAAGCCGAAGGTGTTCATGTAATAAGGAAAGCGGGACGAGCAGCCGATGCCGGAGATGACGACGAAATTTTCGCGCTTGATGCCGAGTTCGGGGAAGACGGACTGGACGGCGGAGAGAATGGCGTAGTCTCCGCAGCCGGGGCACCAGCGGACTTCCTGGTCGGTTTGAAAGTCTTTTTTTGTGAGGACGGGCAAGCTTGCCGTGGTCATTTAGTTCTCCCAAATCGCCCGCCTCATAAGGCGGCCGCTACAAAGTCCTACGAGTTTCAAGTACAAGCTGATTCTTACGTTGAGATCCTTCGCGCATCTTCGCGGATGCGCTCAGGATGACAACTTTCTTTATACACCCAGAAGCTCTTCGATTTTTTGTTCGAGCTCGGACTGTTTGAACGGGCGGCCCTGAATTTTGTTGAGGCCGATGGCGTTCACGAGAAATTTTGCGCGAAGGACCCAGCTGAGCTGGCCCATGTTGAGTTCGGGAACGAGGACTTTTTTGTACCGCTTCAGAATTTCGCCGACGTTGGACGGCAACGGATTCAAGTGGCGCAGATGGAGATGGCCGATGCGCTTGCGGCCGGCGAGCGTTTCGCGCTGCGCTTTGACGGCGGCGGTGATGGCGCCGTGGGTCGAGCCCCAGGCGACGATCAGCAAATCACCGTCGGGATCGCCTTCGGGTTCGGCGAGTGGAATATCCTGCGCGACGGCTTCGACTTTTGCGGCGCGGAGGCGAACCATTTTTTCGTGATTGAGCGGCTCGTAATTGATGTTGCCGCTGACGTCCTGTTTTTCAAGGCCGCCGATGCGGTGCTCGAGGCCGGGAGTGCCGGGAATGGCCCAGGGACGCGAAAGAGTTTGCGGATCGCGGCGATAAGGTTTGAAATCGATGGGATTCGTTTCGAATTTCACTGGAATGTCGGGCAGTTCGCTGACTTCCGGAATGCGCCACGGCTCGGCGCCGTTGGCGAGATAACCGTCAGAGAGAATGATGACGGGCACCATGTATTTAACGGCGATGCGGCAGGCTTCCATCGCGGCCCAAAAACAATCGCTGGGAGTGGCGGGCGCGACGATGGGGATCGGCGCTTCGGAATTTCGGCCGAACAGCGCTTGCAGCAAATCGGCTTGTTCGGTTTTGGTGGGAAGGCCGGTGGAGGGGCCGCCGCGCTGGATGTCGCAAATGATTAACGGAATTTCCACGGCGACGGCAAGGCCCATTGCTTCCGTCTTGAGCGCCATGCCGGGGCCGGAAGTTGTGGTGATGGCGAGGGCGCCGGCGTATGCAGCGCCGATAGCGCTGGTGATGGCGGCGATTTCGTCTTCGGCTTGAAAGGTGATGACGCCGAAATCCTTGTATTGCGAAAGTTCGTGCAGAATGTCCGACGCGGGCGTGATCGGATAGCTGCCCTGAAAAAGACGCAGGCCCGATTTTTGCGACGCGGCGACGAAACCGAGCGCGAGCGCCTGATTGCCGCTCATATTGCGATAAAGACCGGGCGCGAGTTTCGCCGGCGGAATTTCGTAGCTGATCTGAAACGCTTCGGTGGCTTCGCAGTAGGCGTAGCCGGCTTTCATGGCGAGCTTGTTGGCTTCGACGAGGAGCGGCTTTTTGGCGAATTTGCCCTCGATCCAGCGGACGGTCGAGTCCATCGAGCGGTTGTAGAGCCAATAGCACATGCCGAGCGCGAAGAAATTCTTGCTGCGGCCGATCGATTTGGCGTCCATGCCCAGATGATCGAGAGCGGCCTTGGTAAGGCGCTCGAGTTCGACGGAGAAGAGGCGGTATTTATCGAGCGAATGATCTTCGAGCGGGTTCGCGGTCATCTGCGCTTTGCGAAGGTCGTTTTCCGCGAAAGCGTCCGAATTGACGATGAGAATGCCGTTGGCCTTGAGATCGGCGATATTTGTTTTGAGCGCGGCCGGGTTCATGGCGATGAGGACGTCCACCGCGTCACCGGGCGTGAAGATTTCGTTCGAAGAGAAATGGAGCTGGTAGCCGCTGACGCCGGGGAGCGTGCCGGCAGGGGCGCGAATTTCGGCAGGGAAGTCCGGGAACGTGGCGATGTCGTTGCCGTAGAGCGCGACGGTGTTCGTAAACTGGCTGCCGGTGACCTGCATGCCGTCGCCGGAGTCTCCGGCGAAGCGGATTACGGCGCGGTCAATGACCTCGCGCTTGGATTTCGGCAGAGGTATATCAGTGGTAGTAGCCATTCCGGTTTGAAACTCCCCCAAACGGAAAGGATAACACAAGCAAACGGTGAGAGATGCGGGAGAGGGCGCAGGGCAACACTCAGAAATTTGATAGAGAGCATGAAGAAAAGAGATGAAGACGTCGGATTAACGAGCGGCTTCGGCGGCGGCTTTGAGAAAGCGGTCACGGAAACCGACAAGTACGCCGAGGATGGCGCTGGAAAGAGCGATACCCCCGATTAGCGCACCGCGGGCGAAGTTGTACGAAAGGAAGGGCGCGCCTCCAGGCAGATCGGGGTTCTGTGCCGCGTTCTGTTGCATCGCGGAGTACATCGAGTGCAGAAACGTGGGGCTCGCCAAAGAGAATAATGCGTTGACTAAAAGGATCGCGTGAAGGGCGATAACTACGTCCAACGCACGAGGCTTCAAACGAAAGAGACCGATTGCCAGCACTCCGCCAATCAGTGAAAAAGCCGCGAAGGCGATTTTGCCGCCGGGACCGAAAACGGTGAACCCAAACAGGAACATTGGTGTAGCGACTTTTTGGGGGAGCAGTAAGACGAGCGGCGTAACTACTGCAGAGAAGAGCAGGAATCCAGCGACAATCAGGAGCGGGACCGGACAGGAAGGCTTTTTCGGAGGGATCGGCGTCAGCTCTGAATCGACCGGTACGGGAAAGCCGGAGGCGTCGACGGCCCACTGCACGGGAGCCACGGGAGCCATTGCGGAGGGCGCTCTAAATGCCGCCGCCACACGAGGGCGATTGAAGAGAATCAACCACCACACGGCGACCCCGAAGGGAATCCCGTAGAAGACAAGCATGATGAACTTTATTGCCGCCAGAACATTGGGGCCCTGCGGGTTCTGCGCCGCGTGCGGCACAAAGTTCATCGCGAAGAAGAAAACAATGCAGGTCGCGGCAGAGAAAAATGCCATGAGACCCGCCCAGACGAGCAAAGCGATGCGCGCCCAGTTTCGCCGGCGCAGAACATTAATCGCGATGATCAGCTCACCCACACAGATCGCGAACAGGAGCGCGTAGACGCCAATAACCATCGTGCGGGTTCCCGCCGGCATGGGAGCGACGCCAGACTGATTGGGGAAGTTTGGCATCATCAGAAGAACGACCGTGATCAAACCGCAGGCCAAAACGCCCAAAGACGCGAAGATAATCGCAACGACGCCTGCAGCTGTTACTGCGGGTAAGGATTCGCGTTGGGGAAGCATGAGAGATGTATATCACTGCTGAATTTTTGGCGAAACTGGTTATGTGGCCGGGTGACGCGAATTCTGGACGGCTTCGAGGAAGCTGCGGCGGCAGTAAAAGAGGCCGGCGAGGAGGAGGGCGGTGGGAAGGGCGGTCGAGGATGCCGAGATCCATTGTGGAAAGTGAATATGGTTCAGGACGGGGTACGCGTCGGCGAGTGCGAGTGTGTTCAGGCAGATGCGGGTATACGCGTCGTAGTTGGAGCTGAGTTGGGTGACAAGCAAGCTGACGAGCCAGAAAAGATGAAGCGCGATGGTGCTGGTGTAGCTCCAGCGTTGGAGCTTGAGCAAGCCGATTCCGCAGACGGCGAATAACAAAATGTTGGCAATCCAGATCAATCGGCTTGGGTCGGGCGCAAAGATATGGGTGAAAAGCATCGCGGGTATTTTGCCGAGGATGAGCGGCCACGAGAGGGCGCTCAAAGCCGAAGAAATAATCATGAGCCAGGCCAGGAGCGCGATGGGAGGCGGGCAAGCCGCTTTTTTCGGAATCGCTCTCGCATCCGCCGGCGCGGCCGCGGAAAATTGCGCGGCGACCGATTTTCTGGAGAACAGCAAGATCCACCAGACGGCGAGCGCGAAGATAAAAAAGTAGAAGAGGCCAACACGAAGCAGATCGCTTTTCTCCGGGATTTCGACGCCTGGGCCGGCGGATAACAAGCCGAAGCTCACAATGAACAACACGAGAAGGGCGAATGCGCAGAAGAGCGCAACGAGTGCGGCGATGACCAGAGCCGCCACGCGCGCCCAGTTTTGTAAACGAAAGATTCCCGCGCCGATGATGACGCCGGGCAGGCCGGCCGCGGAAAATACGCACAGAACCGGAAACACATAGTTGTAGGGGAATGATGGCGGCAAGCCGGAGTGAGCGGAGTACGCGAGCAATGCCCAAAAAACGGCGTGGAGCAGGCTGAGCAGAAGGATGGAGGCGGCGGCGAGGCGGACGGAGAGAGTGAGCTTGGGCATCGAGGAAAATGTACCGCAAGAGCGGGCAGGGAATTAAGAAACAAAGTGAAGAAAAATACGAAAAATGGGGTTGACACTTCGCTTTCTTTTCGCCTAGAGTGGCTGTGGAAAAATCTGGCGTGGCTGGCGCTATTTCTTGGCCACGGCTCGGGACAAGAAAGCCGCCCTAAAACGGCAAATCGCAGTCGAAAGTCGAGGAGGCACCCATGGCCCTCACCAAGCGGCAAAAAGAAGTGCTCGATTACCTGATTTCGTTCGAGACAAAGCATGGCTATTCGCCCAGCTTTGAAGAGATCGGCAAAGGCCTGAAGCTGACGTCGCTGGCGACGGTGCACAAGCACATCACGACCCTCGAGAAAAAAGGTTTTATCCGTCGCGGCTACAACCAGAGCCGCTCGATCGAAATTTTGCAATTGCCGAAGCCGGTGAAGGATCAGGTACTCGATCGCAAGGTGCAGGAATTGCCACTCGTTGGGCGCATCGCGGCGGGGAGGCCGCTCGAAGCGGTGGAAGAGCGCGAGACGCTTTCGCTGGGCGATTTTGCGCGCGGCGGCAATTCGTTTGTGCTGCAGGTGAAAGGCACGTCGATGATTGAAGACCACATCATGGACGGAGACTTCGTGGTGTGCGAGCAGACGCAGGTGGCGAACGCGGGAGACATTGTCGTGGCGCTGGTCGGCGGCGAAGACGCAACATTGAAGCGGTTCTATCGCGAAGGCGCGGGAAAGATTCGGTTGCAACCGGCGAATTCCGAAATGGGGCCGATCATGGTGAACGCGTCGGATGTCAAAATTCAAGGGCGAGTGATTGGAGTTCTGCGCAAGTATTAGCCGACGCTCGGCACGGCGCGATTTTCTGAAACCGCATTGCCCCGCACCACATCAAAACTCAAGTAAGATATCTGTGCGCCTGTTTTTGCGATGGAGCGGGCGCAGATTGCCTGCCGCCGCGGCACGACCGCTTAGAAGGAATCCCCTTGTCGGAAAAACGCGAATCGATTGTGATTGTCGAACCGGATGCGAGCCAGGCTGCGGCGCTGGCGGACCTGCTTAATTCGTCCGGGTACCAGGCGAGCATTGCCGACTCACAGGCGGAAGGGTTTCGGCTGGTGCAGGAGTCGAGGGTCGATTTGTTCGTGCTTCGCGCGGACCTGATGGACTTGCAGTGCTGCGATGCGCTGTCGGAAATCAAGGGCTCGGCGGCGACGGCGCACACGAAAGTTCTGTTGTTGCTGAACGGCGGACCGGCGGAACGCGGCCGCGGATTGGACTTGGGCGCGGACGACGTCGTCACCGTGCCGTGGCATGCGGCGGAGCTGCTTGCGCGAGCGAGAGCGTTGCTGCGAACGAAGCATGCGGCGGAAACACTGGAGCGGCAGGCGCAGATCGCCGACGAGGGCCGCGAAATGGCGCAAACGGCGCTGCAAGCCGTGGCCGTGACGGAAAAAATGACGCGCGATGCGTTTTCGCTGGGGCGCGCGCTGAAAATCGGCGTGAGCGCGCTCTTCGCGATTGCGCTGGCGATTGCCGGAATTTTCATACTTTTTTCGCGCAAAGCGGAAAAAGAAAACACGCTCGCGCACATGGTGATCGCGCAGCTTCAGCGCGGCTTGCAAACGCAAGATCAATTGATGGCCGAGACGAAAAAAGCGCGCGAAGAACTGGCGAAGAGCGATCCGCAGATGCAGAAAGAAAGTTTGCAGCAGAAATCCGATGAGCTGAAGCAGAAGATGTCCGCGGGAAATGGAAACGTTGGGGAATTGCAGAAGCAACTCGACGAGACCAACAACCGGTTGTTGCGCGTGCAGAGCGATTCGGAAGCCGCCGAGGGAGTGATTCGAACGTATGCGCCGAGCGTTTGCTTGTTGCACGTTTCGGTTGCGTTTCGCGATCGTAACAGCGGACGCGTGCTGCGCTATGGCGGAATTACGCCGGCGGGCGAACCGCTGAAGGACGGCGACGGCAACATCGTCTATTCGCTGGATGGACGCGCGCCCGAAGTGCGGCAGGATTTTTTTGGCACGGGTTTCATCGTCGGCGACGGGAAAATTTTGACGAACCATCACGTGGCGCAGCCCTGGTGGAAAAACGACGAGATGGACGAAGCGCTGAAACAAGGATTGCAGCCGGAAATTGCGGAAATGGCGGCGTATTTTCCCGACGAAACCGCTGGCGTTCCGGCGAAGGTGATGCAGATTTCCGGTGACGCGGATCTGGCGGTGCTCCACGGCGACCTCAGCGGGCTGAAACGGCCGACGCTGAAGCTGGACAGCCGCGCGGAAGCCGCGGTCAGCGGGCAATCGCTCATCTCGTTGGGGTACGCGACGGGAATCAGCGCGATTTTGGCGCGCGCGGGCGACGAGACGGTGGATCAAATTTTGAAAGTGAGCGGCGGCGATCCGAAACTGGTGATGAGCGAGCTGGCAAGACGCAAATTGATCCGGCCTCTGGTGACGCAAGGGCACATTGGCGATGTGCTGACGGACAAAATCGTGTATGACGCGCAGACCACTTCCGGCGGATCGGGCGGGCCGCTGATGAATAAAGACGGCCGCGTGATCGGCGTGACGTTTGCCATCGTGCGCGGATTCGGCGGATCGAATTTTGGCGTACCGATTCGGTTTGCCGAGCCTTTATTGAAGCATTAGCGGGCCGGAATGCGGCATAATCGGGTGCATGGAGGCAACGCGCGCATCCATGGGAAGTGGAGCCAGGTTTCAAGTCGCGCGTATTGCCGCAGCGTTTTGCGTGTTGTCCGCGTTGTTATTACTCCCGTCCGGCTCGAACGCGTACTCCGTGCTCTCCCATCAAGCGATTATTGATTCGGCGTGGGAAGACGGCTTGAAGCCGGCGCTGCTTGAAAGATTTCCAAACGCAACCGCCGAAGAGCTGAGCGCGGCGCAGGCGTACGCGTACGGCGGCGCGATTATTCAGGATTTGGGTTACTACCCGTACGGCAGCCACTTTTTCAGCGATTTGACGCACTACGTGCGCAGCGGCGACTTCATTCTGGCGTTGCTGCACGACGCGAACGACATTTACGAATATGGCTTTGCGCTGGGCGCGCTGGCGCACTATGCCGCGGATAACAACGGTCATCGCATCGGCACGAATCGAGCGGTGCCGCTGCTCTATCCGCATTTGAGGAAAAAGTTTGGCGACAGCGTGACGTATGAAGAGGACAGGCTGGCCCATACGAAAACTGAATTTGGATTTGACGTGCTGGAAGTGGCGCGAGAAAGATTTGCGCCCGACAGCTACCACGATTTTATCGGATTCGAAGTCGCGCAGGGGCTGCTCGATCGGGCGTTCCAGGAAACGTATGGGCTGGAATTGAAATCGGTCCTGCTCGACGAAGAGAAGGCGCTTACTTCCTACCGGCACGCGGTGAGCAAATTATTACCGAAGGCGACGCGCATCGCGTGGCATTTGAAGCAAGACGAAATCAAAGACGATTTGCCCGGGATTACAAAGCGCAAGTTTCTTTACAACTTGAAGCGCGCGAATTTCGAAAAAGAGTGGGGCAAGGATTACAAGAAGCCGGGCCCGGGAGAGCGATTCCTGGCGTTTCTGTATCTCTTGCTGCCGAAATGGGGGCCGCTCAAAGTACTGCAGTTTCGGACGCCAACGCCGGAAACGGAACGATTTTTTGAAGCAAGTTTTAACGAGACGCTGGATCGTTACCGGGAATTACTGCGCGATCAACGAAACGGCAAGGTCGCGTTGCCGAACGACAATTTTGACGTTGGCGCGGATACCGGGCCCGGCAAATACAAATTGAACGATGGCGCGCACGCCGAATTGATCAGCCGGCTGGCCGATCAAAAATTCGCCAATGTATCGCCTGCGCTGCTCGGCGAGTTGCAACATTTTTATTCCGATCCGAGCCTGCCGTACGCGAATAAAAAAGACCGAAAGGCGCAAGCGCGTTTGCAGGCGGCGGTGGAGCAGCTGAAAACGCTGAATCCGCCGCAAACGCCAGCGCCGAACTGAAAAAGCGGCGCCCGGCTCGCGTCCCAAGCGCACTATCCAAATCCTCGTTTTGATTCATCAAAAAAACTGCTGTAGTGCCGTGCCATTGGCGTGAAAGAATGTTCGGTTGCAAGACGGGAAGCGGGCGCACAAGTATGGCCAAGAGCCGCAAAATCGAAAAACTGCTGGCGGCGAACCGCAGCGAAATTGCCATTCGCATCTTTCGCGCCGCGAACGAACTCGGCTTGCGCACGGTTGCGGTGTATTCGAACGAGGACCGGCTCGCGCTACACCGCTTCAAGGCGGATGAAGCGTACTTAATCGGCAAGGGCAAGGGGCCAGTCGAAGCGTATCTGGACATTGCGGGAATCGTTGCGATTGCAAAGGCCAAAGGCGTCGACGCGATTCACCCGGGCTACGGATTTTTGTCGGAAAATGCGGCGTTCGCGCGCGCGTGCGAAAAAGCGGGATTGACGTTCATCGGCCCGACGCCGGAATTGCTCGAGCTGCTCGGCGACAAAACGGCCGCGCGGCGGCTTGCAACGTCCGCCGGTGTTCCGGTGCTGCCGGGGACGGAAAAACCGGTGACGTCCGCCGACGAAGCGAAAAAAATCGCCAGGGAAATTGGGTACCCCGTCATCGTGAAAGCGGCGATGGGCGGCGGCGGGCGCGGCATGCGCGTCGTCCGCGAAGAATCGGAACTCGAAGCGCGAATCGAAGAAGCGCAGAGCGAGGCGCGGTCGGCGTTTGGCGACGATTCCGTTTTTTTGGAAAAGTTTCTTCCGCGCGCGCGCCACATTGAAGTGCAGATTCTTGCCGACCAGCACGGCAATTTGCTGCATCTATTTGAGCGCGATTGTTCCGTGCAGCGGCGTCATCAAAAAGTGGTGGAACTGGCGCCCGCAACGAATTTGCCTTCGAGCGTTCGCGACGAACTTTGCGGCGCGGCCGTCGAACTGGCGCGCAAGGCGAAATATCGCAACGCAGGCACGGTGGAATTTTTGTACGACGTGGACGCGCGAAAGTGGTACTTCATCGAAGTCAATCCGCGCATTCAAGTGGAACACACCGTCACGGAAATGGTGACGGGCATTGACCTGGTGCGGGCGCAAATTCTTGTCGCGCAAGGCCACAAGCTGCACGAAGAAACGATGGCGCTGCCCCGGCAGGAAAAGATTCCGCTGTACGGCGCGGCGCTGCAGTGCCGAGTCACCACCGAAGACCCCGAGAAAAATTTCGCGCCGGATTACGGAAAACTGACGACGTATCGTTCGCCGGCGGGATTTGGAATTCGGCTCGATGGCGGCACGGCGTATGCCGGCGCGTCGCTTGCGCCTTATTACGATTCGTTGCTCGTGAAAGTGACGGCGTGGGGCACAACGTTGCCCGAAGCGTGCCAGCGAATGGACCGCGCGCTGCGCGAGTTTCGAATCCGCGGCGTGAAGACGAACATTCCGTTCGTCGAAAACGTGGTGAATCACCCCAAGTTTCGCAGCGGAGACGTGACCACCGCATTTTTGGAGCAGCACCCGGAGCTTTTCCGGTTTCCCAAGCGCGGCGACCGCGCGACGAAACTCCTGTCGTATCTCGGCGACGTGATCCTCAATGGCAATCCCGAAGTGAAAGGGAAGAAAGCGCCGGAAATCGTGGAGTCCGCACCGTTGCCTTCGCTTCCGGGAATTGAACCGCCGAAAGGCTCGCGGCAGTTATTGAAGAAGCTCGGACCGAGGAAGTTCGCCGAATGGGCAAAAAAAGAAAAGCGGCTTTTGATTACGGACACCACGCTGCGAGACGCGCATCAATCGCTCATGGCGACGCGCGTTCGCACCTACGATTTGCTCGCGACGGCGAGCGCGATTTCGCAACGCCTTCCGAATCTTTTCAGCCTGGAAATGTGGGGCGGCGCCACGTTTGATACCTCGCTGCGCTTTTTGCACGAGGATCCGTGGCAACGATTGAGGGCGCTGCGGGAACAAGTGCCCAACATCTGTTTCCAGATGCTGCTGCGAGGCGCGAACGCGGTGGGTTACACGTCGTATCCGGACAATGTGATCCGCGAATTCGTGCGTGAATCGTACGCGCAGGGAATGGACATTTTTCGCGTGTTCGATTCGCTGAACTCCATCGAAAACATGCGCGTCTCGCTCGATGCGGTGCTGGAGACGGGCGGCGTTTGCGAAGGCGCGATTTGCTACACCGGAGACATTCTCGACAAATCGCGGCCGAAGTATTCGCTGAAATATTATGCTGCGCTGGCCAAGCAACTGGAAAAACTCGGCGTGCACTTTCTCGCAATCAAAGATATGGCCGGACTCTGCCGCCCGTTTGCCGCGTATGAGCTCGTGAAGCGCTTGAAGGAAGAGGTCGGCATTCCCCTTCACTTTCACACGCACGATACGAGCGGGATCAACGCGGCGTCGGTGCTGAAAGCAAGCGAGGCCGGCGTGGACATCGCCGACGGCGCAATCGCTTCGATGAGCGGCGGCACGAGCCAGCCGAACTTGAACTCCATTGTCGCCGCGCTGGCGAACACGCCTCGCGACACAGGGCTCGATCTCGAAGCCCTGAACGAATGTTCCGAGTATTGGGAAACGATACGTACGTATTACGCGCCGTTCGATTCCGGCCCGAAAGCGGGTTCGGCGCGATTGTACGAGCACGAGATACCGGGCGGGCAATACACGAATTTGCGCGAGCAGGCGGCGGCGCTCGGACTCGGCCATCGCTGGCACGAAGTCGAGCGAACTTTTGCCGAAGTAAATCGGCTGTTCGGCGACATCGTGAAAGTCACGCCTTCGAGCAAAGTCGTCGGCGACATGACGCTGTTCCTCATGGCGAAAGAGATGAAGCCCGCCGACGTGTTGAAGCTCGGCGAACGTCACGACGTGTCGTTTCCCAATTCCGTGGTCGAAATGTTTTCCGGAGCCCTCGGCACGCCGCCGGACGGCTGGCCGCGCAAATTGCAGAAAATTATTTTACGAGGCGAAGCGCCGCTAAAAGGCCGGCCGAGCGCAAACCTTCCGGCGGCCGATTTCAAAGCCGAAAAGGAATCGCTCGAAAAGAAAATCGGCCACCCGGTTTCAAGCGAAGATTTGTTGAGCTATCTGCTTTATCCCGAAGTTTTTTCCAAATTCGACAAATTCCGGCAAACCTATTCCGACGTGAGCGTCTTGCCGACGTTGCCTTTTTTCTACGGCTTGAAGTCCGGCGAAGAAGTGACCATCGAAATCGAAGCCGGCAAAACGCTTATTCTCAAGTTTCTCACCGCGAGCGAACCGCACCCCGACGGCACGCGCACGCTTTATTTCGA
>DATGEI010000059.1:0-35388 GCA_035310365.1 Candidatus Acidiferrum sp.
ACGACCGCCGTCTTCCACGTCATCCACGCCGCCAGCGCCTTCACTTCATCCAGCGTAACGCTGGGGTGGTAGCGCAAACCGCCTTTGCCCGGTCCGCGCGAAACGTTGTGCTGCACACGATAGCCGGTCAGCACTTTCACTTGGCCGTTGTCCATCTTCGTCGGCAGCGATACTTCCAGCACGCGCTTCGGCGAACGCAGCACTTGCCGCAGTCCCGGATCCAATTTCAAAAACTCCGCCGCCATATCAAACTGGATTTGCGCGATGCGGAATGGATTCAAGTCCTCCCGCGGCGCGATGCGCGGCACGAGGGGGGGAGTTGTGGGCTTTGCGACCGTGGCCATCGGCGTCGGTCCTTTCCGCTGATCAATTTAAGTAAATTCCGTCTTTTACTTCCGGGCCTAAAGCAAAACGTTCAAATTCGTTCTTCGTTCAGCCGTTGGCTGCCATTTTTTGGCTACTGCCAACGTACTTGTCGCGGCACTCCGCTGAACAAAAATGCATCACTTCATTGCCATTGTGTACTGCAATCGCGAGATCTTCGGCAACGTGCATGCCGCACATCGGGTCCCGCACCAGCCGCATGCTCCGCGGCATCTCCGGCTCAGGGCTTTCCGCTTGCTTCTGGACCGCGTCGCCCAGAAACCAAGCGAAGAACCGCTTCATGAGCGAAATGCTCCAGGAGAGCACCACCACCCAAAACAAGAACCGGAAAAAACTGGCCAGTATCCCCATGCTTGGCTTCCCGTGGCAGGGGAAATGCCTCCCTGAACGGTGAGGCGAGTGTATGCAACCGCAAAAGGGTAGGTCAAACGAAAATGTCTGATTTCAATAGGTTGCGAGGCGGGCTGGTTACAGCGAATTGGCCTTCCGGGCGTTCAAATTGTCCATATCTTATTGTAAATAATAGACTTAACGAAAAATTCGCCTCTTCGCGCCCAAGAGGCACATCCAAGGTCTATAGCGCAGGAATTCGGTCAATTCCCATGTACGGGCGCAGCACTTCCGGGATCACGACGGATCCATCCGCCTGCTGATAATTCTCCACAATCGCAATCCAAGTTCGCCCCACCGCGAGGCCTGAACCGTTTAGCGTGTGCACAAATTCGCTTTTCCCGCCGCCTTTTGGCTTAAAACGGATGCCCGCGCGCCGCGCCTGAAACGCTTCGCAATTGGAACACGACGAAATTTCCCGAAACTCGTTGCTCGATGGCAGCCACACTTCGATGTCGTACGTTTTTGCCGACGCAAATCCCATATCGCCGCTGCATAAAAGCATCGTCCGGTAATGCAGCCCGAGTTTTTGTAAAATGACTTCCGCGTTTTTCGTCAGCGCGTCGTGTTCCTCGTAACTCGTCTCCGGACGCGTGAACTTGAACAACTCGACTTTCTGAAATTGATGTTGCCGCAAAATTCCCCGCGTGTCTTTTCCCGCCGCTCCTGCTTCGGAGCGGAAGCACGCCGTCCACGCGGTGACGCAAATCGGCAGCTTGTCCTCGGGAATGGTCTCGTCACGATAAAGATTGTGCAGCTCCACTTCGCTCGTGGGCGTAAGCCAGAAATCCGTGTCCTGAATTTTGAACAGATCCGCCGCAAATTTCGGCAATTGCCCCGCTCCCGTCAAAGAAGCTGTGTTTACCATAAATGGCGGCAAAATTTCCGTATAGCCGTGCTCCCGCGTGTGCACATCGAGAAAGAAATTCGCGATCGCCCGCTCCAGCCGCGCGCCCCAGCTTTTATAAACCGCGAATCGCGCGCCGGTAACCTTCGTCGCTGCCGCCAAATCCAGAATGCCCGTTTTTTCCCCGATCTCCCAATGAGGTTTCGGTTGAAAATCGAACTTCGGCGGCGCCCCCCATCGGCGTGCCTCGACGTTGTCCGCCGAGCTTGCACCGACGGGTACGGACGAATGTGGCACATTAGGAATCGTGAGCAGGAAATCGCGCTGCCGTACGTCCAACTCGGCGATCTTCTCGTCCGCCTGCTTGATGAGTTCCGAAAGCTGCTTCATCTCCGCGATGATCGAGTCCGCGTTCTGCTTTTCTTTTTTCAGCCGCGCAATTTCATCGCTCGCTTTGTTCCGTTGCGCTTTGCGCTGCTCGTTCGCGGTGATGAATTCGCGGCGCTCTTTGTCCAGCGCGCGAAATCCGTCCAGGTCCAGCGTTGTGCCGCGCCGCTTCGCCATCTCGGCGAATACATCCAAATTCTCTCGGAAATAGCTCAAGTCATGCATGGTTCTAAAAGGATAGCGTACCCGTCGCTCAACCGAAAACCCTCCGCCGACCTGTCCACTCGGCCAAGTAACCCATTCGGGGAGTACTCGTCGCGCGCCAGTCGTAACCAACGTCGCCTGGTGGCCTACTCACTATGACGGTAATCCCGGTCCTGTAAATACATTCCGTCCAAAAGTCCCAAAAAGGAGTCCCCATGAAGAAAACCAGTTTCGCGGTCTTGTTTCTTTCAATCGGCGTTTCGTTCGGCGCCGCTGCGGCCGGCGCCCAAGGTCCGGCTGGAGCCGGCGCGACGGACGCGGTTGCGCGCAGTTCCAGCAATTCGGGCAGCTCTCATTCCATGAATCCCATCAAGTGGATCAAGAAAGACAAATCCGCTCCCGCGCCAAGCACCGACAAAAATCTGCTTCTGACCGAGCACCTTCACGAAAAAGGCGTGCTTGCGGCAAATTCAGACGTTACCTCCGCCTGCTCCGTTTTCAAGAATCTGAGCGATTGCCTGGCCTCGCTCCACGCCAGCCACAACACGGGCCTCGACTTCAATTGCATCCGCGCCGACGTGACCGGCGTGCAAACCAACGCCGATGTTTCCGGCTGCAAGGGCCCGGTTGGCGACAAAGCCGTCAGCCTTCATGACGCCCTGAAGCGTTTGAAGCCGGAAATCGACGCCAAGGCCGAAGCCAAGAGCGCCGAACAGCAAGCCAAGGACGACTTGAAGGCAGTGGGCGCCTGAGCCTTACTCACTCTGCATAAAAAGCAAAAGGGGCGGCTGAGAAGAAATTCTCAGCCGCCCTTTTTACATGTCGATCGTTTTATCTGCGAACGTTTCTCGCTACGTCAAACACCATCCCGCCACGGTTAATGCCAGCACCGCCGTCATCGCGCCAAGGCCGACCAGCGTCAGCGCCCTGCCTCGACCGAGCAGCATGTCGCGCGTCTCCGCGTTGGCGCAGAGCAGCGCGCAAGCAACCAGAATCGCGGCCCACGATGCCATCGCCGGCAACCCCGGATGAGTCGCGAATGTCGCCATAATCTTGTCCGACGGCTGCCCCGCCGGAACCCACCACGGCAAAATCGGCGCGAATCCCGCCGCCAGTACAAACGTCAGCATCTTGCGGCTTACCCAGCCTTTGATCTTTCCCACCGCGCGCGCTTTTTTCACTTTTTGCCAAACCAGAAAATCCCAAGTCAGCAGCGCAATCGCCAGCGGCACCCATCCGTACATCGACAGGTTGCGGTCCACCCAGCTCCACGCCGGAAAGAACCGGTAGCCCGGGTGACTCGCCGCCATCCGCGGCAGCAGGAACCACGCCACGATCGCGTTCAACAGCAGCGCCAAAAACAGCACCAGCAAACCCGTCAGTTGCACCCAGTGATACGTCGGGCTCACGCCGCAGCGCGTGCAAACCGGCTTCTGCGGAAGAATCTGCAATCCACAGTGTTCGCAGTACATCGGGCCCTCTCTTCTTTCCCCGCAAAAATCTCTCGGAAAGACACTGCTCCCAATGCGCGCAGACTACTCCTGCGTTTGCTCGAAAACTACTGGTCAGAGGGTCAGTCTTGGGGCAGTTACGGCGAGACCTGTTTCGACGAAACGTTTGTCGCCGTCGAAGTGATTTCAAAATGCAGCAGCCAATCGCTCTCCACGCTGCGCCCGGAAATTTCCGGCGCGGTAAATTGCCACTTCTTTGCTGCCTTGATCGCCTGTTCGGCAAAATATTTGCTGCCGGACGGCGTATCCACTTCCGCCGTGTCCACCGTGCCGGCGGCGTTTACATGCACACGAATCGATATCCGCACTCGCCCTTGAATCGTCGCGCGCGCCTTGTCCGATACGTCCGGCAACACCTGATCCATCACATCACCCTTCGTCGCCGGCCCATCGGTTTTGCTCTCCGATTTGCTGTGCGGAACGCTTTCGGATCTCGCCGCCGCAGGCGCAATTTCCGCATTTGCAGCCTCGGCTCTTCGTTTTGACGCCGGCACCGGCTCTCGCGAACTCGCCGCCACGCTCGGCGTAGTCGTCTTTGCGGAAGGCGCTGGCGATGACGCCGGCCGCGTCGTATCGGCATCCGATTGTTGCCGGTTGAGCTTCGGCCACGCAAACACAATTACGGCCACGACCAGCGCCGCGCCGATCGGCATCCAGTACGACCTTTTCTTTCCGCCTTGCACGCGTATCGGCGGACGCGCCGGAATTGGCGCGCGCAATTCACTCATCGCGGGCGGCGCAACCGGCGAGAGCGGCACTTTCACTGGATCGATCTTCGGCGCAATTCGCTCCGGCTTTTTCTCCGGCTGCTTCGCCGGCTCTTTCGCCACAACCGGTGGCACACTCGCCGGATTCAACTTCGCGCGAATTCCCGCGATCGAAATTCTCTGCGTCGCGTCGGCCTGCAACGCCTCTCGCGCAATGCCCGCCAGCGGTTCCGGTATTTCCGCCGCCAATTCCAATCCGCCGTCTTCTCGAAATACCGGCGGCCGCTGCGTCATCGCCGCCACAATGCTCGCGCCAAGCGACCAGATGTCCTGCCCTGCGGCCACGGCAATGCTTCCAAATTCCGGCGCGGCAAATCCCTCCGCCTTCGCGGCCACACCGGCCATCTCGTCTTTTGGCGTAATCGAATCGCTCGACAATTTGATCTGGTCGCCCATCGCCAGAATATTTCCGGGATGCACTCGCGTGTGCACCCAACCTTGCTGATGCAGGAACGCCAGCGTTTCGACGACCGGTTCGATCATGCCGCGCGTCTCGTCCGCGTTCAGCGCACGCTCCGGCAGAATGTCTCCCAAATCTTCATCCGCGAATTCCGTCACCACGAATAAATAACCGGCGCCATCCAGCTCGCACTTTCCGTAGTCCAAAATCTTCAGCAAATTCGCGTGCGACAGCGCCGCCGCGCGCTTCCAACGCGCCAATTGCCGCTCGGCGTCGAGCGCAGCGGCGGGAATCAGCTTGATCGCCACCTTCTGCGCGCGTGCATGCACGATCTCCGTCGCAAACACGCTCCCGTGTTCCGTCCCGCCCAGATAACTTCCAAGCGGATACCTTCCTGCGACGTTCTGGCCGCTCCACCGATGCTGTTGTTCGGACATTACCGCCTCCCTCTCGCGTGTTTTTTCACGCGGAGCGCCGGGAAATTTAGTTTACGAGTTTGCGGCTGGGGGGTGACCGCTGCGGAGACCATCCCTCGACAAACCTTCTCTCGGACGGATCTCTGCCTGTATTGTGCTCCACTTCGCGCGCCAAGCGGTAGCTGCATGCGCCAAAAAGATAACCGGCGCGAAGCCGGCCGCCTCGCGCCGGTTCCCGCAACTCTTCTTCTCAAAATCTAGTTTGTTCCCGGACCCATCAGGAACATCGGCTTGTTTTCAAAGCTCGTATATTCCGGCCGCAACCGTTCGGTGTTGTAGTGTTCTTTTACGTCGACCACCTTCTTCGTCGCCGTCACCACGTCCAGCGGCAAATTGTCGTAGTGGCCGTTTTTCAAAACCACCAATCGCCCGCTGATGTTTTTCAGCAGCAAATCCAGCGCCAGATTTCCGTACGCCATCGGCGCAATCGAATCGATCGCGTCCGGATCGCCGCATCGCACCAAATAGCCCAGCTTCTGGTTGATCACTTCGATCTTTTTTCCGCCGTTGAATTTCGCCGAAAGCTCTTTGACTTTCTCGCCCACCACGTCGCCGATGCCGCCGAGCTTTTTGTGCCCGTAGGCGTCCGTCGCTTCGCCTTCGAACATCATTTCGCCGCCTTCAAACATCGCGCCTTCGGAAACCAGCGCAATCGAATACCGGCTCGGATTTTTCTTCCGGTCGTGCACCAGCAATTCCGTCAGCTTTTCAATGTCGAATTTGTATTCCGGAATGACGCAACGGTTCGCCGCGCCCGCCATCGTCGGCATCATCGCCGTGAATCCGGCGTACCGGCCGAACACTTCCAGAATCATGAATCGCTCGTGCGAACCCGCGGAAGTCCGCAAGCTGTTCACCAGTTGAATCGTCCGCGTCACGCACGTGCTGAAGCCGATGCAGTAATCCGTACCCGGCACGTCGTTGTCCATCGTCTTCGGAATTCCGATCACCTTGAATCCTTCTTTGTGCAGGCGCACGCCGTAGCTCAGCGTGTCGTCACCGCCGATCGGCACCAGCGTGTTTATCCCCAGCCAATCCAGATTTTTCAAAACTTCGGGCGTCAGATCGTTCTTCTCGCCGTTAAATTTATCCTTCAAGTGCGCGGGCACGCTCGATTTGGTCACTCGGCCCGGATTCGTCCGCGAAGAATGTAGAAACGTTCCGCCGGTGCGTCCCGCGCGATCGACGATCTCTTCCGTCAGGTGCAGAAAATTTTCGGAGTTGTCGTAACTCTTGTCGCGCACCATTTCGACCAGGCCCGCCCACCCGTGCCGGATGCCGATCACTTCGTATCCCTCGTGCAGCGCGCGCAGCGTCACGCCGCGGATCGCCGGGTTCAGCCCGGGAACGTCGCCCCCTCCCGTCAGAATTCCGATGATTCCTTTTTTGCTCGCCATGGCGGAGTGCCCTTTTCGTGGATTTGGAACCCTAAATTTTACACGTCTCCGGCGCGAATCCATCAAGAAACTGCGCCGGCCTTGCGCGGGGCCGCCGCTTCAGATGGGCCGTCGAATTCCCAGTTTTCTCATGCGTGCCTGCAGCGTCGTGCGCTTCATCCCCAGCAGCAGCGCCGCGCCGCGCGGCCCCGCAATGCGCCACTTGGTCTGCCGAAGCACGCGCAAAATATGCTGCCGCTCCGCTTCTTCCAGGGTGGCGACTTGCGCGGGCAAAGTTGCGTTCGATTCGGCGAAGTCGGCGTCCTCCGGCTCCCCTTTGGTCATCGACAAATTCGATTTCAATTCCGAAAGCGGAATCCGCAATTCTTTGCCGGGAGAAAGAAGCACCGCGCGTTCCAGCAAATTTTCCAATTCGCGCACGTTTCCCGGCCAGGAATAATTTGTCAGCGCGTCCATCGCGTCCGCGGGAACGTACAGCACCGTCTTGTTGAACCGCTGGCTGAATTTCTGCACAAAGTAGCGCACCAGCAATGGAATATCCTCGCGCCGCTCGCGCAGCGCCGGAATCTGAATCGGAAAAACATTCAGCCGATAATAGAGGTCGCTGCGAAACGCTTTTTCCGCCACCAGCCGGCTCAAATCCGCGTTCGTCGCCGCCACCACTCGCACGTCCACGCTCTGCGTTCGATTGCTTCCCAGCCGTTCAAATTCCTGCTCCTGCAGCACGCGCAACAGTTTCGGCTGCAGTTCGAGCGGAATGTCGCCCACTTCGTCCAGAAAAATCGATCCTTTGTCCGCCAGTTCGAACCGGCCCACTTTTTGGGCGATCGCTCCCGTGAACGCTCCGCGTTCATGCCCGAACAATTCCGATTCCAGCAAACCCGCCGGAATCGCCGCGCAATTCACTTTCACGAATGTCCGGTCGTGCCGCGGGCTCAAATTGTGAATCGCCCGCGCGAACAGCTCTTTTCCCGTGCCGGTTTCGCCGTGAAGCAGAATCGTCGTGCTTGCCGGCGCCGCCAGTTCCACTTGGCCAAGCGCTTTTCGCAGCGCCGCACTTTCGCCGATAATTTCTTCAAAATTGAATTCGCTGCGTATTTCCTCTTCGAGATAGAGCTTTTCGACAGCAAGTTTGTCTTTCAGCTCGTCAATTTCTTTGAACGCCAGCGCGTTTTTCACCGCAATCGCCACTTGCGCTCCCACCTGCCCGAGCAATTCCGCTTCTTGCGCCGTAAACGCATCGATTCGCTTGCTCGCGAGATTCAGAGAGCCGAACGCTTCTCCCTTGCTGATCAGCGGCACGCAGCACACCGACATCAGCCCTTCGCTCCGCAGCTTTTTCACGAGTTCCGCGGGGAACTGGTCGAGTTCCTCTCCGCGAAATACGCCGGGCTTGCCCGTCAGAATGCATCGCCCCGCCGGAGAATCTTCGAGCGCCACGCTCATTTCTTTTTCGGAGAGAGGCGCCTGCGGCGCCGGAAAATCGAGCGACTTGATCTTCAGCCGGTTTGTCGCCGGGTCCAGCAGCGCCACGCTTGTGTAGTCGTGATGAAGCACGCGCGTCAGCGCCGTCACGATGCCGCCGAAAAGTTCCGGCAGCGCGCGGCTCGTCACCAGCACGTTGTGGATGTCCAGCAAAACCTGCAGCCGGTCCCGCTCCTCGGAAAGTTGCCGTTGATACGCTTGCGATGCTTCGTAATTCAGCGCATTATCCACCGCCACCGCAACTTGCGTCGCCACGCGTTGCATGAACTGCACTTCCGCGTCCGTCAATTTCTCCGGCACCAGCCGGCCAAAACCCATCGCGCCCAGTTTCCGCTGCGCCGTCGTCAGCGGCACAATCGCGATCGATCGCACGCCGACGGACCGCAATCGGCTGAAAAAATGCGGATAGCGCTCGTCGCTCGGCGCATCCGGCACGACGAACGGCTGTTGCGTCCGCCAGACAAGGCCGGCGGGATGCTCGTCAACCGGGTAGGCGGAATCCGCGGGCGTTTCATTTCCTTCGCGCGTTTCGAGCACGTGCAACCGCATGGAATTTCGCGCCGCGTCGTACAGCATCAGCGTCAAAAAATCGAAATCCACCACCGAGTGCAGCCGCTGCGCCAGCTCGTGGAACAGCCCGGGCAAGTCGCGCTGCTGCGCGATCGCTTCGCTCACTTCCAGCAGCGCTTCCAATTGCCGCCGAAAATGGTCTGTGGGCTCTTCAGGCATCGCAAATCGCCGGCAAGCCTTCGCTGCTCGCCGCTCTCGCAGAATAGCACCCGCCTTCCCGCCGCCTCAACTTTACCGGCACGGACCCGCCGCCAAGGCTGTGCCCCGAAGCCCCCTCGCATGCTACAATTTTACGAGTTTAGGCCCGTAGCTCAGTTGGTTAGAGCGCTACCTTGACACGGTAGAGGTCTGGGGTTCGAGTCCCCACGGGCCTACCATTTCTCTCCCCGACACATTATTGGAAAGAAGGCTTATCCTTGGCTATCCGTGTTCGCTCCAATTGTTGTATGTTATTCAACGGTACCAAACATTACTAGAATTCAGAAAGGTGTGTGGAAGGGGCATCTGGCGCGCAGATTCTTCTTGTGGCCGTGGGAACCAGTACAGGATAATCTCGCTTCTGGTGCCCCCACAGACTGCGCTCGGCCATGAACTGCCCATCCTGTGACCGCGAAAATTCGGCCACCGCTGTTCGCTGCCTCCATTGCGGCGTACCCCTCGTTTCCGGGGCCGACGACCGCACCATGGATTCGCCCGATCGCGGCACATTGGCGGGCGGAACCGATCCTTCCGCAGCGCGACAATCCTCTCGCGCCTCGGCCGCAGCCGCCAAAACTCCTCCCAGCAGCGCTTCCGGTGGCCACACTCCTTCGCAAGCGCGCTCGACCGGAAGCCGGTCGGGCCGGTCGGGAATTTTGGAAGCAGGCGAGGAACTCGGGCCGCGTTTCGTTATCGAGGCGCTTCTCGGCGAAGGCGGCATGGGCCGCGTTTACAAAGTGTATGACCGGGAGCTTGATCGCTACGCCGCGCTGAAAGTCCTGCTGCCGGATCTGGCCGGCGATCCGCAAATCATTCAGCGATTCAAGCATGAGCTTCTGCTCGCCAGCCGCATTTCGCACAAGAACATTCTTCGCATTCACGATTTAAGCGAAGCCGACGGCGTGAAGTTCATCACCATGGCTTTTGTGGATGGCGAAGACCTTCACGGCATTCTGAAAAAAGAACATCCCCTGCCGCTCGATCGAAGCCTCAAATTTGCGCGGCAGCTTTGTGATGCGCTCGACGCCGCGCACGCCGAAGGCGTCGTCCATCGCGATTTCAAGCCGCACAACGTCCTCGTCGGAAAAGACGACCAGGTCTTCGTCTCCGATTTTGGCCTGGCCACTTCCTTCGAGACCGCGAAGATGGGCATGACGCGCAGCGGCGCCTTCGTCGGCACGCCGCGCTACATGTCGCCCGAACAGGTCGAAGGCGGCACGATCGATCATCGCAGCGATCTGTATTCGCTGGGCCTCGTCATATACGAAATGGTGACCGGCGACGTTCCCTTCTCCGGCGAATCCACCTGGCAGGTGATGTACCAGCGCGTTAAGGAAAAACCGAAAGATCCGAAACTTCTGAAACCCGATTTGCCGGATTGGGTCGCGCGCATCGTGATGCACTGCCTCGAGCGCGATCCCGCTCTTCGCTATCAAACCGCCCGCGAAATTCTTGCCGACATTGATGCGAATCGCAGCCCTTCGATTCCGCACGGCGTTCGCTTCGCCATGCCGCACGGCAGCAGCCGTTGGCTTCTCGCCGGCGGTGCCGGCCTCGTGCTCGGCGCGGTAATTTTTCTGGCCGTTCCCGTCACGCGCCATCTCATCTTCAAACCCGCGGCCGGAGAGCCCGTCGTTCCCGGCCTGCCGCCACTTTCGGAAGGAAAATTCATCGCCGTTCTTCCGTTTCGCGTTCTGGGAGCGGACAACTCGCTGAATTACGTTGCGGACGGGCTCGGCGAAGCGCTCTCGGCAAAACTCTTTCAAATCTCCGACGTTCGCATCGCGTCCGCTTCCGCCACCTCCAAGGCAAACGATCAAAAAACGCCCTTGCCGCGCATCGCCAAGGATTTGGGCGTCAATTACATCATTCACGGCCTCGTGCAGGGCGCCGGCGACAAGCTTCGCATCGTCGTCAATCTCGAAAACATGGTCGACAATCGCCTGCAATGGAGCCAGGAATTCTCCGGCGTGACCGGCGACCTCCTGACGCTCGAGGATCAAATTTACGCCAAGCTCACCGAGGCGCTGCAGGCCAAAGGACCCGCTGGCGGTGGCGCGGCTCACCCCACGGAAAATATCGCCGCGTACGACCTTTATTTGCGCGGGCGCACCGCGCTGCGCGGCCAGCAAGACCCCAAAAACGTCCAGAGCGCCATCAATTTATTCGACGACGCGATCAAGAAGGATCCCAGCTTCGCTTTGGCATACGCCGGTATGTCCGATGCCAGTCTCTTGATGTACCGCGAAAAGAAAGATCGCTTCTGGTCGGAAAAGGCCATCGCGTCCGCGCAACAAGCCGAGCGCTTGAACGATAAATTGCCCGAGGTCCATTTCTCCCTGGGTACCGCCTACGCGGCAATCGGCCAGACTTCGCAGGCAATTTCCGAACTCAAGCGCGCGCTCGAAATTGCGCCCAATTCCGACGAGGCTTATCGCCGCCTCGGCCGCGCGTACGCCGCCACCGGCCAAAAAGACGAAGCCATCAAGGCTTTGCAAAAAGCGGCCGAAATCAATCCGTACTACTGGATGAATCAAAGCGCGCTCGGCGCCGCGTACATCGATTTTGGAAATTATGAAGGCGCGCTCAAGCAGTTCCAGACGGTCACGCAACTGGAGCCGCAAAACGCCGCCGGTTACGACAATTTGGGTTCCGTCTATTCCAGAATGGGGCGCTACGAAGAAAGCGTTTCCGCGTATCAAAAGGCGTTGCAGATTCAGCCTTACGCCGCAACGTACTCCAACCTCGGCACTTCGTTCTTTTATCTAAAACGATATCCGGAATCGGTGCAAATGTTCCAAAAGGCGGTTGAAATGAGCCCCGGCGATGAGACGATCGTCGGGAATTTGGCCGATGCGTATCGCTGGGCCGGCGACAAGAACAAAGCCAACGCCACCTACAACGAGGCGATTGGCCTCGCCTACAAACAATTGCAAGTGAATCCGCGCGACTCGAGCGCCCTCGGCCACATGGCCCTCTATCACGCGAAGAAGGGCGACGTCGCCCAGGCGCAGGACTTTATCCGTCGCGCTCGCTCCATTGATCCGTCCGACGTCTACCTGATCTACACGGTGGCGATTGTGGCCGTGAACGCAAACGATCCGGGCGGTGCAATCGAAGCCCTGCGCTCCGCCCTCCAGAAGGGTTTTGCGACGGCCGACATAGATTCCGACCCGGAGTTTACGCCTCTGCACGACCGAGCCGACTACAAGGCGCTGCTGAAAGAATTCGCTCCCAAGAAGTAATTCCCCCAACGAAAACGAAGCGCCGCAAAAACACGTCGAGCCCCGCTTTCGCAGGGCTCGTGTGCTCGCGTATCTCTTAAGAAAAAGGAAGACGAACTAGGCTTGCGGACTGAACCGGCGCTTCCGGAAAGCGGCAAGGCCTACAAGCCCGGTCGAGAGCAACAAAAGCGTCGCCGGTTCGGGAGTCGCTACCGTGGCCGTGCCTACGACCGTGTCGCCGGCCGGGATGCCGCTAATTGTAAGCGTATAAATCTGGCCCGGGCAGATGTCATCGCCGTCGTTGTCGCCGGCCTCACAAACTCCCGGCAGCAAACCGGTGTTTAAGCTATCTACGCCAAAAAAGAACAGCGTCGTGGAGCCATCTGGATTAACAGTCGTTGCCAAGGTCGAGAAGATACCGGTAGCGGCACCGGAGAAACTCAAGGGGGTAACCGGACCAAACCCATTCAATACCAGCGTCAGGGAGCTAAGCAGGTCGCCCGTATCGTTCTGGAAACTAACCGTGTCGGTCACTCCCGGAATCGCAGACGTGGCCAAAATCGAAAAAGACTGCGTCGTTGAAATGATCGGGATCGGGGCCGGCGGATCAACTTGGCGAATGATGACCGTTGGGTCAATCCCATCCGCCTTGGCGACCGACGTCGCCAACACCACTACTGCCAACAGCAAAAACAGTTTCGAAAATTTCACGAGAACACCCTCCGTTGCGAGACGTGCCGATAAGTGCAACCCTAGTGCCATTACTAGCAACGGACAGGCTTCCGTATGTTGCTCATTTAGAACGAGTTATTTTTTTCTAGTAACCTCCCAGAAACAATATATGCAGGGAATTTCCCTTGCTGGCCAGGAAGTGGAAATATTTCACCTCATTTCTCTTCGGCGAGCGCACGAATTCTCGATTGATTAGTTTTAGTACTCCTAAAACTTACTAACCCTCTCTCCTCTCCATTTTCCTCTTCCGCAACTCCGCAGCGCTCCATCCTCATCGCCGCATCCCGTTTACGGACCTTTTGCCTTACGATGAATGGCGCCAATTCCAAACCAGGATCTCGCATGCATTACGTTCCGATCAGTAGCTTTTGCAAATTTGCCGTCGCGCCATCGCGCGAAGAAACTGCTTTCTCCGCCGCATGACTACCGTCTCCATTGATCCCGCGCTCAAGGCAAAGTGTTCCCGCATCGCACTAGGTTGCCTCGCGGCCAGCGTGGAAGCGCATGCGACGCCGCCCGCGCTCGAGGAAGAACTAAAATCGTGCGAGCGGAAAATCTTGCAACTGCCCGATCCGCGAGCCGTGCTCGAATCCGCCGCCATTCTCGCAACGCGTTCCGGCTACAAGGCGCTGGGAAAAGATCCGGCCCGTTATCGCGGCTCGGCCGAAGCGTTGCTTCGCCGCGTGATGGCGGGGAAAGGCCTTCCGCGTATTCACGCGGTGGTGGACATCATCAATATCGTGAGCGTCGAAAGCCGCTTGCCGATTGGCTTGTACGATCTTGCTCACGTGCAAGGCGACATTACATTTCGCGCCGGCCGCGCCGGTGAAACGTACAAAGGCATCGGCAAATACGATTTGAATCTCGAAGGCTTGCCGCTCTTTGCCGATGACCTCGGGCCGCACGGCAGCGCAACGAGCGATTCCGGACGCACCATGGTCACTCCCGCAACCAAAAGCGTCCTGGCGATCTTCGTCTCCTTCGGCGGACCGGAAAACCTCGAACGCTATGCCGAACGAATGAAGTGGTTGCTCGCCGAACACGCCGCAGGAACAAAGTTTGAATTCACAATCGTTTGATTGACGCGGCACCGACTGGGTAACGCCGTATCGGGCGAACCATCGCCATGCCCTCCTCCGGCGTTTTCACGTAAGTGTTGAAAATAGGAGAGTTAAAGTCCTTGCGATTCACACACTTCTGCAAGTGTTGATTCTAAAGATAGTTACGGAGACGGTGTGCGTGGCCGCCCCTTTTACTGAACTCAGAGTTAGGAACTAAAAACTTCGCAATCGGACTGTCGATAGAATTGCTCGTAAATCGCTTGTTGTCGCTATCTTGCTAGAACAAGATTGATCCCGGATAGGAGCAACACGAGTTTGGATGCGGTAAGCTTTCCCGCGCGCTTTGAAAGGACTGTTTTGTCCAGCGCGATGATTTGGGAAACGTTTGCCACCGAATCCTTGGGTAGTCCGGTTTCGCGGGAGGACACCCTCAAATTGCCGGGTGCCAAAGCCCACTTAAGGTTGGTCGTCAGGGGCACGCAGATTACTGTCGCAATTCGACTTCTATTAAGCGCATCGCTCTGCACGACAACCACGGGCCTGCGAAATCCTGGACCGGAACCGGTAGGCTCGGGCAAATCAGCCCACCAGACCTCTCCCTGCGAGATTACCACTCTGTGCGCTCCAGGATGCGGCGCGAAGAAGACGCGACAAATCCATCCTTATCTTCATCCTTGCCAATTTCGGCGAGAGCCGCATTCATGGACTCGGTAACGCTATCGGGACTCCAACGAGTAAGGTAGTCCTTCAGAGCGTCGCTGAAGAGACGGCTGCGAGAACGTTTCGTCCGGCGGGCAAGTCGCTCTGCCTCGTGGAACACGTCATCGGGAATGGAGACAGCAGTTTTCATACTCCGAGTATAACTCCATTGAAATTGCCGGGCAATCTTCTAGCGAGCGACGGGTTCGGCAACGTGGGATTTGGCCACGCCGCGGTGGTGCAGGTAGCCGCGCACCGCGAGCAATTCGGCGTTCAGGACGGCGGCTCCGGCAGCGCCTCGCACAAGATTGTGCGAAAGCAGCGCGAGCTTTACGTCCAGCAGCGAACATTCGCGAATGCGCCCGACGACGGCGGCCATGCCGTGGCCGGCGCCGGCGTCGCGGCGAGGCTGCGGGCGATTTTCCTCGTCCACGACGACGATCGGATGGCGCACGGCAGTCGGCAGCGAAGCGAGTTCATCGTCCACGGCAAAATCGCGCAGAACTTCGGCAACTTCGCCAATGCTGGCGATCTTCTTGAGGCCGAGCGAGACACATTCGAGGTGGCCGTCGCGGACCGGCACGCGATTGCAGTGCGCGCTGATGCCGAAGCCGGCGTCAATGAAGCGCCCCCCGTCCCATTTGCCGAGAAGTTTTTGCGGTTCGGTTTCCATTTTTTCTTCTTCGCCGCTGATGAACGGCACGACATTGCCCAAAATGTCGAGCGAAGCCACACCCGGGTAGCCGGCGCCGGAAACGGCCTGCATCGTGACGACGAATATTTTTTCGAGTCCGAATGCATCGGCGAGCGGCTTGAGCACCAATACCAGTCCCGCCGTCGAACAATTCGGATTCGTGACGATAAATCCGTTTTCGTAGCCGCGATTTTTCCGCTGTACCGCAATCGAATCAAGGTGCGAAGCATTCACTTCCGGAATAAGCAGCGGAACATCGGGGTCCATGCGGTGATTTTTGGAATTGCTCAGAACGGGATAGCCGGCGCGGGCAAATTCTTCTTCGGCGCCGCCGGCCACGCTCGAATCGAGCGCGGAAAAAACAAAATCGCAATCGAGATTCGGCGCAAGGTCTTTTACAACCATGTCGCGAGCGGCTTCCGGAATCGGCGTATCGAGATGCCACTTCACCACGTCCGCATATTTCCGGCCGGAAGAACGCTCCGAGGCGGCCAGATCGGCAAGTTCAAACCACGGATGATTGGCGAGCATATGCACGAAGCGCTGGCCGACCATGCCCGTGGCGCCGAGCACGCCGGCGCGAAATTTTTTGTCAAAGCGCTTGCTGGGGGAGCTCATGCCGCACCTCGCTGCGAATTTTCGTGCTTACGCTGTCCAACCGGCGGCCCAATGCGCGTCCCGCGAAATTCCGGATTGAACGTATTGCGAACCCAGACCACCATTTCCGTTTCCGCCGCGAGCGGCAGAACTTCCGCGTGCAAAACTTTGGCGCCCGCCGCGGCAAGCGCGTGCGCTTCTTCGTAGGATAACTGGTGCAAGAGCCGCGCTTCACGCGATTCATGAGGATTTGCCGTGTAAACGCCATCCACGTCGGTCCAGATGACAAGTTCGTCTGCATCCACAACGTGGGCGATGATTGCGCCGGAATAGTCCGAGCTGTTGCGGCCGAGCGTGGTGACGCGGCCATCGCGCGTCGCGCCGACGAATCCCGTGACGACGGGAACGAGGCCGCCTTCAAGCAATGGCTGCAGCACGTCGCGGCCGCGGCGGCGGGTTTCTTCCATGTCCGGCTTGGCATCGCGAAACGTGTCGCACGTCAGCACGAATTCGGAAGAAGTGACCGGAACGGCGGGAACTTCGCACGCATCGAGCGCGGCGGCAAAAAGGCGCGCGCTGAATCGCTCGCCAAAAGACGCAAGGGAATCATGGTGCGCTTCGCTGCCTTCTTGCGCCGGCGCGGACACTTCATGCAGCAGATCGCGGCCGAGCAGCCGAAGGTCGTGCCACACGCGCTGATGATCGAGCTCGGCGAGCTGCAGTTCAGCGAGCACGTCGGCATGCGCGCGAAGCAGCGAATCGGCTTTGCGCTTCGCCGCCGAAAGATGCCCGGCTTCGAGCAGCTTCGCCAGCACAAGCAGTTGATCCGTGACGCCCTTCATCGCGGAGACGACCACCGCAACGCGCGAGGTTCGCGCCGCCTGCTTCACCAGCCTCGCGGCGTGCAACATGCGCTCGGCGCCGAGTAGCGAAGTGCCGCCAAACTTGAACGCGACGACATTTTGCCTCGGCGCCGGCTCCGTGGGTTCCGCGCAAGCGCCGGCCAACGCGCGGCTCCCTTGCTCGCCGTACTGCTCCGCTTCCTGCACATTCTCCGGGCTCATGACAACCGCTCCTTTGGTTTGTGGTTTCCAAGAGCGACCGCCTTTTCGCTTTTCCGGGAGGGGGATTAAAAGAAAAAACCCACCGCCGGTTTGCTTCTGGCGGTGGGTTTGGAAACTTTGGCTAGTTTTGCTTAGCTGTTTTTCCCCTCGCCGGAAGCGCCGGTAGTCTTAATCGTGGTCTTAATAATAGTGTTCGTCGCCATGGAGATGGACGACGTGCCGCGCTTCGAGTTGGCGAGAGACAACATGCCTGCACCAAAAGTAGCACAGGCGCGAAAATTGTCAAAAGAAATTTGGTACAGCTGTCCGCCAGACACCAAATGCGCGGAAAAGGTGCGCCGGCGGAGCGTGGAACTGCGGCCGAACTGACGGATCGTTCGTAAAGTAAAGTCGCGGCACGGAAGAAGCGGCCGTTCCGTAAATCCGTAGCGGCCGTTCGTTTTTCAAGACGCCTCAAAAATAAGGCTGGAGCAAGTCAGGCCGGATTCGGCTTTTTGCAATTCGGAGATATCAAGAGGAAGAACGCGGAATCCGTTCGCTTCGATGCGCGCGCGCGTACGCGGGAAAGAGGCGGGGAAGAGGATCGAACCGTTGAGACCGAGCGCATTGCCGGCGTGCGGCTCGGCGGCGTCGACGTCAATCCATTCGAATCCCGCGAGCGGCGCCGCATCAAACCAGGCGCGATTGGCGAGAAGAATATTCTTGCCAAGGTGCGTGACGCCGGATTTCAGGTGAAGGCAGCCGGTCACCGGCACGGCGATAACTTCGTAACCGTACGGTTGCACGATCGAGCGCAACTGGCGAATGCCTTCTTCATTCGTGCGCGCCGTCAGCCCAACGAATAATTTTTTGCCGATTCGCAGAATGTCTCCGCCTTCCACGGTGCCCGGCAGCGCGACGGTTTCGATTTTTCGAAAACGCGAAACGGCTTTTCCGAGCGACGCGGCTTCGCGCCGGCGTGTTTCCGTTCCCAGCGGAAAAACCACCGCCAATTCATCCAGCACGATGGCGGGATCTTCCACGAACATCGAATCGGGCAGTTCCGGCTCTTCCGGCAGCGAAATCACGCGCGCGCCCAGCGAAGCGAGCGCATTTTCGTACCCGAGATGTTGCGCGCGCGCTTTTTCCATGTCGATGGGAATGCGCTCGATAAAACTCAGCTCGCAGCCGGCGAGCGCGGAACTCACGGCGCGGGTGATGGCGGTCAGCATGGCGACACTTTAGCAGAGAATTTTTGCGCAGACACTTTCGGCAAATCCGGATAAACTCGGCGCGATTTTAAGGGGGAGCGCGCGCAATGGAATCGGCGAAACAAGCGGTGGCGATCTTTTTGACGTTTGCTTTGGCGGCAAGCGCGGCCGGCGCGCCGCGCGCGATTGCCGCCGGCGATCCGCAGGAAACCAAAAAAGTGGACGAGGTGTTCGCGGATCTGGCCAAACCGGGTTCGCCGGGTTGCGCCCTGGCCGTCGCACGCGATGGAAAAATCCTCTTCGAGCACGGCTACGGCCTCGCAAACATCGAGGAAGACGTCGCCATTACGCCGCACACCGTGTTCGACATCGGCTCCACTTCAAAACAATTCACCGCCGCGAGCATTTTGCTGCTCGAGCAGCAAGGAAAACTTTCCGTCGACGACGACGTTCGCAAATACATTCCGGAGCTGCCCGACTACGGCCACAAAATCACGCTCCTCCATCTGCTCAATCACACCAGCGGCATTCGAGATTACCTCGCCCTTTTCGAACTCGCCGGCGTGCATATCGACAGCGTTACCACCGATGAAGACGCGCTCGGCGTAATCGTTCGCCAGAAAAACCTCAATTTCGAACCGGGCAGCGAATGGCTGTACAGCAACTCCGGCTTTTTCTTGTTGTCTCTCGTCGTCAAACGCGTGAGCGGCCAATCGCTGGCGGATTTCGCCGCCGCGAATATTTTCAAACCGCTCGGCATGACGCACACGCTTTACCGCGACCGGCACGTCTCCATCGTGCCCGGCCGCGCCCTTGCCTACGACCCTCCGAAGCACGGCGACGGATTCACAATCGATGTTTCATACTTTGAACAAACCGGCGACGGCGCGGTGCACACCTCCGTCGAAGATTTGCTGAAGTGGGATGAAAACTTTTACTCGGGCCAGGTTGGCGGCAAAAATCTTCCGGCCGCGTTGCAGGAACCCGGCAAGCTCACGAACGGCAAACCACTGCGCTACGCAAGAGGCCTTTTTCTCGAACCGTATCGCGGGCTGCAAGCCGTGCATCACGGCGGATCGTGGGGCGGTTACCGCGCGCAATTGCTGCGTTTTCCCGAGCAGCATTTTTCCGTGGCTTGCCTGTGCAATCTGGCCGGCGCCGATCCGGAAAGCCGGGCTTTTCGCGTTGCCGACATTTTCCTCGCGTCCGAGATGAAATCGCCGAAACCCGTTGAAAAAACCTCCCGCGAATCCGAAAAAAAGCAGGAAACCGTGCCGGTTTCGCCCGATCAGCTGGCGGACTTTGCCGGCGATTACGCCAGTGAAGAGTTGTTCGCGACGTACGTCCTCGCTCTTCACGACGGAAATCTCATCCTGTCAAAAATTCAAAACGGCTTGGGCGGCGGTTTCTTGCAATCGACCGAGCATTGGCAGCTGCGGCCCGTCGGCAAAGATCAATTTGTCGTGGACGAGGGACGCATCCGCTTCACGTTTTCGCGCGCGGCAAATCAGCGGATCGCGGGATTTGTTTTGGCGGCGGGCCGCTCGAGCGGAATCACTTTCGCTCGGAAATAGACGACGTCGCGTTGTGACGTGTTTTGCCGGCGGAGTGCCGGAATTCCGGCGCGAAACGCGAAATCCAAAATGTGGCAAGTCCCGCGCCGAGCAGGATTCCCGCAAGAATGAGCGCGATGATTCCGAACGTCAGCCATTTCTCTGAAGTTTTTCCCAAACCTTTTTTTTCGCCGCCGGTTTGGCCGGCCTTTGTTCCGTTCGCGGTGCCCGCGGCTTCAGCCTGCGGAAAGGGTTGCAACGCAAACTCAGGTTCGCCCATGAAGCTGTAACCCTTGCGCGGAATCGTTTCAATGTAGACGGGCTTTTCCGTCGAGTCGCCCAAAATCTGCCGGAGCTTGTTCACGGTTGTGTTTACATTCGCGTCAAAATTCACGTGCGTGTCCGAAGGCCACAGCGCCTGCTTCAGTTCTTCGCGCGTAACCACATGGCCGGACTTCGCGATCAGCGCAATCAATACCTGGTACACCTTGCCCTGCAGCTTCAGGCGGCTTCCGTTGCGGTAGACCTGTTGGCGCTGCTGATCGATCTGAAACGGTCCAAAACGAATATAGCGGTGGGTCTGAGCAAGCTCCGCGTTATCTCCTTGTTCCATCAGAGGACTCACCACCGGCAAAAGATTGGACGTCATTCAAAACACCCACTTCAATAGACGGATTAGTTCTGAATTTGTTTAGTACTTTTACGAGAAATCCTCGTGAAAGTGCTCGCTAAGCCAAGCAGAAGCTTTCTGTTACGTAAGACTGGAGCAGGTCTGAAAAACAGTAGAAATCCTTCTCACGATTGATTTCAAATTTCTAAATTAAATGTCACCAACCAGCCGCGTGTTCTCAATCGAGTATTCTCACCTCATTCAAAAGCCCCTCCTTTGAACAACTTGGTTCATTAGATTCGCGAAACGCGAATTTGAGAGACAAATTGTCCCTGCTGGTACCCAAGCTGCCCTTCCTTCTGCAACCAATTTGTACGGCTGCGTCATGCCAGAAGTTTCCCCGTGCAACACCAGGATCGACGCAGCTTCGTGCAGGGGAATCCGTCAAGGAGAAAAAGCAATATGCGCAGATTGAGTTATTTTCTGCCGTTGGTTGTCTGCAGTCTGCTGCTCTTGATCTTTTCTTCAAGCGCAGCTTGGTCTCAAACGGAAACCGGCCAGATTACCGGAGTCGTAACGGACCCGCAGGGGTCGACGGTAGCCAAGGCAAAAATTCAAGTTAAAAACACCGCAACCGGAGCCGCACGCGACACGGAGGCCGATGACCACGGTCTGTACGTCGTGTCCAACTTGCTTCCCGGAGCGTATGAAATTTCGGCCGACGCGACGGGTTTCTCCAGGCAGGTACGCCGCGTCGAGGTTCCCGTTGGAACGAAGGTCACCGCCAACCTGCAAATGTCTCTAAGTGGCGCTACTACCGTTGTGGAAGTAACGGCCGGAACCGCGTCTCAGGTCAACATAGAGACGCAAACGCTGGGCGCCGTAATCAATGCCCAACAGTTGGCGAACCTTCCGGCTCTGAATGCAAACCCCTACACATTTGTGTCTTTGGCGGGCAACGTCGCGGACGCCGACGCATCTCCGGGCGGCAGCATTAACGTTCCAGGCGCACAGACTGGTGCGGGCGCGGGCGTAGTGATCAATGGACTGCGCGCCTCCGGTACAAACATCCTTCTTGATGGCGCTGCCAACAATGACGAATTTGGCGGGCATTTGGGACAGCAAGTTCCGCTGGAATCCGTGCAGGAATACAGCATCCTGACGAATAATTTCACCGCAGAGTATGGGCGCGCCGCCGCCGGAATCGTAAACGTCATCACAAAGTCCGGTTCCAACGGCTATCACGGGTCCGCCTACGAAATTAACCGCCTTTCCTCCTACGGCGCGAATGACTTTTTCAATAAAGCCAATGGCGTGGATCGGCCCGTGTACACCAGGAACCAGTTCGGCGGCTCGATCGGCGGACCTGTGAAGAAGGACAAAATGTTCTTCTTCGTCAACCCGGAATTTACCCGCGTCCGCAGCTCTGCTCCGTTTGTCGCGGTCATTCCCGATCAAAACCTGATTAACGCTTCTGGCGCAAACACGCAGGCCTTCTTTAATGCCTTCGGTCAGCTCCGTCCGAACAATAAAACGGTGGTGCAATATAGCCGCGCTTCGAATGGTGGACTCGATGCCGCTTGCGGTGCGCCGATACTAGTTGGTAACCCGCCAGTCCCTACCCAATCAGCATGCGATAAGGCATTCCCCGCCGGCTCCACAACGCCTCTTTTCGATCAAGTTCAATACAACACGAACGCGGACGGCGGCGGCGGCTTTCCACAAAATACGTACGACGTGGTAAGCCGTTTTGACTATAACTTGAGCGACCGGACGCAGTTTTACGCACGGTACGCGAAATACCACGAAGCGGATGCGGTCGGCACGGTGGACAACAGCCCTTACAGCGGTCCCACCCCTTTTGGCTTCGACTCCGCGCAAACTTTCGACGACCATAGCGCTTTGCTGAGCTTGACGCATACCATCGGCACGCGACTGACGGAACAGACGAAATTCGTGTTCAACCGCCTGTCGTTTGCTCAGCCGTTGGGAACGAACCCTGTCGGTCCGACGCTCTATTGGAACAAGAATTTCGGGGCATCTTTCAATGGTCAAGCCCTGGCATTGCCGGGATACAGCCAGTTGACCCCCGGAAACTCTATTCCCTTTGGCGGACCGCAGAACTTCTATCAGACCTACCAGGACTTTGCTGTCGTCAAGGGCAAGCACGATTTGCGTTTTGGCGGTTCTTACCTTTTCTTCCAGGACGACCGCACCTTTGGCGCCTATGAAGAGGCCGTCGAGTCCCTGGGTACAGCTAATGTCAACTCTGGAGCTCTTCAAAACTTTTTAACGGGGAATCTGAGAACCTTCACCGTTGCGATTGATCCGCAGGGCAAACTACCCTGCGGCTCGCCAGGCCTCTCCGGAAACGACCCCGTCGCCGTTACCGCCAACTGCACGGTTACGCTGCCGGCCAACCAGCCTAATTTCAGCCGGTCAAACCGGTACAACGAGTTCGCTTTCTACGGGCAGGACACCTGGAGGGCGCGGCAGCACCTTACCATCAACCTTGGTCTCCGCTGGGAATACTACGGAGTTCAACATGACAAAAATCCGGCCCTGGATTCCAACTTCTATCCAGCCGTCGGAGGGTCGATTTTTGAAGGGCTCCGCAATGGCGATGTCGCCCTGGCACAGCAAAGCTCCGTCGGCGGCCTGTGGGCGAAAGACTGGCACGATTTTGCTCCGCGCGTCGGCTTTGCCTGGGACATCTTTGGCGACGGCAAAACCTCACTCCGCGCCGGCTATGGAATTGGCTACGAGCGCAACTTCGGAAACGTAACGTTCAATGTCATCCAGAACGTTCCAAATTACGAGGTTGTGGACCTGACGCAGAACGTCGACCCAGGCTGCTGTACGGTCACTACCTCCAATCTCGGCGGCTTCGCGGGAACAGGGACCAAGACGCTCCCAAAGGCTAGTTTGCGCTTTGTCGATCCGCATATTAAAACGGCCTATGCGCACCTTTACGATGCGGCCATCGAGCGCCAGATCGCGCCGAAAATCCTTTTGGCGATTGAGTATTCCGGCTCGAAGGGTGAAAAGCTCTATAGCCTCGATGCAATTAACCGCCCTGGTTCCGGCAATGTGTTCCTCGGAGACCCTTGCGTTCCTGGCAACTGCACATCACGCATCCGCGGCCAGCAATACAGCACTATCAATGCCCGCGAGAATGACGGGTTCTCCAGCTACAACGCCGCGAACGTTAAGCTAGTCATGACCAACCCATGGAATTCGGGGTTGAACCTGACGGCCAACTACACTTACGCTCATGCGATTGACAACCTCAGCTCTACCTTCAGCACGGGAGCGACGAATCTAGACCTCGGGTTGCTTGATCCCTCCAATCCTCGCCTCGATCGGGGGAACGCTGATTTCGATCTGCGCCATCGCATTTCCCTGGGCGGAACGTGGGACGTTCCGATCGCACGGAATACGCACGGCGCAATCAAACAGGTTGCGGACGGATGGACGATCTCGTCCATCTTCGTCGCGCACACCGGCGCACCCTTCACCATATTTGACTCAACCAATGTTCAATTCCAGCAGCTTCCCCGGTTGATCCTGAATTCCGCAATTTCAAGGACAGGATCGCTCACGGACAGCGCCGGACCCGATACCTTTAACTACATCTCGATTCCCAATTCGGCCGTGGGTGAGTTCACCAATCCCATCACCGGAAACTCTGAATTTGGACCGTATCCGGCAAACATGACCGGCCGGAATATCTTCCGCGGACCCGGTACCTGGAACTTCGACTTTGGCGTTCATAAGAAGTTCTTCGTCTCCGAACGGTATAACCTGGAATTCCGCGCGGATTCCTTCGACATCTTTAACCACGCCAACGCATTCCTCGTGGGCGGTTCCAACGACTTCGGCGCCGGAACCCCAGGTCTTGCCGCCGGCACAACCGTTGGGATTCAAGCTTGCAAGGGAACCTGCACCGGCATTGCCGGCCCTTCTTCTTCCCCGATTCAACATCGCAACGTCCAACTCGAGTTGCGGCTCGGTTTCTAGCGAACCTTCCCCGCTCGCGCGGGCTGAAAAGAAAAAGGGGAGCCAATTTTCTGGCTCCCCTTTTTTGATTTTGAATGGTGCTCGGCCTATTGACGAGTGTTTCCCGGCTCCACTGCTTTGCCCTTGCGCTGATACCAAACAATGTGGTCCCCGTCATCCGCTCGGTCTGAGTAAACCACCGTTTTATACCCAACAGAATGCATTTCGCTCGACGGCAGCTCAAGCAGGGCATTGTTCGTCAGCAGGAATCCACCCGGCTTCAACATCGCCGCAATGTTCGTCATAGCCAGCGATTGTTCAAACGTCCCGTAATACACAAGAATGTTCGTCGCGATCAGCAGATCGAACTTTTCATCTTCGGGCAAATTCGCCCGTTGCAGGATGATGTCGACGTCAAAGGTCTTTATTCGTCGGACCAGCGCCGGCCTTACCGTGACTGCTCTGAGCGAAATTCCCTTCAGCGCCGGCGGTACGGCTGCCGGTGCCGTCGCGGAACCAATCTGCTCGCCAAAACGCTCCCAATAAGCTTGTAGCTCCGTTTTCCAGCCGCCCGCTGGATTTCGGGGAAGCTGAATCGTATAACCACGCCCTTGCATAGCCAGCCGCCTCGCTCGTTCGACATGCTTCAGTACGCGCGGGCTCAAATCCAGAACGTCGGCTTCCACAACATCTGGCTTCGCGAGTTGCAGCCGCAGAAGCGAATCCGTTACGGCAAACGGTTGCACCGTTTGCGTCGGATAGAAATCGAATCCTTCTTGCTTGTCGGTAAAGTCCAGCCCCGGTCCTATGATCCCGACCCGTTGAACGCCCTCTGCCTTCAAAAGCCCGCGCCTTTTCATCTCCGTCAGTGCCGCCTCCAGCGCGTACTCCGGCGGCAGCGACGTGTCCAGCGAAAGTCCTCTCTCTTTGTAAAGTTTCGATCTCTCGGCGAACTCCTCGACCGGATTATTCAAACTCTTCGCAGCCTGCAACGCTTGCTGAAAGCTGGACTGTTCGTGGATGACCCGTTTCACGTTTTCGTATAGGTAAGTGGACGCTTTTTGCTTCGCTTCCGCCCCCGAAAAATCAACGCCCGCACGCTGCAACGTGGCCCTCGCGAATCGCAGTCTCTCATTCGCGCCGGGTGTCATCGTTCCGCGTACCAAATCCTGCACGCGCTTTTCAAATAGCGTTTGCCAGGCGGCCTCCGTCTGTTGCTTGACGTCGTCCGCCGTTGCCGCCGGGATGGAACGCAATTGTTCGCTGGTAAGGCGCGGCGCCGCCGTAAAGCTCGTGCCGAATAGCAAAAAATTGATAACCGAGTCCGCATCGCCCTGGGCCAGCCGGTCGCGAATCTCTGCATCGCGCTTCGTGGCCCATGTATCCCAGGTTTCCTGGCGATGCTCCGCCGCAGCGTCACGCAGTTCGGCGGGAATAATCTCGGCCATCGCCTCCAGTATCGGTTTTGCGTCGTCGAATGGGGTGCGCCCGATTTGGGTCGCAGGCGGCAATGCGAAGGTTGCGACGCCGATGGCAATCGCAGAGGTAAATAGTCTTCGGATCATCGAGTTTCTCTGCACACGGATTGCATGCCAACTCAATTCCAGGCGCTTACGGCAGCACGTCCACCGCAACGCTCGATGGATATTTCTCCGACCGGTAGATCGTCTGCGTCGCCTTCTGGTAGTCGTCGTCTTTCGCTTCAAAAATATTCGGCACGAATTTTTGCGGATTCCGGTCGTACAGTGGAAACCACGTGCTTTGCACCTGCACCATGATCCGGTGGCCTTTTTTGAACACGTGATTCGAACTGTGCATGTCCACCGTAAACGGCGTCACTTCGTTTGGCGCAATCGCCTCCGGCTTCTCGAATGAATTCCGGTACCGCCCGCGAAAAATTTCTTCCGCGATCATCAATTCGAATCCCGATAGCTTCCAGTCCTCTTCCATCTTTTCCGGATACACGTCGATGAGCTTCACGATCCAGTCCGCGTCGCTTCCCGTCGTCGACGCAAACAATTTCGCCGCCACGTTTCCCGCCACCGTCACGTCCACTTCGAGCGGCTCCGTTTTCCACGTCAGCACGTCCGGCCGGTTGTCCACAAATCTTTGATCCTGCACCAGCCACGTGTACCAGCTTCCCGGATGATCTCCCGGATACGTCGCATCCACCGGACGCCGGCGATAAGGCACCGGATGCGCCGGATCGCTCACATAACTGTCCGCCGCCGCGCCGGCGCTCGCCGCCTTCGGCGCTTCAAATGAAAGTTTCCCGTCTTCGCGAAAATAAAGATTTTTCGTTTTCGCCTCTCGTGGCGGCCACGCGTCGAACGAAGTCCACGTGTCGCTGCCCGTCTGGAATAGCGTCGCTTCCTTCACCGGCAAGCTGCCTTTGTCGTGCAGCCAGTAGGCAAACCACGGCGCCTCGATCTTTTCGCGGAAATACACGCCCGTGTCGTTGTGAAACGGAATGTCGCCCAGCGATTTTCCCGCGCCGTGCGCCCAGCCACCGTGGTTCCACGGCCCCGCCACCAAAAAGTTGTAATTCTTCTTGTCCGCTTTTTCCAGCCGCGCGTACGTCATCAGCGGCCCAAACATATCTTCCTGATCCCACCATCCCGCCACGTTCAGGTTCGGCACCGTCGGCTCGTGCAGCGTCGCCGCCACCGCGTGCCGCTTCCAGAATTCGTCATAGCTCGCGTGCGCCACAAATTCATTCCACGTCGGAATTTTTCCATGAAAATATTTCGCGTTGGCATTCGAAAGCGCGCCCAGCCGCAAATAAAAGTCGTACACATCGAAACTGTCGAACGCAAAACTGAAATTCTCCTTCGAACTTTCAAGCAGCGCCGTGTATTCGAATCCGTAGCTCAGCCGGAACGCCCCGTTGTGAAAAAAATCGTCTCCCAGCCACGTATCCCCCATGCACGCCTGCTCGCTCACCGCTTTCAGCGCCGGATGCGGATCGACCATTCCCATCGTCACCAGATAGCCGGGATACGAAATCCCGTTCATCCCCACTCGCCCGTTGTTATTCGCCACATTTTCCATCAGCCATTCGATCGTGTCGTACGTGTCCGTACTCTCCGTCACGCCCTTTGCATTGCCCGCGTCCGGCGAAGTGTGCAGCATTTCAAATTTTCCTTCCGATCCGTAGCGCCCGCGAATATCCTGAAACACAAAAATGTATCCGTCCGCAAACATGTGCGCGTAACGGTAGAGCGATCCGCTCATCCCGCCGTTCGGCGCGGAAATTCCATACGGCGTACGCTCGAAAAGAATCGGCAATCGCTCCTTCGCATTTTTCGGCGTGTAAATTTCCGTGTGCAGCTTCACCCCGTCGCGCACCGGAATCATCACTTCGCGCTTTTCAAATATCGCCGCGAGGTCAAGCCGCTTCGCCTCCTGCGCCGCGGTGGAAATTGCCGCCGCCGCCGCCATCGCCAAAGTCGCCGCGCTCAGCACGAATCGAACTCGCATGATTGCTTTCATCGGTTTCTCTGCTCCGCCGGAATTTTTCTCTTCAACAAAATGCGCCCAAATCATACCGTCGAATCCGAGAAAGCGATATACAGCTGCTGACCTTCTCCCTCTTCTCTGGTAAACTATTCTTTGCTCGACCGCACCTGAGAAGTCACCGAACAAGGAGAATTGTCCGGGCTGCTGGTTGTTCCAGCAGCTATTTTTGTATCTATACGAAGACAAAGCACTTATGAGCGCAAACATCCGCAATATCGCCATCATCGCCCACGTCGACCACGGCAAAACCACTCTCGTCGACGCCATGCTTCGCCAGTCCGGCATCTTCCGCGCCAATCAGGAACTCGTCGAACGCGTCATGGATTCCAACGACCTCGAGCGCGAACGCGGCATCACCATCCTCGCCAAAAACACCGCTCTCTTTTTCCACGACACCAAAATCAATATCGTCGACACGCCCGGCCACTCCGATTTCGGCGGCGAAGTCGAACGCGCCCTCCGCATGGTCGACGGCGTCGTCCTTCTCGTCGACGCCAGCGAAGGCCCGCTTCCGCAAACGCGCTACGTTCTCCAAAAAGCCCTCGCCGCAAAACTTCCTCCCGTCGTCGTCCTCAACAAAATCGATCGCGTCGACGCCCGCGCCAAGGAAGTCCTCGACGAAATCTACGATCTCTTCATCGACCTCGACGCCACCGAAGACCAGCTCGATTTTCCCGTCATTTACACCAACGCGCGCGAAGGCGTCGCCCATCGCACGCAAGGCGACGGCTCCAAAGATCTTCTTCCGCTCTTTGAAACCATCGTCGCGCGCATTCCCGCACCTGCCGCAGATCCTTCGGCCACCCTGCAGCTCCAGGTCATGAATCTCGATTACTCCGAATTCCTCGGCCGCATCGCCATCGCCCGCGTCTTCAACGGCACGCTCAATCGCGGCGAAGAAGTCGGCATCAGCAAGCTCGACGGAAAAATTCAGGCCACGAAAATTACCAAGCTCTTCACTTTCCGCGGCCTCGAACGCGACGAAGCCGAACAAGTCGTCGCGGGCGACATCGTCGCCATCGCCGGCGTCGAAGGCATTCAAATCGGCGAAAGCATCATCAATCTCGATAATCCCGCGCCGATGGAGCCGCTCATCATCGACGAGCCAACGCTCGCCATGATCTTCACCGTCAATTCCGGCCCGCTCTCCGGCCGCGAAGGCAGCTATCTCACTTCACGCGATCTCCGCGATCGCCTCCAGCGCGAACTCCTCACCAACGTTTCCATTCGCGTCGAAGATACCGACACGCCCGAATCTTTCCGAGTTCTCGGCCGCGGCGAACTCCAGCTCGCCATCCTCATTGAAACCATGCGCCGCGAAGGTTTTGAACTCATGGTCGGCAAACCCGAAATCGTCATTCGCAGTGAAAACGGCCGCAAACTCGAGCCGCAGGAGCGCGTCGTCATCGACGTCGCCGACAATTTCATCGGCATCATCATGGAAACCCTCGGCTCACGCCGCGGCGAAATGACCAAGATGAGCAATCACGGCTCCGGCCGCGTCCGCCTCGAATTCAAAATTCCGTCGCGCGGCCTCATCGGCCTGCGCAGCCAGCTTCTTACCGACACGCGCGGCACCGCCCTCATTCACTCCATCTTCGAAGGCTGGATCGATTACGGCGGAGACATGGCACTCCGTCCCACCGGCGCCCTCGTCGCGGACCGCGCCGGCGTCAGCACCGCCTACGCCCTCTGGGGTTTGCAGGAACGCGGCGAACTTTTCGTCGGCCCCACCGTCGACGTCTACGAAGGCATGATCATCGGCGAAAATTCCCGCGAGCAGGACATGGAAGTCAACGTCACGCGCGAAAAGAAGCTCACCAACATGCGCTCCTCCTCGGCCGACGAAGCCATTCGCCTCATTCCCCATCGCGAACTCAGCCTCGAACAAGCCATCGAATTCATCGCCGACGACGAGTTCGTCGAAATCACGCCCAAAACCATCCGCCTGCGCAAAAAGGTTTTGCAATTCAGCAAACGCCCCCGCCGCTGGCAAGAAATCCGAGCCTCCCAGGAAGCCGCCCAGTAGTATTGGTATCTCTAATCAAACGCTTAATCTCGGAAATCTGTCATCCCGAGCGTAGCGAGGGATCTGCTTTTGGGTAGCATTGGCACTCTTGCCAGTGCTTCCTCGCGTAGGCGCACGATACATCGCGCCCTCTTCGTTTCTCGCCTTCGTAGTGGCCGGTCTTCAGACCGGTGCTTTTACGATTCCTGTAGGGGCCATCTTCCGAGATGGCCCTTCTTCTCTCGGACTGAGGCGTCTAGCCGCTTCTTTGCCTTTTCCGTGTTTTCTTTTTTCCGTGTAGGGGCGGCGCTTCAGCGCGCCCATGGCAACACTGCGCCGCCCCTCACCTCAACGGAACCATCTCGCTCATGAACCCCCTCCTCGAATCCTTCCTCCCCTACACCTCGCGCCATCCCATTTCCGAACCATTCGACCGCATTTCTCCCCGCCAACCTCACCAACGACACAACATTGCCTTCGAATTTGAAATGTTTCTCCGCAATCAACTTCTCTTGCGAATCGCAGGATACGTCTTCACCGCCCTCCTAGCAATCGGTGACGCCATCCTCATTTCAAAAGTCTGGAAGGCCCTTCGACAACCACCCTCCGCCACCTCTACAAAATTGACCGTGACAGTTTTATCTCACTGGCTTGTCCGGTAAGAGCTTCAACCCGGCGGTGGCAAGAATCTCACAAAGCCGTGAACGGTACGCAGACGCAGCCTTCTTCAGCGAGCAGTCGAACCCGCCGTCTTAAAAATTCTCTCAGGTCGATGGCCTCGCTAAAAATCATCAAGAGGTCATAACCGTCCATGATGAAGAACGGTGGTGCTTGTCCTCGCGTGATCGCATACTTGGCGGGTTCGGTGATGCCGTTCAATGCGATGAAAACACCGCGTGTGAACGGGCTTTTGCTCTCAATTTTGCCTTTGAAAACGAGCAAATCTGCCTCTGGTAGCGCATGCTTTTCCCATTTGGATTCCACCAAATAAACGTGACCGTCCAGTTCAAACGAACCGTCAACCTGCTCACCCACGACACGGTAAGGCTGCCGGGGCCTGAGATCGAAAGTCTCAAACAACTCGTTCAAGAGTTTTTCCAGCGCCAACCCTGCTTTGTTCCTGTCCGGCTCTGCTCCGAGTAGAGTAAATCTCTCCTTTAACTGCCACAAAACACGCGAGCGCCCTGCTTGTTGCGCAACGTATTCGAAAGTTTGATTCGGACTGCTATTTGAGGGCACGGCGGAAGTTCCGAGAAGCCGCTGGATGATCTGACGACATGCCAAAACGCGAGTGCTTGTCTCGCCGTTGTAATCCAGAAGCGCACTCAATAATCTTCCTACAAGCGCGTTTTCCTCTTTGGTCCAAAATGCTCTGAGCCGATTCGCCTTTGAGCCGCTCTTGTATTCATAACGCGCATCCCGAATGTTTCGGCCAGTGTATTCGCGGATGAACTCGTCAAACGTCGGGTCGGTAAAGTCCAGCACGTATCCGCCCGCCATCCCAAGGACTTGTTCGAGAACTCGTCTTTCTGAGAACGTGAGATCGGACACCAAAATCCCCCCGCTAGAATTTGATCGTGATATTCTAAGCTTTCGCCTGTGGTTGGGCGAACGATATGGTCCGGGGGGTCGTGAGGACTCGCGTCAGAACACGACCACGCGCTTTCCTTGTTATGAAACGCCGACAAGGAGCGATGTTAGTCTCGCGATTATTTCCGCTCCATCGGCATCGCGAGGCAAGCGAAAGACTCGACCCCCGCTTCCTCTTCCTTTTGCTACCACCCATCGGTTAATTCAAAGCGGAACATCGCGTCAAAGTTACCGAGCATTTGCGCTGCTTCGGATGCAGCCTCCTGTACTTTTCTGTCCGTGGAATCGTCAAGTTTGAAGGCTCGGACGAATTCACCATCACTATTTTTGATAACTAATGCCCTTTCGTATTCACCTTCCTTTGTTTGAAGGAGACCTTTAAGTGGAACTTCTTTGAACGGTGATTTCTCCTTATCGTTTGCAGGATTCTTTGAAATTGGATAGCGGAAGTAATCGGTATTCGGGTCTGCGGTTGCTAACGTATCAATCCAGCCGTCCAGTTCTGGAGGTACGCTCATGTCAGGTTTGTTTTTGGTGAGTTCGGTCAGTTTATCTTTGTGACCGACCATCAATTTCTTCCAGTACGCATAAAGTTCGGCAAGATCGTGGGTTTTGTACAAGGACTTCCAAATCCCGGCGGGGTCCAGAAACAAAGGCTTGTTGCTAGAGTGCGACTCCCCGCGACCATACGGCAGTTTCAGTTTACGGTGAACAATGATGATTCCAGACTTGAGAAAAAGTTCGACAGCGTGACGGTAGAGGCAAATTTGTGGGAGATGATTCCAAGCGAAACGTTGCCCTATATTTTCTTTTTCTAAGGCTTTGGCGGCTCGATGAAAAGCATCAGCAACAGCACCGAATCCGCTATCGTAGTGTTCTTCTAATGGGGCCATCAGATAGTGCATCGTGATTCCTTACTCCGGGCGCGATTCTGATTTGTATACGCAAAAGCTACGCAAGGTCAACGCTTTGGAGACGAAAGAGGCTTGAGTCTAGGTCTATGCAAATAAATGGCTTAACGCTTCAGGCGTGAACTGATACTCGCTCATGTGTGGCGCTTTTCAGCAAGCCACGTCTTCTTTCTGTGTTCCATCTCTTGCCGCACGCGATCTGAATCGAGCAGCTCCCCGCGTTGCGCCGAGGCATAACCTTGTTCTATTTTCGCCCGGATCTCGCTCCCATTTTCCGCGAGCCAGGCCTCTTCCTCATGAAGCAATTTCACGGCGTGCTCCACAAACTCATCCGCGCTCCGGTACGCTCCGCGCTCAACGTCCTGCCGAATCATCTCTTCCATTTCCGGCTTCAACCGTATGTCCATATCCGTAGTCTACTCCAACCCTTGCCTGCATTGTCGCCCAACTCGAAACCTCAACCGTGTAAATTTTATACTTGCGTTATGTACCGGTTTGTGATATTGTGTCTTTGCAATGGTCGCCGTCGTCCGCTCTCGTGACACGGCTCCTCTTCCCGCCTCATCCGTTAACTCCCCCGCCAACAGACTAGTACCCGATTTCGCCACCCCCGCAAGTCCTTTACAATCAACACTTCTACGACCCTTCACAAGTGTTCATTCTAAAGGGCTTCCAGAAAACTTAAGTGGTTTGCAATCAACACTTACAAAAACAGGGGGAGGGGGGTCCCCCCTCTTCGTTACCACTCTCGAACTCTCTCCATCCTTGATTCCGTCGATCTCTTTTCAAATCAACCGCTTGCGCACTCTCTGCACAAACCAGCCCGCCTCAAAACGCCGCATCTTCCCCATTTTCATGCGGTTGCGCACACTTGCCAAAATAATAAGGCGTGGTTGGTGTCTAGCTAATCAAATTTTGTGGCGCTGCTCCGCTGGGGCTTTCTCGTCGTTGTTTCTTTACTTCGTTGCTTCCTTACTTCGTTACTTCGCCACTGCTGCGGAGCAGCTCCGCCAGCTCCTTCTTCCACAGCACCGCCCAGGTGTGCGAACCGTGGCCGTGCGTTTGCTCGCTTTCGGGAATCATCGCGAACTTTCCGTTCTTCAGGCGTTTCGCTTCGCGCTCTGCGATTCCGAGCCCTGGCGGATTGATAAAATCGTCCGCCGAATTCATCCACATCACGTGCGCCGTGATTTTCTCGAGGCTCGGCGAAGGATCGTAATTCCGCGACGCATTCACTTGATACAAAAAGTCGTTCGCGTCCACGTCTTTCGCCCGCGTCGCAAAATAGTCCGCAAGGAATTTGTCGGCGGCATCGCGCGTCGGCAGCGTTTTCTGCATCGGAATCGGCGCGCTGCCGGCAATAATCAAAAAATCGAGCGCCACGCGCACGGCAGACTTCGGCTCCTCTTTATATTCGCCGCCTTTCCATTCCGGATCTTCGCGGATCGCGTCCATCACCATCTTGCGCCAAATGCGGTTGCGCCCGGCAATCTGCACCGGCAAACACGCCATCGGCATCAGCGCGTCCATAAAATCCGGATACGTTTCGCCCCACACGAACGAGTGCATGCATCCCATGGACGTGCCGAAAATCAGCCGCAAATGCTCCACGCCCAATCCGCGCGTCAGCAGCAAATGATGCGCCGCCACCATGTCGTCGTAGTCGTACGACGGAAATTTCGCGTGCATTCCATCGCTCGGCTTCGAAGATTTTCCGTGCCCAATTCCATCCGGCAAAATCACAAAATATTTCGTCACGTCCAGCGGCTGCCCCGCGCCATAAAGCTCATTTGCAAATTGTGGCGACAAAAATTGCGCGCCGGTTCCGCCCGTGCCATGCAAAATCATCACGGCATTCGTCACGCGCCCTTGCGCATCCTTCTTCGGCGTTCCCAGCGTGCGGTAGTGCAGCTTCAATTCCGCCAGCGATTCCCCCGACCGAAACTTAAAATCCTTCGCCACGTAATCGCCTTCGGTGACTTTCCAGGCCGGTTTTTCTTGCGCAACTGCCGTCGACACAACTCCGCAAAGTGCTGCCAGAACGATCAAAGAAATCCATTTTCTGCTCACGCTCAGTCTCCTTGAAACAGTCGCACTTCAGAACGCCCGCCTCGGAAGGCGGCCGCTACAACTGCAAACCAAAAGCAGATCCCTCGCTTCGTTCGCGATGACAACACACGGAGGATTGACGCCGCCCTTCCGGCAATCGCCAACGCGCGTCAATTCAGCAAATTCTTGCCAACCGCGCTCGCCATTTGCAATCGCGCCCAAAACGCCGGCGCCGGCGCAACGCTTCGCATTTCGGTCGCTTCCAAATCCTTTCCCGCCGCCACTCGCCGCACCGGCTTTTTGTCCAAACCTTCGCCCGGTGCGGACGAAGCTCGGCCGAGGAATAAAATGATCCCCAGCGCGGTTAAAACCAAGAGGGGGATGCGAGGATTCACGCGGAACGCTGCCCTGGTTATTTCTGGCATCAGTCATAGCCGAGGCAGTTTACCTCAACCTATACCGTGGCGACAGGACTGCAAAGATTCGGCGATTTAGGGTAGAGTGTCCGCCACGAGTGCGGCGCACTGTGTGGCCCCGCCTCCTATAATCTATAATAAGGACAGGGGCATTCTGCTTTTCCAGCCTGGCCCGGCACAGGGGTTCTGGTTCCCGTGCCAGAAAGACTCAATCGAACCGTGACCATTTCCGCCAAGACCGGCTACGCCCATCCTTGCGCCATCGCGGCCACCGCTACGGCCGTCCCTCCCCATACGATTTCCCGCGAGACCGTGAAGTATTACCTGGGCAAAGTGTTTGACATTCCCGAGCGCCGCCTCGAAGCGCTGATGTCCATCGTGGACAACGCCAACGTCCACCAGCGCCACTCGATCTTCCCGGTCGATTACATCGTTGAGCCGCGTCCGCTTTCGCAA
>DATGEI010000060.1:0-7892 GCA_035310365.1 Candidatus Acidiferrum sp.
GGTCGGATTGCCGCAGCCGAGCGACGCAGCGACCGCTTCTTTCGGAAGCGCGGAAAGTTGTGCGCCGTCGTAAAGATCTCTCGTGATCGGATCGCAGCAGCTCAGTGCTCCGCCGCCGCACGTTGCCGTTCCGCCCGCCGCGACTTGTTTTGCCGCCGCGCCGTATTTTTGCTTCACGACGTCCTGCAGATTTTCGCCGCTCATGATTTTCCTCACTTCGAAATTTGCACAATTTCTTCCGGTGCCACCGCGCGGCTGCGCGTGCAGCATTCTTCGTACAAGAATCCAAGCACTTCGCGCAATACGTCCGTATTCGCCGAATAGCAGAGAAACGTGCCTTCGCGCTTCACGTTGACGAGGCCAACTTGTTTCAATTTTTCAAGGTGATGCGAAAGAGTGGACGCGGGAATTTCGAGTTCATCCTGCACTTCGCCGGCGACCATGCCGCCGGGATATGCGGCGAGAAGCAAGCGGACGATTTGCAGGCGCGGCTCCGCGCCGAGGGCGGAGAAGCGGTCGGCGGAGCGGGTGACGAGGAGCGGATCGGGGCGGCGCTTCATACTTCGAGAATCGCGGAAATACAGAAATAAGGCAAGCGGAACCGAGTAAGCAGAGGAAGCTATGTCCCATTTGCCAGAGCAGCATGTCTTGCGAGATCGGAAATTCTTTCGCCTTTGCGATTAGCTCCGATCAGGCGGAAGCGAGAGCGCTTACCGGTTCGGCTACGATTTTGCCGTCGAACAGATGAATCGTGCGATCGGCGAAGCGCGAGTAACGCGGATCGTGCGTGACGAGGCAGATGGTTGCGCCATTCTGATGAAGGTCGGAGAGAAGCTGCATGACGGCTTCGCTGTTTTGCGAATCGAGATTTCCGGTGGGCTCGTCGGCCATCAAGATGAGCGGATCGCCGCCAAGAGCGCGGGCGACGGCGACGCGCTGCTGCTGACCGCCGCTGAGCTGCGCGGGAAAATGTTTTTTGCGATGGGACATGCCGACGCGCTCGAGGGCGTGCTCGGTTTTTTCGCGGCGCTCGGCGGCGCCCATGTTGCGATAGGTCAGGGGCAATTCGACGTTTTCATACACGGTGAGATCGCCGATTAAATTGAAGGCCTGAAAGACGAAACCGATTTCGCGATTGCGGATGCGTGTGCGTTCGGCGGCGGTAATTTGCGAGACGTCCTTGCCGTTCATGAAAAATTTTCCGCTGGAAGGCGAATCGAGAAGTCCGAGGATCGAAAGCAGCGTGGATTTGCCGCAGCCGGACGGGCCGGAAATGGAAACGTAGTCGCCGCGGTCGATGCCCAGGTCGATATTCGAAAGGGCGTGCGTTTCGACGTCTTCGGTGCGGAAAATTTTGGTAACGCCTTCCATTTTCACGAGCTGAGTTTTTTGAAGGTCCATGCGTTTCCTCGTAAGAAAGTTTGCGAGATTTACTTCAAACGAATCCGTTCGAAACCGCTCCAGGCGGACGTGTCGGACAAAATGACGCGATCGCCTTCCTTCAGGCCCTGCAAAATTTCGACAGAGCTGACGGAAAATCTTCCGAGCTTCACGGTGGTGCGCGTGGCTTCCACGCCGTCGTCCGCGACCTTGAAGAGGCCGACGGTCGACTGCGGCTGGCCGAAGGCGGGACGGCCGACGTAGAGAATGTTTTTGAGATTTTCGATTTCGATGGTTCCGTCGACGCTCAAATCGGGGCGCGCGCCGCTCGGAAGCGGCCCGTCGAAGGAAACGTCGACGGTGACGGTGCCGTTCTGAACGGAAGGATCGATGCGCGAGACGCGGCCGATGACGACGCCGTTGCGCGTGTCGATGGTGGACTTCATGCCGGGAGAAAGTTCATTGGCCTGCGTTTCCGCGATTTTGATTTCCGCTTTCAGCCTCTTGGGATCGGCCACGCGCGCGAGGTTCGTGCCGGGCGCGACGCTTTGGCCGACTTCGACGGGAACGAGCTGCAATACGCCGTTGATGCCCGCGCGAACGTGGAGGGCTTCGAGCTGGCTGCGGCGAAGGCTGTAGAGTGCGCGCTGCTGATCGACGTGAGATTTTTCCGCGGCGACTTTCGCTTCGGCGGTTTCTTCCGCGTTTTTGGCGCGCGCTTCTTCGAGCTGAGCGCGAATGGCAAGCTGATCTTCCCTGACTTTGGAAAGCTGCGCCGTGACGGCCGCGCCGATGTTCTGGGCGAGCATTTTTTCGTCTACGGCGTGCTGGATTTTTGCCTGCTCGTATTCGCTGCGGACGGCGGCGGCGGCGGCTTTTTGATTCAGGATGTCGCTGCCCATTTGCGCGCGGACGCTGAGGAATTGCGCTTCGGCGGCCTTGAGCTGGTATTCGGCGTCGAGCGTGTCGCGTTCGAGCTCGGGATTGCTGAGTTCAAGAACGATGGAATCGGCCTTCACGTTTGCGCCGGGATGGAGAATGATTTTGCTCACGCGAGCGGTGTTCAGCGCGGGAATCCACTGGATGTCTTCGGGCACGAGAGTGCCAACGCCGTGAACGGCGCGCAAGAGGTCGCCGCGTTTGACGGTGTCGGAGAAAAAAGAAGCGCCATCGACGCTGGGTGCGGCGGGACGAAGGCGAGTGAGGCCAAAAGAAATTCCGGCGACGGCAAGCAACGCGACGCTGGCGAGCAAGAGCCTGCGAATCGATTTGGCGCGCGGATTTTGTGCGATGGCGATGTCCATAAACGATTTTCCTTATGCGATCACTCGTGGCGAAGCGCAACCAGTGGATTGAGACGCGAAGCCCGCCGCGCCGGAAGATAGCAGGCAAGAAGGGCCGAAAAACTTAGAAAGACAAAAATTCCAACGTACGTGAGCGGATCGTTGGCGGTGACTCCAAAAAGAAGGCTGGACATGAGCCGCGTGATGAACAGGGCGGCGACGAACCCGACGGCGAGGCCGACGGCCAGGATCTTGACGCCATGTCCCATGACCAAGGAAACGATGCGCCGGTTCGTGGCGCCAAGGGTCATCCGAATTCCAATCTCGCGAGTTCTTTGCAGAACGCCGTACGAGAGGACGCCGTAGATACCGATGGAACTTAAAATCAAGCCGAGCCCCGCCAATGCGCCGAGAAGCGCCGTGGAAAAGCGCTGCGAAGCAATCGAGTTGGAGAGGACTTCTTCCATGGTGGTGATATTGGAAGCGGCGATTTCTGGATCGATCGCGAGCAATTGCTGCCGAACCGGAGAAGTGAGCGAGAGAGGCGCGACGCTCGAATGGACGACAAGCGTGAGGCTGCCGGTGGCGTATTGCGAATGGGGCAGATAGATTTGCGCGGTTGCGGGAGCGTCCAAGCCGGCTTGTTTCACGTCCTGAACGACGCCAACAACGGTGCGCCAGGGAGGGCGGTTACTGTCAAAGCCGGGGGGCATGATGTGTTTCCCGATGGGATCTTGCCCAGGCCACCATCGGCGGGCGGCGGTTTGAGAGACGAGAGCGACGAGCGGAGAGCTGTCGGTATCGGACTCCGACAGGAGTCTGCCTTTTACCAAACGTATTCCGATTGCCGAGAAATAACCGGGAGAGACGATATAACGTTCGGGGTAGGGCGTTTCGCCGGGACCGTGTACGAGGCCTTCCGGTTCGGTTCCGGCCGTGTCAAAGTTTGTTCCCAATGGAAGAATGCTGACCGCACCGGCGGACGCAACACCTGGAAGCGCGCTCACACGAGAAATGAGGTTGCGATAAAACTGTGCGGGCTTTGGCGTGCCTTCGGGATATCGCGAAGAAGGCAGGGAAACGTCCATGGTAAGGAGATGGTCGGTGCGGAAGCCACGATCGACGGAATACAGTTTCGCAAAACTGCGGATGAGGAGACCGGCGCCGGCGAGAAGAACGAGGGCGAGGGCAATTTCGGTGACCGCGAGAATATTCCTTAAGCGAAGATGAGCCGTGGTGGTGCCGCGATTGCCGGCTCTCAGCGTGTCGTTCGCGGAAACCGCCGAAGCTTGCCACGCGGGAAGCGAACCAAAGACAAATCCGGTGGCGAGACTCAAGGCGGCGGTGAAAACAAGCACTCGCGCGTCGAGCGAAACGGTGAGGAGTTGAGGAATCACTCTTGCACCGAGTACGACCGCAAGTTTGGTGGCGACGGCTGCGAACGCGATTCCGGCAGCGCCGCCGAAGCACGCGAGGGCGAGACTCTCGATCAACATCTGACGGACAATTTGGGAACGGCGGGCGCCGACGGCGGAACGAATCGCAAGTTCATTCTGGCGGCCAATGGCGCGAGCCAGGAGCAAATTCGCAACGTTCGCGCATGCGATCAAGAGCAGGAAGCCGATTGCACCGGAAAGCACGAAAAGCGCCGGACGGAATCCAGAAGAAAGATCGTCGTGAAGACTGGTTACACGAACGCCGACGGTCGAATAGTCATTCGGAAATTGCGCGGCAAGACGCCGGTTGATGAGGCTGAGATCCGTCTGCGCGGGTTGTAGCGAAACACCGGCCTTTAAGCGAGCAATCGCGCGAAGGTGGCGTGAACGGCGTTCGTTGTCGTCATGAGTTTCCGCTACCGGCCGATAAAATTGCGGATGGCCGTCCACGAGTGTGGGCGGAAGAACCGGGAAGTCGCGCGCGGTCACACCGACGACGGAGTACTGCTTCGAGCCCAGGCGAACTTGCTTCCCTACGATGCTTTCATCCGCGGCGAAGCGGCGCTGCCAGAGTTCGTAGGTCAAGACGAGCACCTGATCTTTGCCCGGGACTTGTTCTTCGGGGAGAAATCCACGACCGAGGCGGAAGTTCGCGCCAAGCAACGAGAAGTACCCGTCGCCGACTTGCACGCCGTCGATGCGTTCAGGCGTGCCGTTGCCGAGAAACGTGGCGCTCCAGGTGCCGAACGGAACGATGTCTTCGAGCGAATGATTTTGCGAGCGGTAATCGTCGAGATCGGTGAACGAAAGCTGATCGCGTGCGCTGTCGGAGGAAGTGCTCCAAAGGAGGACGAGGCGGCGCGGTTCTTTGAAAGGGAGGTCGCGAAAGAGAACGCCGCTCGCGACGCTGAAGATTGCGGAATTCGCGCCGATGCCGAGAGCGAGTGTCAGAACGGCGGCAGCGGTAAAGCCGGGGGAATTGCGAAGGGTGCGGAGAGCGATAAGAAAATCCCGGAGAAAAAATTCGAGCAGGGGAAAGCTGCGCGAATCGCGGTGAGATTCCTTCGATTGTTGCGGACCGCCAAAACTGATGCGAGCCTGGCGCGCGGCTTCTTGCGGCGCCATGCCGCGACGGAGATTTTCTTCGGTGGCGAATTGGAGATGAGTCGCCATCTCGGACTCGAGTTCGTTGTCCAGAGAGCGAGGCGAGAAAAAGGAACGGAGACGCGCCGCGAATTGCCGAAGACTATCGAGCATGGCCGGCCGCCTTTCTGCCGCGTGAGAGGTGGCGCGTGTTTTGGCTACGAACGAGATTCATATTTCGGCTCACTCATATCGGAGCGCGACGAGCGGATCGACGCGAGCAGCGCGTTGCGCGGGAATGTATCCGGCCAGAACGGCAACGCCGGCAAAAATGGCGAGCATGGCGGCGAAGGTCGTTGGATCGCCGGGCCGGGTTTCAAAGAGAAGGGACGAGATCCACTTTCCGGCGACGAAAGAGACGACGGCGCCGATGGCGATGCCCACGAGAGCGAGACGCAGTGTGTGGTTCACGACGCCGAAGAGAACGTTGCCGCGGCTGGCGCCGAGCGCCATGCGAATGCCGATTTCCTGGCGCTGCCGCGTGACCATATAGGAGATGACGCCGTAAATGCCGAGCGCGGCGAGGAGCAAGCCGAGCGCGGCGAAAGAACCGACGAGCATGACGAAGAAGCGGCGCGGCGACGTGGAAGTTTCCACGATTTGCTGCAGCACGCGAAATTCGCCGATCGGCCGCTCGGGATTAAAGTCGCGCATGGTTTTGACGAGCGCGGGCCCGAGAACTTCAGGGCGCAATTGCGAGCGGACAATGAGTTCCGACCCATCCGGGCCGGCCTGCGAGCTGGACTGAAACATTTCCGGAGTAGCCGCCTCCTCCAGGCTATTCTGGCGAACGTCCGAAATCACTCCAATGACGACGCCGGGATTTTTGCTGCAGCAATTGGCCAGTTTTCCGATGGGATTCTGGCCGGGCCATTGCATTTTTGCGGCGGCTTCATTGATGATGACGGCGTTTTGCGTATCGGGACGATCGAGAGCCCAATCGAAATCGCGGCCGTCGCGCAGATGCATTCCCATCGCGTAGAGGTAACCGGGCGTGACGACACGGACGTAGGCTTCGTTGAAATCCGGGCTTTCATCCTTTGCGGGCACGTGTCCGATCGCGAAAAAGCTCCAGGCGCGATTGCGGCCGAGCGGGAGCATGTCGGAAATTCCCGCGGCTTCGACGCCCGGAATTCGCTCGACGCGACGAAGAATTTCCTGCATTACGGGAACGCGGTGCGCGGGATTTCCATCGTCGTCATAACTGATGGTGAGCGCGGCGGCTTGCGCCGGTTGGAATCCGAGATCCACGTCCAGCACGCGGAGGAAGCTGCGGAAAAGCAAGCCCGCGCCAACAAGGAGCACGCAAGCGAGCGCCACTTCGCCGATGACGAGGAGCGAGCGGAGTCCGTGAAAATGGCGGCCTTCCGTCGAGCCCCAGCTGGAGCTGGCGAGGCCGGCGCGCAAATCCGTGGCGGCGATAAGAAAACCGGGAGCGAGGCCGAACAGGACCGCGGCAAAAGCGGTGACGCAAAGAGTCCAGAGAAGCGTTGCGCCGTCGATCCTCATGGAATTGAGAAGGGGCAGTGCAAGCGAGGCTTGCCGCGAGACAAATGCGACGATTCCGTACGCGAAAACAAGACCGACGGACGCTCCCGATGCAGACAGAACGACGCTCTCCGTTAGCAGCTGGCCGACGATGCGCAGGCGTCCCGCACCGAGCGCCGTGCGCGTGGCGAATTCTTTGGAACGCGCGGCCGAGCGCGCGAAGAGAAGATTGGCGAGATTGACGCAAACGATGAGAAGGATAAGACCGACCGCGGACCACAGAACGATAAGGGAAGAGCGAAGTTTGCCGCGGACGTGTTCGCTGAGGCTGGAGACGCGCGTGGCGTAGTCGCTGTTCCACTCTTTGTGCGCGGCGCACATTTGCGGCATGAGCAGATCCACTTCGTTTTGCGCGCTTTGCACGGTGACGCCGGGTTTGAGGCGGCCGATGATGAAAATCGTGTTTCCCCACTGGCGAATGTTTTCCCACGGATACGGTTCAAAGAGGTCGATTCGTTGGCCCGGAGCAAAGGCCGCTCCGAAATCGAACGATGGCGGCAGGATGCCGACGACCGTGTAGGACTGCCGATTTAGCGTGATGGAGTGATTGAGGATCGAAAGATCGGAATGGAAGTGCTGGCGCCAGAAAGCATTTTGAAGAATGGCAACGTGCGCCGCGCCTTTGGCCGTTTCACCCGGAAGAAACGCGCGGCCGTATTGCGGTTTGACGCCGAGCGTTTGGAAGAAATTCGCATCGACCATGACGCCGGTGAGCGCGAGGGGGTCGCCACGACCGGTCAGGGAATATCCGCCGGCACTGTAGAAGGGCATGTAGGCGGTGACTTGTTCGAAGGAACGATTTTGCTTTGCGTATTCGTCGTAGACGTCGATTTTGTACGTGAGGGAAGACAGGCCGCCGAGGCCGCGATTCGAATCAAGCCACGCGAGGCGATCCGAAGCGGCAAAGGGAAGCGGCCGGAGAAGAAGCGTGTTGACGATACTGAAGACGGCGATGTTGGCGCCGATGCCGAGCGCGAGAATGAGGATGGCGATGGCGGCAAAAGCGCGATCGCGCCAAAGCGTGCGGAGCGTGTAGCGAAGGTCGCGAAGAATCGTGTCGAGGATGGGAAGGCCGCGGGATTCGCGATGCCTTTCCTTGGAT
>DATGEI010000061.1:0-72876 GCA_035310365.1 Candidatus Acidiferrum sp.
CGCGACAAAAGCGGGCGCGACAAAATCGGCGGCGACAAAATCGGGCGTGACACAAGAAGGTACCGATAGGACGGGGCGCACCGCAAGCGAAGGCGAAGCGGGCGTTCGGTACACGTGTCCGATGCATCCGGAGATTGTGCAGATCGGGCCGGGAAGCTGCCCGAAGTGCGGGATGGCGCTGGAAGCGATGGAAGTGGCGGCGGACGCGGGGCCCGATCCGGAATATGTTTCGATGCGGCGGCGATTTTGGGCGAGTGCGGCGCTGAGTTTGCCAGTTTTTTTGCTGGGAATGTTTGGCGAGAAATTCAGTTTTGGAATTTCGATGGCGGCGATGCGATGGATTGAATTTACGTTGGCGACGCCGGTGGTTTTGTGGGGCGGGTGGCCGTTTTTTGAGCGGTTTTGGGCGTCGATGGTGAATCGAAGTCCGAATATGTTCACGCTGATTGGATTGGGAACGGGTGCGGCGTATTTGGAAAGCGTGGCGGCGACGATTTTTCCGGGGTGGTTTCCGAAATCGTTTGCGGAGAGGAATGGCGCGGTGCCGGTTTATTTTGAAGCGGCGGCGGTGATTACGACGCTGGTGCTGCTCGGGCAAGTGATGGAGCTGGGCGCGCGGGCGAAAACGGCGGGCGCGATCCGGGAGCTGCTGCATCTTGCGCCGCAGGTGGCGCATCTGATTGGCGATTCCGGCCAAGAGAAGGACGTTCCCTTGGCCGCCGTGGAACAGGGCGATTTGTTGCGCGTACGGCCGGGCGAGCGTGTGCCGGTGGACGGAGTGGTGCAAGAAGGCGCGAGCGCGGTGGATGAATCGATGCTGACGGGCGAGCCGATGCCGGTGGAAAAATCCGCGGGCGACGACGTGACCGGCGGGACGTTGAATACGAGCGGAGGTTTTGTGATGCTTGCGCGGCGCGTGGGAAATGAAACGATGCTGGCGCAGATTGTGAAATTGGTGAGTGAGGCGCAGCGGAGCCGTGCGCCGATGCAGAAGCTGGCGGACCATGTGGCGGGGATTTTTGTGCCGGTGGTGGTGGCGGTGGCGGCGGCGACGTTTTTGATTTGGGCGATGGCGGGGCCGGAGCCGCGGTTCGCGAATGCGCTGGTGAGCGCAATTTCGGTGCTGATTATTGCGTGTCCTTGTGCGCTGGGATTGGCGACGCCGATGAGCGTGATGGTGGCGGTGGGGCGCGGGGCGCGCGCGGGAGTATTGGTAAAGAACGCGGAGGCGCTGGAGACGCTGGCGAAGGCGGACGTGTTGGCGCTCGATAAGACGGGCACGCTGACAATCGGAAAGCCACGTGTGATGACGGCCAGTGTTGTGGAAGGCGCGGGACGCACCAAGGACGAAATGCTGTGGCTTGCGGCAAGCGTTGAGCAGGCGAGCGAGCATCCACTGGCGAGAGCAATCGTGCAGGCTGCGCAAGAGTCCGGCGCGAGGCTGGCAAAGGTGGAAGGTTTTCGAGCGACGCCAGGTGGCGGAGCGGAAGGCACCGTAAATGGTGAGCGCGTTCTCGTAGGCAGCGCCCGGTTTCTTGTGGAAAACGGGGTGCGAGAGGCGCCGAGAAGCGAATCAATGCATCTGAGCAATGACATGGACGGAGAAGCTTCTTCGAGTTTTGTTCTTGTGGCGGCGAATGGACGAGCGATTGGCGTGATTGTTTTGGCAGATTCCGTGAAGGAATCCACTCCGGAAGCTTTGCGCCAGTTGCGTGAAGAAAAGATGGAATTGGTGATGGTGACGGGAGACGTGCGCGAAACGGCGCGAAAGGTGGCGCGGGAGCTGGGAATTGAAGAAGTGGAGGCCGGCGCACGGCCAAAGGAGAAAGCGGAGATCGTCGGGCGATTGAAGAAGAGCGGGAAAATTGTGGCGATGGTGGGAGACGGAGTGAACGATGCGCCGGCGCTGGCGGCGGCGGATGTGGGGATTGCGATGGGGACGGGGACGGACGTGGCGATGGAGAGCGCGGGGATTACGCTGGTGAAAGGTGATTTGCGGGGGATTGTGCGGGCGAGAAAATTGAGCCGGGCGACGATTCGAAATATAAAGCAGAATTTGTGGTTTGCGTTTTTGTACAACGGGATTGGGATACCGATTGCGGCGGGCGTGCTTTATCCGTGGCTGGGATTGCTGTTGAGTCCGATGATGGCGAGTGCGGCGATGAGTTTTAGTTCGGTGTCGGTGATTGCGAACGCGTTGCGACTGAGACGGGCAAAAATCTAAGGCCAGGAAGTAATGCGAACTTGTCTTCTTTAGGCGCGAGAGGTTCTTAACGCAGAGGCGCAGAGTTCGCCGAGAGGAAGAAAGAGTTAGAATCAAACAAGGAGAGCGACATGAGCGAACTGGCAACGTTTGGGGCGGGATGTTTTTGGGGAGTGGAGCAGAAGTTCCGGATGATTCCGGGCGTGGAGGATGCGCTGGTGGGATACAGCGGAGGAAAGACAGAGAATCCGACGTACAAAGAGGTGTGCACGGATACGACGGGGCACGCGGAAGTGGTGCAGGTGACGTTTGATCCGGCGAAGGTGAGCTACGAGACGCTGGTGGATGCGTTCTGGCACATGCACGATCCGACGCAAGTGAATCGGCAGGGCCCGGATTTTGGCGCGCAATACCGCACGGCGATTTTCTTTCATTCGCCGGAACAGGAAGCGGCGGCGAAGAAATCGAAGGCAGCGCTGGAAGCGAGCGGAAAATTCCGCAAGCCGATTGCGACGGAGATTACGCCGGCGGGAACGTTTTGGAAGGCGGAGGAATATCATCAAAGATATTTGGAGAAGCGCGGCGCGGCGAGCTGCCATTTCTAAAGAAACTCCAAGAAAGGTAAGGTGAAAAGTCCGCGGGCGAAGATACCCGCGGATTTTTTTATGGGAAAGTTATAAGGAAAACGAAAGTACTAGAGGGTACAAAGATTAGACAAGTACGAAATTGAGTCTTTCATTAAAGTTGAACGGAACGCAAGCTGTTCATCCGAATTGCCCCTTCATGTCCTGGGCCCTTCCTTGAAATTTTAGGAGAAGACAATGGAACGATTCATGGAATCGTTGGGGAAAGACCGCCGACTTGCGGAAAGACACGCGTTGAAGACGCAGGTTCGCTTGCGAGTGAGGAAGTCCGGACAAGGCGAGCAAGAAGTGGAGTCGGAGAACATTTCGCGGCGGGGAGTTTTTTTTACTACGGATTTGCCGTTGAGCGAGGGCGCGATTCTGGATCTCTTGCTGGAAATGCCGGAAGCGATTTCTGGCGTGCGCGCGGCGCATTGGAATTGCATGGGGCACGTTGTGCGTGTGGTTCCGGGTGAACCGGAGAATCAAAGCGTGGGAATCGGCGTGGAGTTTGATTTTTATGTGGTATCGCACGAGGCGAGGCCGCAATGGGCTTCGGGGCCGGGGCTGCGAGGACCGTTGAAGCCAGCCTTCGAAGATGTCCGGACGCTGCTGCCCGGGATGGATGGAATGAGACGGAGCAAGGAGACCGGGACCGATTGAGCGCGGCGGCACAAAGCCGACAAAATGAAAATGACCGCGCCGGCCCAGGGAAACTGGATGCAGCAACGCGTGCTGATCGTGGACGATGAACAAGAAACCTGCGAGCTAATCGAGCGGGTGGTGGGCTCGATTGGCATGGAAGCGCTGACGCTGAAAAACAGCGCGCAAGCGGTGGACCTGCTCGATCGGATCAAATTCGACCTGATGATTCTGGATTTTCACATGGCTTCGCCGGACGGAGTGGAACTTGCGCGACAGTCGAGGCGAATGCGAACGAACCGGACGACGCCGGTGATTCTGATCAGCGACGATCAGCGGCCGAGTGCGGTGTCCATCGGGTTCGAAGCGGGAGCGAGTTTTGTGCTTTACAAGCCGCTGGATAAGGAACGCTTGCTAAAGACTTTGCGAGCGACGCAAAGCACGATTGACCGGGAACGGCGGCGAACGAGAAGAATTCCGGTGCAGCATCGCGTGCAGTTGCGGTTGGGTGCGGTGGAGGTGGAGGGCGAGACGATCAACGTGAGCTTGAGCGGAATGCTGGTGCGGGCGCAACGCGCGCTTCCATTGGGATCGCGAGTGGAAACGAGCCTGCATTTAGGACACGGAATGAAACCGGTTGCAGGGCGGGGAGCGATCGTGAGAGTGGCAGGAATTAACCAAATGGGGATTCAGATGGAACAATTGGGAGCGACAGAGAGCGAACGATTGGAAGAATTTCTTTTGCCGTTGGTGCAAGAAGCACGCTAAAAAATGGCGGAGAGGGTGGGATTTGAACCCACGGTGGAGTTTCCCCCACGCTCGCTTTCGAGGCGAGTACTTTCAACCGCTCAGTCACCTCTCCGCGGTCGGTAAATGCAATTCTAACAGATTCGAGTGAGCCTCAACAATTTGGGAGTTGGCAAAGTGTGCGCCGGTGAAGGAAGCGCAGCACCTGGTGAGGGACTGCCCACGGATGGCACGCCCGCCTCAGAAGGCGGCCGCTACATGAGCCGGCTGCATTTTCGATTAGCGGCGGGCGGCGAAGAAGGATTGAAGGAGCGCGGAGGATTCGCCTGCGAGGACGCCGGAGACGGCTTCAACGCGGTGATTCAAGCGCGGATGAGAGAGGATTTCGAAGCACGAGCGGACGGCGCCGCCACGAGGATCGTCGGCGCCATAAACGAGCCGGGCGATGCGGGCCTGGATCATGGCGCCGGCGCACATGGAGCACGGTTCGAGGGTGACGTAGAGAGTGACGCCGGAAAGGCGATAGTTGGCGAGGGCGCGAGCGGATTCGCGGAGGACGACGATTTCGGCGTGAGCGGTGGGGTCGTTGTCGCGGATGGTGCGATTGCCGGAACGCGCGACGATTTCGTTTTCGCGGACGACGAGAGCGCCGATGGGAACTTCTCCGGCGGCGGCGGCGGCGGCGCGGGCTTCGTCGAGAGCGAGCTGCATGAAGTCTAGATCGGTGAGCATGCGAAAAAAAGAATAGCATGCGAAGGAGGGTTGCTTGACAAGGATGGAGTGGGGAAACAAACTACCGGACGCGGCGAAATTACGGGTACAAGAGAGCACGCACAAAGCGAATGGAAATCCGACGAGATCCGATTACGCAAAGCTGGGTGGTGCTGGGACATCGCGAAACGGGCGATGAGACCAACTGTCCGTTTGAAAAACCGGCAATCGACAAGCAACAGACGATTCTTTCGTGGCCGGCCGAAGGGCCGTGGCAAGTGCGCGTTGTGCCGCATCCCGATCCCTTGTACCGGATCGAGGGCGAAGCGGGGCGGCGGGCGGACGGAATCTACGACAAGATGGGGCCGGTGGGCGCGCACGAAGTGGTGGTGGAAACGCCGGATCACAACAAGCGGCTATCGCAACTGAGCGACGAAGAGATCGAGCGAGTGATCTGGGTGTGGACATCGCGCGTGGCGGATTTGAAAAAGGACCTGCGGCTGAAGCATGTGACCGTGTACAAAAATCAGGGCGTGCTTTCCGGAGAAGAGTGGCCGCACGCGCATTCCGAGGTGACCGGAACGATTTTTGTGCCGAGGCGAATAAAATATGAATTGAGAGCGTCGCGGGAGTGGTACCGCGACAAGGAACGATGCGTTTTTTGCGACATCGTGCGGCAGGAAGAGAAATTAGGGAAGAGGATCGTGGATGTGCAGGGCGATTATTACGCGTTGTGCCCCTATGCGGCGCGGGTGCCGTATGAGGTTTGGGTGCTGCACCGGACGCACAATCATTTGTTCGAATCGCCGAAGCCGGGATCGAACCGGAGGCAGCTGGCGGCGCTGCTGGGAAGGGTGCTGAGAAGGCTGGACAAATTTGCGCCGGCGTATCACCTGGTGATTCACACGGCGCCGAATACCCGGAACAAAAAGGGTGAACTTGCCGGGTACTGGAAAACTTTGCCGGATGATTTTCACTGGCACATCGAAATATTGCCGATTGTGGAGAGCCGAAGCAAATCGTACAGCATCAAGGAGACGTATTTTAACGCGGTGCTGCCGGAACAAGCGGCGGAGTATTTGCGATCGGTGGACCCCGGTTCATGAGCAAGTCCGCGCGGCGCGAACGGGGCGGAATCACGGCGAAATTGATTGGATTATTGTGTTTCGTACTGGTGGCGGGAACGTTGTACCTCGCGCGGCGCCCGCTGCTGCGTTTTGCGGGAGAAAGCTGGCTTGTGGAAGACTCGCTTGAAAAAGCGGACGCGATCGTCGAATTGAGCATCGATAATTTTTACGCTGACCGCGCGACGCGCGCGGCGGAACTTTACCGGCAAGGGCTGGCGCCGGTGGTGGTGGCAAGCGGAGTGCGATTGCGGCCGTATGCCGGCGTCGGCGAATTGATGGAGCACGACCTGATGGAGCGCGGCGTGCCGAAAGAAAAAATTCTGCGATTTCCGCACGACGCGGAAAACACGCGGGAAGAAGCGGAAGTTTTGGCAAAACTTGCGGCGGAGAAAAACTGGAAGCGCGTGATTATCGTGACGTCGAACTATCACACGCGACGCACGCGATACATTTTTCGGCGCGTATTTCCCGGAAAAATCGCGGTGAGCGTGGCCAGCGCGCGCGATGGAGATTTTGACGCGGAGCACTGGTACGAGAAGCGAAAGTCGATCAAGAAATTTGTGGGGGAAGTGGGAGGAATGCTGGTGGCGATGTGGGAACTGCGAAGCAGGGAGGATACGCATGCGACATCGCAACTGGTTGGGGAACCCATGGCGCCGCGTATACTATATGTAGTATAGCCGTTTGCGCGGCACCCTAGATTTGGTTCCCGGTATTCCCCTTTACATCGACTAAACCCTGTATTATCTTCACGATTCCGAGTCGCGTCCCCTCCAGCCGACTTCGAATGCGACTTCGAAAAAACCAACAACTGGGTCGAGGTGTCTCGTGTGGAAGAAAGAAGACGCGAAGCCGCAAGGTGTTACAGAAATTTCCGCGGCTCCTCCAGGAGCAGCACCGGCTGGAAATTCTAACGCAGCAAATTCTCCGACGGCCACAACAGCGCCGGTTTCTTCGCGCGCGGCGGCGTGCATCAGCCAAGGAATAAAAATAAAAGGGGAAGTGACGGGGAAAGAAGATTTGTTCATTGACGGCGTGCTCGAAGGCAAGCTGGAAATGAGCGGCGGTAGCGTGACGGTGGGACCCAATGGAAAAGTGAAAGCGGATATTCACGCGCGCGAAATTATCGTGCGAGGCGACGTACAAGGGAAGTTGATTGGGCGCGACCGCGTGCAGCTTTGGAACACGGGTCATGTGGTAGGAGAAGTGCAGACAGATCGGCTGGCCATTGAAGATGGCGCGGTGTTGCGCGGGAAAGTGGAAGCGGGCAAACCGCTCGGGAAGGGTTTGGAATCGACGAGCGGCGCCGGTGCAAGCGGTGCGGCGAAGGCTGGCACGATGGCGGCAGGGACGGCAATCTAACAATGGGACTACTGAACAAACTTGGCATCGGAATTGGCGCGGGTACCGCGCGCAACGTGTCGCGGCCGTCGTCGGGCGCGCCAATCGGCGGACGAATGACGACATCGAACGGCGGTTCGCCGGCGGTGGGCACGCCGAGGGCGCCGGAAATGCAGGAAACGACGCGGGTGTCGAACGGACTGAAAGAGTTCCTTTGGAACCTGGACGGCCTGGGGCGCGGCACGATGCTCGATCTGGGACCGGCGTGGCAGACGACGCTCAGCTTTTTCATTGAACGCGGATTCCGCGTGACGTCGGACGACTTGTTGCGTTCGTGGAAAGAGTTCATGAAAGAGGAAGAAGCGCGCCTGAAAAATGCGGCCGAGGGGTCGGATTCGGTGGATGTCACGCCGGCGGGACGAGCGACGCGATTCATTGAAGAGAATCTTCGGTACAACGAAGGCGCATTCGACGCAGTGCTGCTGTGGGACATTCTGGACTATCTGGAGCCGGCGGTGGCGAAGCAGACGGTGGCTTGCCTCACGGAGTATCTGCGGCCGGGCGGAATTGTGTTTGCGATGTTTCACAGCAAGAAGCCGGAAATCTTTTTGCGATACCGCGTGGCGGACTCGCATACGCTGCAAGTCATTTCCGCGCCGCCGGTTTGCCCGGCGCAACGCGTGTACCAGAATCGCGAAATTCAGGAGCTCTTCAGCCGGTTCAGAACCAGCAAGTCGTTTGTCGGGCGCGATCAGCTGCGCGAATCGCTGTTCATCAAGTAAACGCCGCTACGGCGCGATTTCCACAGAGTTAAAATTGGCCTCGGAAAAACCGCGGGTTTCTCCGTTTCTTCGCTTGCAATCGACTTTGCACAGGCGTAGTTACGAGGGGTGAGCTCAACTAGCTCCGGAGAAAAAGGAATGATTCCACCGGGCTTAGAGCGAAACAAAAGCTGAACACACCGCGCATGCGGTGCGCGTCGACCCGAATATGCGCGCGAGTTTTGTTGCGCTTCGGGACCGATACAGCCAAACCAACAAATAGGGGAGCCGCCCGGCTCCCCTATTTGTTTTTCGCAAGCTTATTGCCGGGTGGCTCCGGTTTTGCGGTGATGACGGCGATGGCTCGCGCGGCTATGCCGGCGAGAATGCCGCGAACGCGCCGCTGTGCTGCGTGACGAGCTTTGCGGAGCGACGGTAGAATCCGCGGAAGTTGCGGACGGAGTCGATGCTGCGGATTGAGCCGAAGCGACCGCGGGAATTGACGCCAGAATTGCGAGAGCAAACCATTTCTTCATTTTCTTTTCCTTGACCGATGAAATCCCCTGTAAAGACAGAATACACGCGGGGAATAAATTGTCGAGAGCGATGTATGGGTTGGCGCGGGAAAATTTGCCGCGCGGGAGTACGAATGGGATGATCTGAGAAGATCCCGAGGGAACTAGCCGCCGAATTTCAACGACTCGAGCCATTGGATGGCTTCGCGCTGGTTGGCAATGATTTGTGCCTGCCAAATCAAGGCAAGAGACATGAGGCTCATCAAGAAAACACAAACGGCAAGCGCGAGGTTGGTGTGCGTCTCGCGCGCGGGCAAGCGAAGGGTGCGAATGAGCCACGACATGTATACATCTCCTAGTACTCGGCGGAGAAATTGAGAGGTTCACCGGCGAGATCGAAGTGTCAAGACAAGATCGGCATGTAAGAAATTTGCAATCGGAGGGCCAAGCGGAAAATCGGACAATCTGCGCAAAATTGTGCAATTTATTGGCAAAATTGACAAGAAACGCGTCCTTTGCGTTTCTGTGAGTGCGGCATTGTGTGCAGCCGAGTGGAGATAAGAGACAGAATGTTTCCCGCGTGACTCACGGGCGGGCATCGATCGCGGCGAGGACTGTTTTCCAGAGATCGGGCGCGGTGATGGCCGATTCGGCAAAGCGGAGCGAAGCGGGAGCTTGCGAAGACACAACTTTTGTCGAGGTTGAAAGGCGAATGCCGCGATCGCATGCGGGGAAGATTGATTCCGATGCGGATGCGGGTGCGACGGCAAAGCGATTGGCATGGCTGTGAAACGAGCGGTCGAAAAGCTCGCCCAATTCGCGAATGCAGCGGCGAAAATCGGCGCCGAGGGCGAGGGACCAAAGTACGCCGTGTTCACGCAGAGAGAGGTTTTTGCGTTCGGCCAGAGAGCGGAAGCGGGCGATGTCGGCATCGCTTGCGCCCGCGAAAAAAAATAGTTCATCGAAATCGCGCTGGCGAACGACTTCGGCTTCGTGATTCGGCAAGCCGATATTTTGGGAGAGTTCGCGCGGGCTGAGCGAACGAAGGGGCACAACGGGCACGCCGGACTCTTCGCTGAGGGCTTCCAGTGCGTCGGCGGCGGCGGGCAATTGCTGAGCGACGGGAATGGTTGTAAAACGGCCCAGGCGGACGGTCTTGGTGGACTTCAGGTGGAAATAATCTTCAGGAAGGTAAACGGCGCAGCCGTCTTCGGCGATGAACGGCTCGGTGTGGCTGAGGCGGCGGCGCGGATCATCGAGCTGGAGGCGGGAACGACTGCTCAGCCAGATGCAGGGTATTTCCCGTTCGTCCAATTCGGCTTGGAAGCGCTCGAATCCATGCAGGAATTTGCCACGCGAGGACAAGAAAGGGTCAACTGAACAATAGACGACGATTTTTGCCCTGAACAATTGCGGCAGCCTCCCGAAGCACCGCCATCATTGTACGGGAAAGTTTGGCGCGACACGGGCGGCCTGAAACAAAAAAAAGAGGGCGGCCGGAGCCGCCCTCGATCATCGCCGGAACAGACCGGCGTTCGGTTGCGCTGCTTAATTGCCAGAAGTGGAAGCGGAAGCGGCTGCGGGAGCCGAATTCGCCTTGGGAATGCTGACGTAGCCGCTGACGGTGTCCTTGCCAACCTTGTTGATGACAAGTTCCTGCGGGATTTTTGTGCCGTGCAAGTAGAAGAAGATAGGCTCGTTCATGGCGCGGTTCTTCTTCTGGAGCAGGCGGTCTTCGGAGGTCAGGTTGATGTTGTACTGCCCCTTCTTTTCGTTGACGGCCTTGAGTTCGACGGTCACGTTGCCGACCTTCTGTGGCTTGTTCTTGCCGGCGATGGTGAACTCGACGTAGTCGCGTTCGCCGAGGCGACGGAGCTGGTCGATTTCATCGTGGTTGCGCGCGATGAGCGTGCCCATCTCGCTGCGGGCCATCTTGAGATCCTCGCGGGTGGAATCGAGGTCGGTGCGGACGACGCCGACTTTCGAATCAACGTTCTTCACGTCCTCGGTTGCGGCCTTGGTCGCAAGTTCGCTGTGAACGGAAGTGTCCAAAGCGGTGATCTTGCTGGTGGCTTCTTCGTTGGCCTTGGCGGCTTCTTCCCGCGCCTTCTTGAGCTGGCCCTGGGTAATCTTGAGCTTGCCAGTGACGACCTTCAGGTCGCCCTGGAAATCGGTGTTCGTCTTTTCCGTCTGGGTCAGGCGGTCCTTCAAGGAAGACATATCCTGCTCGACCGAGGCCTGCATCGTCTTCACCTGGGTCGCGACTGCTTGCTGCGTCGCGTCGAGTTTGTTCGACGCGCTCCATCCAAATGCCAAGCCACCGATGGCAACCAAGCCCAACACCAAAATTGCGGGCAGCTGCCAGGACGGCGCGCTCTTTACTTCCACGTTCGTATATTCTTCGGCCATGACTAGGTCAATCTCCTGTTCTGGGCGGCCGCTCTGCGGTCATCACCCCACTGCACTTGCCTACTGCGGAATCCGTTCGTGGAAGAGAAAAGTGCAAGCGGAGAGCCAAACCTGTCCGTTCGGCCAGTACCGTGAATTGGGTGGTAAGTGCATGAAAATAGGAAGGTAGCCGAACAGAGGGCGAAGAGTGACGGGAAAGGGCACAGTACTAGTCCCTGCAATCTTTACGCGGAGATTAAATGTACCCTGAAATTTTGGGAGGGAAGTCTCCTTCGAGATTTGGCGCTAGGAAGGGAAATTTGCTCCGAGCGCCGTAAGGTCGGCGCGAAGCGCGGCGGGGTTTTGGTAGTGAATGCCGTGCATGCCGAGAGAGCGGGCGGCGTTTACGTAGGCTTCGACGTCGTCGATGAAGACCGAGGATTCGGCTTTCGCGCGGAGCGATTTGAGGGCATGGCGGAAGATGAGCGGCGAAGGCTTGCTGGAGCCAACGGCGCAAGAATACGTGCGCGCGGATTTGGGAAAGTAACGGAAAAAATCGAACGTTTCCTCGAGATGAGCGACGTGAATCGGGTCGGTGTTGGACAAGAGGCCGAGACGGAAATTCTTGCGGAGAGATTCGAAGAGGGAATTGTCTTGAATCGGCTGCGGATCGAGCGCGCGGTTCCAGGCTTCGGCGAATTGTTCGAAGGAGAGCGAGCCGCCAAGGCGCTTGGCGAGATGCAAATGCCAGTCGCGAGGCGAGATGCGGCCCTCCTGCCAATCCTGCCAGCGCGGATCTTTTTCGATGGCGGTCCAGAGCTCCTGCGGCGAAAGGGGAATGCCTTGCGCGAGTCCTTGCATAGCGCGAGAAACGTCGACGCGGACAAGAACACGGCCGATATCGAAAATGACGGTCTGAATTTGCGGACTCGTCATCCGTCAATTTCCTTCGGAGCGGCGAGAGCGGGCAAGGCCGATGATCGGCGGAAGAATCGAAAGGAGAATGATGGTGCCAATGACGAGATGAAGATACTTGCCGATGTTGGGCACACGCGAACCCAGCAAGTAGCCTCCCAATACCATGCTTCCAACCCAGAAGATGCCGCCAAAAACATCGAAGAGCAGATACCGCGAATACGGCATTCGGGCGGCGCCGGCGACGGGAGGGCAAAACGTGCGGACAATGGGAACAAAACGCGCCAAGATCACGGCCCTGCCGCCGTACTTTTCATAAAATTTCTGCGCGCGCAGCAAATGAGCGCGGCGAAATAGAAACGAGTCTTCTCGCTTGAAAAGCGCTGGGCCCGTGCTGCGCCCAATCCAATAGCCCAGTTGATCGCCCACGATCGCGCAAAGCATCCCGGGGACGAGTAACCAGTGGAGAGGAACAACATGTTGACCCGAGAAAATGCCCGCGGTGACGAGCAAGGAATCACCCGGAAGAAAAAAACCGACGAACAAGCCGGTCTCTACAAAGAGAATGCCGGAGACAACGCAGCAAAACGTGGTGGGTCCAACCCATTCAATGAGTTGTTTCAGGCCTTCGGAAGTGTACAAAGAGCGAAGAAAATGAAGGATGGAATGCAAAGAAAGTTAGCCGCCTTGGCCAGTGTCAAAACGAAGCGGCGATCATCTCCGCCCGGGAGCGAATCCACATCGCGCCGCTCCTGGTAATACGGTAACAAAAAACCGCCAAATCCTCGCCGCATTCGTGCCAGAGAAGTACGAGAGCGTTCACAGCGGCAAACCACCATGAGCGGCGAATCATCGATGTGCCTCCGAATGCCACAGCTGGGCGCGAGCTTCCGCAAGGAAGACGTCTTCGGGCTCGGGCGCGCGGTCGAGCAATTTCTTGATGCGCGGGAGGGCGCGCTTTGCCGCGACGGCGCCGGCTTCGATGGCGTCGCTGGCGCGTTCGAAATCGTCCCAGGCAAGATGCTGCACGTCGGGCCGCAGAACCAAATCCGCGTGGCGTTCCCAGGATTCAAGCTGATGCTTTTGCGCGGCGCAGACGGCGCGGGCCACGACTTGGAAGATGTTTTTGGGAGCGCCGTGGCGGCCGTCTTGAATGCCGACGGAAACCGCGAGCACTCGCTCGGCGCCGATCTGGCGCGCCGCGATGGTCGGCACTTGCGCGACGAGGCCACCGTCGGCAAGGCAGCGCGTGCCGATTTCGACCGGCTCGAACAGGCCGGGAAAGGCGCAGCTCGCGCGAATGGCGTCGGCCAGGTTGCCTTGCGTGAAGACGACCGGATCGAACGTGGCGAGGTCGGTCGCCACCACGGCCAGGGGAATGCGCAGTTGCTCAAATTGGCGTGCTTCGAAAACATGCTCCATTAAGTCGGCCAAGCGATGATTGCTTGCCAAACCGAGCCGGGAAACACGCCAGCGCGCGATATCGCGAAATTTCAAGGTTCGGCACGTTGCGAGGATTTTGGCCAGAGGAGCGCCGCTCGCATACGCCGCGCCCAAAATGCTGCCCACGCTGGTGCCGGCGATATGAGAAATGGGGATGTGATTTTGTTCAAGGACTTGCAAGACGCCTAGATGCGCGAAGCCGCGGGAAAAGCCGCCTCCGAGCGCCACGCCGATTCCAGGGCGCGTTTCTGCCGCGATGCGCGCCGGGGCACTGCTGCGGATTGGGGACTCGGGATTCACGATGTCAGAATGCGGCCGCCCATTGTTTTGGCCAATGGGAGCGGCGTCCTGAAAGAGAGGTACAGAAGTACTGCGGGCGAAACTGGGCTGAAAACGACGCTCAAACGCGAAACAGTACCTTTCTCCTAGTCACGTACCCTCCTTGTACCATTGTCGGAACCCGGTCCCAGACGCGATCCTCACCTCGTCGGCAGCTCGTCGCTCGAGGGAGAGCAAATGGACAGCGCGTACCAAGCTTGGATTGGCCAGGCAGTTGTGCTGCAAGTGGCTCTGGGCGACATCAAAGTGCCGCTGCGCGGGCGGGTAGTGAAGGACGGCGGCGAAACGCTTCGCATGCGGATTGGAGACGGCTGGGACGTCGACATCTACAAGGCCATGATTTTGGCGGTGGAAGAAGACGCCATGGCGCTGATTCCCGCATGAGGCCCGCCATGGACACTTTTGAATTCAAATACGTGAGCCAGTCCAAAGCAGCGACGCTGCTGGGAATGACGGAAAAAGAGCTGTGCCGAATTTCCAGGGAAAGCGGATACGGGCACAAAGAACTGGTCGGAATGCATGAAGAGTATTTTTTTACGATGGAGGAATTGCGCAATCTCTGCGTGATGACGACGCAGACCGTGAACTAAACGAGTTTCCCATAGCCCCCCTCAGCTGTACCCCCACCCGGGCCGCTGCCCCCAGCGGCCCGGGCTTTTTTTGGCTCCATTTTTAGAGCGGCGAATGATTCCACAGGGCGGATTTGTCGATGGATGCGATTGTCGGCCGGCCGCATAGCGCCATGGCGGCGCGCAATTCGGCCAGAAGAATTTCGACGACGCGAGCGACGCCCGCCGATCCCGAGACGGCCAAGCCGTAAATGTACGGCCGGCCGATCAGCGTTGCGGTTGCACCCAGAGCGAGCGCTTTGAAGATGTCTGTGCCGCGGCGAATACCGCCGTCAACGAGCACGGGAATTTTGCCGGCCGCCGCTTCGACGACACCCGGAAGCGCCTCGATCGTGGACGGCGTTGTATCGAGATTGCGTGCGCCGTGATTCGAAACGATGACGCCATCGGCGCCGTGCTCGACGGCGAGACTTGCGTCTTCCGGCGCGAGGATGCCTTTCAGGAGTAACGGCAATTTGGTTCGCGAACGAACCCAATCCACATGTTCCCACGTCAGCGAAGCGTCAACGGCGGTGGTGGCGACGCCTGTGGAAGAAAAGTGCGCGGAGCGCGTCAAGGAGACGCCGTATTTGCGCAAATTTTCGCGAACGATTCCGCGCGGCAAGTGAAAGCCGATGCGCATTTCGCGGTTGCGCGTGCCGAGTACCGGCGTGTCGACGGTGAGAACAATCGCTTTGCAACCGGACTTTTCGGCGCGCTGGATCAGGTCGCTCGAAATGGCGCGGTCGGGCGGCGTGTAAAGTTGAAACCAGAGGGCGTGCGAAGAGTGTGCGGCGATCTTTTCAATCGAGACGGTGGAAAAAGAACTTGCCGTGAAAATCGTTTGCGCCGCGGCGGCTCCGGCGGCGGAACCGAGTTCACCGCTTTTGTGGAAAAGTTTTTGATGGGCCGCCGGAGAAAGAAGCAGCGGATGCGGCAGTCTGGCGCCGAAAAGCGTCAGCGAAGTGTCAAGCTGAGCGACGTCGCGAAGCACGCGAGGCTTCAAAAGCAGGGAATCGTAGATGGAGCGATTGCGACGCAGCGTGATTTCATCGGCGGCGCCGCTTTGCAGGTATTCGCGGGCCATCGGCGACATGGTTTCTTCCGCGGCGGTTTCGAAATCGGAAACGGAAACAAGCGGAGTTTTGCAGCGGCGTTTGGGCATGGCGCAGTTTGAACTGCGCCGAGAGAAGGCGTCAAGCGGGACGCAAATCGTGGCATAATCCTGCGCGCTTCTCATGGCAAATTTTTCTACGGACAAAACGGCGGGTGCGGCCGGCCATCACGCGGTACTCGCGGGATTTCTCGGCTGGACGCTGGATGCATTCGACTTTTTCGTCGTCATCTTTCTATTCGACACGCTGGCGCACCAGTTTGGCGTAACCAAAAAAGATATTGTGCTGACGACATGGGCCACGCTGGCGATGCGTCCGGTTGGCGCGTTGCTCTTTGGTTTGCTGGCGGATCGCTATGGCCGGCGCAAGCCGCTGATGGCCAACGTGATTTATTTCTCCGTGATCGAACTGCTCTGCGGGTTCGCACCGAATTTCACGACGTTCCTGATCTTGCGCGCTTTGTTTGGAATCGGCATGGGCGGCGAATGGGGCGTTGGCGCTTCGCTGGCGATGGAAGCCGCGCCGAAGCGGCTGCGCGGCGTTTTAAGCGGACTGCTGCAGAGCGGCTATCCCATCGGGAATCTTCTTGCGGCGCTGGCTGCCAAGACGATTTTGCCGCACTGGGGCTGGCGGCCGGTGTTTTGGGTTGGCGCGCTCCCCGCGCTGCTCGCGCTTTACATCCGCACCAATGTGCCGGAATCGCAGGCGTGGAAAGAGAACCGCGCGGAGACGACGGGCCAAGTTTTAAGAACCGTTGGACGCGATTGGAAACTTTTCTCGTACCTTGTGGTGCTGATGACGTTCATGATGTTCTTGTCGCACGGCACGCAGGATCTGTACCCGGACTTTCTGAAGGAAGTTCACAAGATTTCCGACGGCGTCCGCGCGAACATCGTGATGATTGCAAATCTTGGCGCGGTCGTCGGCGCGATCATTTTTGGCCAGATCTCGCAAGTGGCCGGGCGCAGAAAAGGAATGCTCGCGGCGCTGCTGCTCGCGTTGTGCGTGATTCCGCTGTGGGCTTACGGCAACGGGTTGCCGTTCGTCGTTCTCGGCGCATTCTTGATGCAGGCCGGCGTCCAAGGGGCCTGGGGCGTGATTCCGGTTCATTTAAATGAAGTGTCGGCGGCGGTGGCGCGCGGGTTGATACCGGGACTCGCGTATCAGCTTGGCATTTTGATCGCTTCACCGACCAATTTGATTCAATACGCGCTTTACGGTCGCTTCGGTTATCGAAGCGCGCTCGCGGGTTTTGAGGTCTTCACGATCGTCGCACTCAGCATACTTTTGTGGCGCGGAATCGAAGCGCACAACAAGGATTTCCATCATGAGTAGCGGCGCAGGAAAAGCGATTCGGCGGCTCGTTGCGGCATTGGCATTGCTCGGCTTGGGTTTTTTCTCGGGCTGGCTGGCGAGCAATCGCGTGCGCATTTCGTCGGGCGAAGTGGAAAAAGTACGCGGCCCTGTATCGCAAGGGAATGCGACCGAGGCAACCCGGCAGGAAATCCTCGAACGGTTGCGCGCGCTCCAGGACGGCTATCTTAAACGGGACGTGAATGCGATTGACGGTTTCATGACCGATCTTTTTCCGCGCACCGACGCCGTGCAATGTTTTGGCACGGATGCGGAGGAGTGGAACCGCGGCTTCGACGCGATTTCCAAATTCATTCGCACCGATTGGGCGAACTGGGGAGACGTGAAATTAAACGTCGACGAGGCCACCGTGTCCGCGCAGGGAGATACGGCGTGGGTGGCGTTGAATGGCCACGTCGAGTTTTCCACGAAATGGCGGCCGATTCGCGTGACCGCGACGCTTGCGCGGATCAACGGCAAGTGGATGTTCGAGCAGGTTGTTTTTCAATGGATCGATCGCAGGGCGGAACTGAAGGATTTGCTTCACCCGGGAACGCTGAAAATTGCCCGTTAGCAGGCGGAAGCCCAACGCAAGTGCCGGGCCGCGAAGGATCCACTGGGATGTTGAAGGCGAATCTTGCTAACGATGAAGGTCCGGCCTCGATGGCGAGAGCACTTGGAGCTTTTATGGGTTGTGATAAACTTAAAGGCACGGGGCGCCCTTAGCTCAGCTGGATAGAGCGTCTGGCTACGAACCAGAAGGTCGGGAGTTCGAATCTCTCAGGGCGCACCATTTTATCCGATGTTCTTCCCGTACGGTCTTTTCGCCCGGAATCTCAAGCCAGACAAGCGTCGGCGCTACACTGCAGGAACAACTAATCTTTCTTTTCTTCATTCGCCTGGCGCATCATCGCGAGCGCAGCCGCATAATACGGCCTCAAGAACTCCACTGCTTCGGCCGGACTCTTCGATGCCTGCTGCCCCAGAAGCCCCTGCAAATGGCCGTCTTTCAAGAAAATCGTTTGCACCAGAATTGCCGCTCCCGTCGGATCGCCTGCTTGCATGGAAATGCCTCCAGATGGTGTAGCTGGCAGTCTAACATTTCGTGACGCGCCGATATGTGTCCTGAACCGCACTGCCGTTTGCATGGGGCGCAACGTCAATTTGCGAGGAAAACCCGCACAATCCGGGCGTGAATGCCTCATACTGGTTGCGGGGTCGAACACAATGCAAGAAACGCTGGTTGAGTGTAAAAGTAAACGCGACAAACTAAAAGCCAAACGGGATCTCTTATTTGAACGCTATCTGGAGAGCCCGCAAGACAGCCGCATGGCATTGGAAATCAAAAAGATCGACGACGAGATTGCAGAGTGCACAGACCGCTTGCGCCAGCCTCGAAAAATCTCTTCGCTGAAATCGTAGCACCGCGCAACGATTGGCCCGCGCCTCACCGTTTCCCGAAACACGCAGTGAAGGTTCTTCCTCGCCTAGTTGGAGGATTCCAGCGCAACATCGCGAAGTGCGCGGAACGCAAACGTTCGGCATCTCCTCAAGCCGCGTCGCTCGAAGAGCATTCGCTTGCAGTTTCGGCAGCCGTCAGCAGGGAAACGATGAAGCGATTTATGGATGCGGCGCGGAGGAATTCGCGTTCGGCGTCAGCTTACGAATCAGAAATTCTTGCAAGATATTTGCCGCGCTGCCGGCGGCGATCGTGATCGCCACGTTTTCAAACGTGAGTCCCGCGCCGCGGTCGCTTGCCGGATAATAAAGATTGGAAATTCCGCCCGCCGCCATGCTTCCCATCAAACCGGAATAGTTCGGCTGCCACTTGCCGTTGTCGCCTTTCGTGATGACCGAATTTGCCAGCGCATACAATACGCGCGACTTTTTCGATCCCGTTCCTTTGTAAAAATACCGCGGATCCTGTTTGAACAGCGACGGCAACAGCGCGCCACCGATAAAATTACCGGTTACGACGTCCGCGTACGTCGCGCCGTACCGCTTTCCATACCCTTGCGCGCCTTGTCCGTACCCACCGTATTGATCCTGCAGCTGCTCCAGGCCCGCCGCCGCGCCCGTCAACGCAAACGTGATCGGATTTACCGTCGTCTTCCACGCCAGCTCGAATTTTTGCTTCGTATTCAGCGACGCCGCATCCGGAACATAACTTACGTAGTAGTTCGGCACGAACCCCAGCACGCGCTGTTTTTCTTCTTCCTTGATCTGCGCTTCCGCAATCTCCACGTGCGACATGGTCACGTTTACTTCGGTCGTCACCGTCGAAATTTCCAGCATCACCGGCGCCGCGTTGTACGTTTCGCCCGCGTGCAATTCGCCGGTCACGGCCTGCGATGCAAATCCCGGCGCCGCGATGACAATGTTGAAAAGTCCCGGTGCCACTCCGCCCAATACGTACTCTCCCTTGTCATCGGTTGTCGTCTGCTGCACGGCGCTGGAATCCGCGCGCGTCAGGGTGATGGTGGCCGCAGCCACCGCCGTGTTCGTTTTGTCGGCAACCACGCCGCGAATCGTCCCCGCCGCCTGCGGTTCAGCCGGTTGCGTTGTCCCGGTGATGGCGGGTGTTGCCGGTGCCGTTGTGTCCGTCTGGGCCGAGGCCCGGCTCACAAATAGCGCGAACGCCGCGAGCAAGCAAAGCGCGCCGCACATGCCTCGCAAAACCGCTCGGATACATTGCATCGCGATTCCTTTATGGCTCGGGTTCGGGAGTATATTCACCATCTTCTCGTTTGGGCTGCCGCCTCTGCCCTAAAGGCATTGGATGGCGTCCAGGCGTTTCGCGTTTCCTTATACCCTTAAAGTTCTCTACAAAAAAGTTTAATAGCTTCGCATCGAAAAGGTATCGGCTAACGCGGCGGCCGCGACGAATCAGTCAGCGGGTTTCGGGCAGGGCGAACGCCACGTAGACTCCGCCCGACGGCGACTTCGCATCTTTCCCGCCGCCTGCCGCAATCACAACATACTGCCGCCCACGAACCGCGTATGTCGCCGGCGTCGCATTTCCGGAAAAGGGAAGCGTCGTCTCCCAAAGCAGCTTCCCACTCGCTTTGTCGAACGCGCGAAACTTCTTGTCGTAATTCGTCGCGCCGATAAACAAAATCCCGCCCGCCGTCACCACCGGGCCGCCGTAGTTCTCACTGCCCGTGTTGGCGAATCCCTCCGCCGCAAGCTCCGGATACGCGCCGAAGGGGATCTTCCATACAAATTCACCGGTATTCAAATCGATCGCGTTCAGCGTTCCCCACGGCGGCGCAATCGCCGGGTATCCGTCGGTATCGAGAAATTTCTTATAGCCCGTAAATCGGTATCTCATTCCCGGCAGCGGCGGCCCGGTATTCTCCACCTCTTTGTTGACTCCGCTGCGCAGATACTCCACGAGCGCGAACAATTCCTCTTCGCTTAGATTTGGAAAGCCCGGCATGCGGCCTTTCCCGCTTTTGATTGTCGCCCCGATTTGCTGAGGCGAAAGCCGATCGCCAATACCTACGAGCGACGGAATTGCCGGCGGCGATCCCATCATTTTCTCGCCGTGGCATACGCCGCACTGATTGAGATAAACCGTCTTGGGCGAATTTCCGCCAACGTTTTCCGCCAGCGCGCCGGTCCACGCCATTTCATTCGAATTGATATAAGTAATCCCCGTTTGCCGATCGACGGCCGGTCCGCCCCATTCCGCTCCTCCGTCGAAGCCGGGAAAAACCACCGTGTCCTTCCCCACGCGCAGAGGAACGAACTGTCCCTCGCTGCGAAATTGTGCAAATTTCTCCGCCGCCCATTTCTTAACTTGCGGCGTGCGCTCCGTCAGCATTTTTTCCGTCAAAAGCTGCCGTGCAAACGGCGCGGGTTTTGCGGGTAGCGGTTGTTCCGCCGCCGCGGCTTCTCCTGGCACCGTGCTCGCCGGATACTTGCGGCTCTCGACGGGAAAAAGCGATTCCCCTGTCGCGCGGTCGAATACGTAGACGAATCCTTGCTTCGTCGTCTGCGCCACGGCGTCGATTTCTTTTCCGTCGCGGTGAATCGCCAGCAGAGCCGGCGCCGAAGGAAAATCGCGATCCCAAATATCGTGATGCACGCCTTGAAAGTGCCAGATGCGCTTGCCGGTCTCGGCATCGAGCGCCAGAAGGCAATTCGCAAACAAGTCGTCGCCAATGCGGTCGCCGCCGTAAAAATCAAACGCGGCCGAGCCCGTCGGCACGTAAACGATGCCGCGCGCCGGATCGAGCGACATGCCGGCCCAATTATTCGCCGCGCCGCTCGTCTTCCATGCATCCGCGGGCCATGTGTCGTAACCGAATTCGCCTGGATGCGGGATCGTGTGAAAAGACCAGCGAAGCTCTCCCGTTCGCACGTCGAAGGCGCGCACGTCTCCCGGCGGCGCCGGAAGCGTCTCGGGGTTTCGCCCGCCCGCGATGAACAGGTCTTTGTAAACGACCACAGGACTCGTCAAGAAAATGGATTGCGCCTCCGCCGGTTCGCGACCGAGATTCTTCCGCAAATCGATCCGGCCTCCTTCACCAAAACTCTGTATCGGCTTGCCCGTGGCCGTATCCAGCGCGTACACAAAATTCAAAACACCGGCAAGGATGCGCGAAGATTTTCCGTCGCTCCAATACGCAAGCCCGCGGTCCGGTTGCGTGCCTTTTATCCCAGAATCGAATTTCCAGCGAAGTGCGCCTGTCGCGGCGTCGAGAGCAAACACTTTCTGCGTCGGCGTGATGCCATAAAGCACGCCGTCAACGATGAGCGGACTTGTTTGCAATCCGCCTTCCTCGCCCGTGTCGAACGTCCACGCCACTTGAAGCTGATTCACATTCTCGCGATTGATCTGTGCCAGCGGCGAATAGTGGTCGTTTAGCGGTCCGCCGCCATACGCCGCCCAATCTTGTCGTGCCGGTGTCGATTGCGCCGCGTTCTCTCGCTGTCTTGCCGGCAGCAATCGCCTGGCGCCAGCAAAAAATAAGACGATCGCGAAAACGATTGCACCCCATTTAATCGTCCGTCCGCGCACCGAATCCCTCCGCCGGGGACTATACCTTTTCCGCGGCGAGGACGTAAAACACGCAATCGGTGGATTTCGTCAAGCGGTGGGAGCCACGTGTTCAAAGGCGAAGAATGCAAAGAGAGTTTGGAGGCGCGTGGCGGAATCGAACCGCCGATAAAGGTTTTGCAGACCTTTGCCTTACCACTTGGCGAACGCGCCCCATTCAACGAAAAACCCACCAGCCGGTGAACTTCTGGCGGTGGGTGGTTTTTGCGGCTGATCTTCGTTCAGTTTACGTAAGCAGCCTGACCTCGCCAGAAAAAACCTGTCCGCAACACGAACAACACTGTTGCGAAAATGCAGTCTCTTTGGCGATCCCAGTCATATTTAAATTTTGCGTCTGCCCGCGGCCGGAGTCAAAGTGAAAAATCAGCCGGCAATCACTCGAATTTTAGATGCACCGCGCGGCGCGCTGGTTAGGACGGCCGCTGCAATCCCGCTGCCTCGGCCGTAACGTCGGTATATTTAAGCCCCGCGCCCGTATTGAACAAAACAACTCTGTCTTCTGGCTTCAGGTAACCCGTCTTGAGTAAATGATCGTACGCCACCGTGGACGCCGCGCCCTCCGGCGACAGGAAAATGCCTTCGTTCTTCGCCCAGTCCTTCAACGAAGCGAGAATCTGCTCATCCGGGAACGCCAGCGCAACGCCGCCGGACTCTTTCAAAATCTCGAGCATGATGTAATCGCCGTAGGGCTTCGGCACGCGAAGGCCCGACGCAAACGTCTCCGCGTTCTGCCACATCTGACTCGACTTCTCGCCGCTGTCAAAAGCGCGCGCCACCGGCGCGCAACCGGCCGATTGCACCGCAATCATTTTCGGTCGTTTTCCCGGGTTCACCCATCCCAGTTCTTCGAGCTCGGCGAACGCTTTCCACATTCCGATCAATCCCACTCCGCCGCCCGTCGGATAAAAAACCGCCGCCGGATATTCCCACGCGAGTTGTTCCACAAGCTCGTAGCCCATCGTTTTCTTGCCTTCGATGCGGAACGGCTCCTTCAGCGTGGAAATGTCGAACCAGCCCTCTTTGTCTTTCCGCTCCGCGACCATTCTTCCGCAATCCGAAATCAAGCCATCCACCAGCGTCACATTCGCGCCGTACAAAACCGCCTCAACGTAGTTCGCAAATGGAACATCCTTCGGCATGAAAATATTCGCTTCAATGTCCGCCGCCGCCGCATACGCCGCCAGCGCGCCCGCCGCATTTCCCGCCGACGGCACCGCCAGTTTCTTGATGCCGAAATGCTTCGCCATCGTCACCGCCAGCGCCAGCCCGCGCGCCTTAAAACTCCCGGTCGGATTCGCGCCTTCTTCCTTCAAATAAACATTCGCATAGCGTTTGCTCCGCAGCATCGGCGTCCATCCTTCGCCGAGCGTCACCGGCACGACGTCCGGCAGCACCTCGCGATAGCGCCACATTCCCGGCCACGGCGATCGCGCGGCTTGCCCCGCAATCGCGTCGCGCTTCGCCGCGCCCCGCGCAGCCGAAAGGTCATACCGCACGTAAAGCGAACCGGCACAATCGGGACAAAGTGTCTGCGGCTTATCGGCCGCAATCGTTTTTTTGCACCGCGAACATTCGAAATGGCTGATATTTGGCATGCATCGAAGATAGCAGCGCCGCCGAGGCCGCGGCAAGTTCGCCGCAACTTTCCCCAATAATCCAGGCAATCGGCGCGAAGAAAAATCGCGCGGTATGGTCGCAGGCACGCTAAGATGTCGCGGCCCGATTTCCCCATGCAAACGACCCGACACGCAGCCAATCCCGCCAAAGCAACGGAAATTCGCACGACGTTTTTGTTTCAAGTGGCCGGCTTCGCGCTTCTCGCCGCCGGCTTCTTGTTGATTCGGTTTGTCCCCGGCCATCGAACAACGGCGGCCATCCGATGGATCGCCCTCTCGTCGCTCGGCGTCGCCGGTATTCGCAAGCGCACGCTCACCTTCTGGATTTTCTTTGCCATGCTCGCCGGCCTGGAAGTGGGCCTCGATTGGCCTGCGCTTGCCGCGCAACTCAAAATTCTCAGCGATATTTTCTTGCGGTTGATTAAAGTGATCGTCGCGCCGTTAATTTTGGGTACGCTCATCACCGGCGTCGCCGGCCACGGCGACGTGCGCAAAGTCGGCCGCATCGGCTGGAAAAGCCTGCTCTATTTCGAAGTGATCACCACCATCGCCCTTTTCGTTGGCGTCTTCGCCATCAATCTCACGCGCGCCGGCGTCGGCCTTTCGCTTCCCGCAAGTGCCGATGCCGTCGCCGCGCCGCAAACTGTCTCGCAATTAAAATGGGACGACTTTGTCCTGCACATTTTTCCGGAAAACATCGTCAAGTCCATCGGCGAAAATCAAATTCTCCAGGTCGCCGTCTTCGCCATTTTGTTCGCGCTGGCTCTGACGCGCATCGCGGAAAAATATCGCGCGCCGATGCTCTCGCTCGCCGAATCCCTGACGCAAGTCATGTTCAGCTTCACGAAAATCGTCATGTACTACGCACCCATCGGCGTCGGCGCCGCCATGGCCTACACCGTCGGCCATATGGGCGCCAGCGTGCTCCTGCCCTTGACGAAGCTGGTTCTCACCGCCTATGCCGCTCTGCTCGCTTTTCTGCTGCTCGTGCTCTTACCCGGAGCTTTGCTCGCCCGCGTGCCGCTCAAGCGCTTCCTCGGCGCGGTCGCCGAACCGGCGACAATCGCGTTCGCCACAAGCACGTCGGAAGCGGCCCTTCCTCGCGCCATGGAGTGCATGGAAGAATTCGGCGTGCCGCGTCGCATCGTCGCGTTCGTCATTCCCGCCGGCTACAGCTTTAACCTCGCCGGCTCCACGGTTTACCTCGCGGTCGCTTCCGTTTTCGTCGCGCAAGTCGCCGGCATTCACATGTCCTGGCGCGAACAGCTCTTCATGGTCTTTGCTCTCATGCTCACCAGCAAAGGCATCGCCGGCGTTCCTCGTGCCGTCCTCGTCGTCTTGCTCGCAACGTCTTCTTTATTTCATCTTCCCACCGAGCCCATTTTCATCATTCTCGGCGTGGACACTCTCGTGGACATGGCGAGAACTTCCGTAAATGTAATTGGAAATTGCCTGGCCAGTGCGGTCGTCGCAAGGTGGGAGGGCGAACTGAATCATTCGGGGCCAGGCGAATCGTAGCGCCTTTCAACCATCAGTGGTGCGAACCGCTCGTCCGCGCCTTCATTTCCGGTTTCGCATAAGCCGCGCGCTTTCCGTTTGGCGATGGATTCGCGCCGCCGCCGCACAAACCGTTTCCGCCGATCCGCCCCGCATCCGTTCGGTGAATAAATTCTCCCGCCCACAGCATGATGTCCAGCAAACGCGCCTTTTGCAGGTTGCTGAGCGCTTCGCATTTCAGCGAAACTTCCAGCGCTCCGCGCAGGTATTCGTTCATCGATTCTTTTAAATTGGTTGTGAAGCGGGAATCGTTGTTATTTTTCCTTCGTTCTGAATCAATCTGCTCGAGGAATTCATAACTACGCAAAACAAAATGATCGCAGCACAAATCTTCATCGCCAAGGGCAGTAACTCCATGCTCCAGGCAAGCAATATAACGGCAAGGTTTGTGAAGATGCATCGCACGCAGGTCCCCCGAGTCCCCAATGATCACTTGCTTTTTGAAACCTCTTGCTGCTACAGCCATGTCTTTCCCCTGCATCGGCCGTGCGCGCTTGGCGAGAAACGTTTCAGCCGGAATTTCGGCTAATTCGCGGCAGCCAGCGCCTCACAACCCGTAGAAAAATTCTCCGCGAGCGAAGCCATCGCTTCTTTTTTCGTTTCGCGTTTTGCTTCCGTCACCCGCGCGCTGTAGGTCTGCACGCGCAACGTTTGGTCGAGGTAGGGCGCCAGCTTCTGCCGCAGCCAGTCGGCGCGTCGCTCGCGCGCTTCCGCGAATCCGCCCGGCTGCCAGAACGTCAACACCGTCACCAGCCGCGATTCCATTTCCGATACCAGCACCAGCGCCTGCAAAAATTCCCGGTCGCGGCCGAACGAGTCTTCCAGGATCGCGTCGATCGTCTCGCGAACTTTCTCCTCGTGGCCGGCTTTCACCACAAAATCCGACCGCAGCGCCACAACCCGCTTGTGCCCGCGCGCTTTCGATTTTTTGTTTTGTCTGGAGTTTGAAACGAAGGCGGGCCCGGTCCCAAATTCCCCAACTGCTGGTTCTCGCAACGCTGTTCTCCTCTATCGCTCACAAAAAAAAGGGAGGCGGATCGGGATTGGCTCTCCCACTCAACCCCGGTCCGCCGCCTCAGGGGCACGCCACGGAACGATTGCTCGTCCCGAGGGTGTAGGTTTCCGATCTTCAGGATTCCTATGGCCGGGTAGTGCGCCTCGCCGCAAAACCGTTACACAACTTTTCCATTCGAAACCAACTGTTTATTGCCCAACCACAAAGTCACGGCTATACTTCCCAGTCCTAGAGCTCTCCAAGTGGAACTTTACCTATTTGACGCCGACTACGTGCAGCGCCTCCGCAACGGCGATCCCGAATCGGAACAGCACTTCGTCGGCTATTTTCGTCAACTTTTGCGAATCAAGCTCCGCGCCCGCTATTTGCCTGCCGACGTGATCGACGATATCCAACAGGAAACCTTCGCCCGGTTCTTCCGCGCCCTGCGAAAAGAGGGCGCCATTCACCATCCGGAGCGAATCGGCTCCTATGTCAACTCGGTTTGCAATTTCGTCTTGCAAGAGCACTACCGCGACCAGGGCAAGCACCAACCGGCCGAAGACGCCGACACCGAAATCCCCGACAAGGTATTGAGTTTAGAGAAGTTAGCAATCACCGAAGAGGTCAACGAACGGGTCCGCGAAGCCGTTACCTCACTTTCGCCCCGCGAACGCGACCTGATTCGCCGTGTCTTCTTCGAAGAGATGGAAAAAGACGAAGTCTGCGCCGAGCTCGGCGTCAGTCGCGATTACCTCCGCGTTCTACTGCATCGCGCCATCGAACACCTTCGTGAGTTATTGGAAAATAAGGACTTACAGCCGAAATCTCGCGAGCCAGTCAGGAAGAAAAAGTGAAACGATTTTCCGGGTCCCTGCACTATACCCTCGGATGGAGAACATGGACCACACCGAAGCAGTGCGAATGCAAGCTGTTGAAAAATATATACTTGGCGAGCTGACGCCCTACGATCGCGCCCACTTCGAAGAGCACTACTTCGATTGCCCCGATTGCGCGCTCAACCTCCGCTCCGGCGTCGCCTTCGCTGCCGCCAGCCGTCAGTATTTTGCTGAATCTGCCGTCCCCGCCAAAGTCGCTCATTCGCCGCGAATTGGTTGGTTTGCTTGGCTCAAGCCTTTCGTTGCGGTCCCGGCATTCGCAGCCCTGATTGCCGTCATCGCCTACCAAAACACCGTTAGCATTCCGCATCTCAAGCATGAAATCGGCTCGCCGGCCGCAGCCACAACGACCGTCGCACCCTGGTTCTCGCTCGTCACCGCCAGCGTTCACGGTTCTTCGGGTACGCGAGTCGAACTCCAGCCGGGCCAGCCCTTTTATCTTTTCTTTGACATCACCGCCGCGCCGCGCCAGTCCGATTCCGTTTTTCTTTTGCAAGTCCAGAATGCCACCGGCAAAACCCTTGTCACCTCCACCGTCTCCGCCGAGCGCGCGCAAAAAAGCGTCGTCCTTGCCATTCCTCCCGGCTTCCGCGAAGGCGACTACAAACTCATCATCACCGATCAAGCGGCCGGAACCTCCACTGCGGCCGGCGAACTCCCGTTTACAGTTGCATTTTCGCGATAAATTCTGCAGCATTAACCGCTCAATAGTTACGTTCAAGAGGTGATACGTATGTCCCCCAAGACACCCCGTACGTTCCATTTCCACGCGTGCGCTCACGCGTTCAGCGCAAATTTCACTCGTCCGTTTCATCATCAGATCGACATTCAGGCGCAAAGCGCTCTGCCCGTCATCGGTGGCCACGGCCACGCTCGCGTCGATGCGTTCGAATTTCGCAGCTTCATTTCGTTCAAGCAGGGCTATTCGCACGTCTCCGGCGGCCATCAAGCCGACGACGATACGCACAACACGCTCGCCACCGCCGTGCTCGAAGGCTTGAATATGTTCGATGTGCTCACCGTCGATCGCGTCGTCTCGCGCCTCTATTCGAAACACCATGCCGATAAAAAAGAAGGCAACATCACGTGGGTCGGCAGCAAATTCGAAAATCTCCGCATCGCCGGCTGCGAAGTCCACCTCGAATTGAATCACAATGTTTTCGCGGACCTGCTAACCTTCGAAGCGGCGGAATCGGCCTTTAAGAAAGGCGGCGATTTCAGGAAAATAGCCGAGGACCCGCTCGGCACCGGTAACGCTCTCAAGCCGGCCGACGTAGACGGAGCTTTTCTTTGTTCGATCGTGAAAAACATCAGAGTCGATTGCCCGGGCGTCAAAGTCCATCGCCACTCTCTCTATGTGCCCGGCTTTGGCAAAGTCTTTCTCGGCGAACTCCTCATCAAACCGAGCGAAAAAACGCTCACCATGCTTCGCTTCGAACTCGGTTCCACGACCAGCGGCGGCGGCACCGGCGGCGGAACAAAAACCAACGGCCGGCCCTACCCATAAAGCGTCTAGTCCCGCTCTTTTTATTTCTTTTGCCGTTTGGCTGCCATAAGGGCGCACGGTCGCCGCAGCCCATTTCCGACGACGCCGAATACGCGCGCATACGCCTTGAGTTCGAAAAGGGCGATCTCGATGCCGCACTGAAGGACGTCCAATCCCTCGCCATTCGCACCGCCAACCTTGGCGACGACTGGATTTGGCGCGTTCGCCTTCTCAAAGCCGAAATTCTTGTTTGGCGCGGCACTGCAGAAGACGTTTTGCCGCTGCTTTCTAGCCCTGTCCCTGAAACTCTCGCCAACAAAGACTATGCAATTCGCCGATTGACTTTCCTGGGCCTGGCCGAAGGCCACGCTCACGATTTTGACAAATCCGCTAGAAGCCTCAGCCTGGCCGAGAATCTTGCTACCAGCGCCCACCCTGAACTTCTTGGAGAAATTTACCTCGCGCGCGGTTCCGTACTTGTCGACCACGGCCTTTACGAAGATGCGCTAAAGGCCTACCAAATTGCTTTTCAGAAAGCGCGTGAATTCCACAAGCCATTTCTCGAGGCAAATTCCGCCGGCAGTCTTGGCTACGCACTCACATGGTTGGAACACTACGATCAGGCCATCGATTGGTACAAGACGTCGCTGGCGTCCTCGGATTTGTTCGGCGCGCGCGCAACTTCCGCCAAGACCCTCGGGAATCTAGGCTGGACTTATCATGAGTTCGGCGATTTGCAGAACGCTCTAGCCCAGTTTGAAAAGGCGGAAGAGGCCGCGCGCCTCGCGGGCTTGGAACTGGATCGCGCCTACTGGCTTCTAAGCGTCGGCACAGTTGAATTTGACCTGGGGAACATGCAAGCCGCGGAAACGCACATGACCGACGCCTTGAAGCTGGCGGAACAACTTCACGATTCTTCCACTCTCAGCGAATGCAATGAAAATCTCGCTCTGCTTGCCCTTCAGAATGGCCAATTTGCCAGCGCTCACCAGCGCCTCAACGAAGCCGATCGATACAATTCTCCAAATCCCGATTTCAAGCGGACCCAGTATCATCAACTTCTTTCCGCCGAGCTTGCCTTCCGCGAAAATCAACTCGATGCCGCCGCGAGCCAGCTGGCGTTACTTGCTGCCGCTCCCCGTGCTCCCACCTCTCTTCGTTGGGAGGCTCAGGCCACTCTCGCACAAGTCCATGCGGCGCAACGAAAGTTTGCCGTGGCCGAAAAGGAATTCTCGCTTGCCATTTCCACCATCACTCATGCGCGGGACGCCATAGAGCATGAAGACTTCCGTCTTTCTTTTCTTTCCAGCGCCATCCGTTTCTACGACGAATACATTAATTTTCTTCTCGCGCAAAATCGGCCCCTCGACGCCCTCAAAACGGCTGACCTTAGTCGCGCTCAAACACTTGAACGCGGACTTTCCTCGCTCCGCGATAAAAACAATTCCGATCGCACACCATCGTTTAATCCAACGCAACTCGCGCGTTCCCAGCACGCCACGCTGCTCTTTTATTGGCTCGGTCAGCAGCGGTCCTACCTGTGGGTGATCACGCCACAAAAAGTTTCTCTCCTCTTAATCCCTCCGGGCCCCGACCTGGATGCGCTCGCTCAATCCTATCGTCTGTCGTTTCTTAATCCCCGCGATCCGCTTGATTCGCGCGTAGGCGATGGCCAAAAGCTTTACGATGCGCTCATTCGACCTGCGCAAAATCTCATTCCACAAAACTCCCGTGTCATTGTTCTTCCGGACGGCAAGCTCAATAGCCTTAACTTCGACACTCTCATCGTCAATGAGCCTACCCCACACTATTGGATCGAAGATGTTACCGTCTCCGTCGGAACATCACTTGCTCTCCTCTCCCGCTCTGCTCGAACGCAGACGCCGAAATCGCCGAATCTTCTTTTCTTCGGTGACGCGCTCCCCGCCAGCACGGACTTTCCGCCTCTCGCAGATGCTGGCAAAGAATTCACAGTCCTAGAACCGCTTTTTCCCGCGCCTCGACGCTCCATATTCACCGGCGCAAGAGCGGTAAGATCCAACTATCTTTTGAGCAACCCGCGCCAATTCAGTTTTCTCCACTTCGCCACTCACGGCATTGCCAGCACCGCTCACCCTTTGGAGTCGGCGATCATCCTGTCTCCTGAAGGCGATCAGTACAAACTTTACGCGCGGGATATTGTTAAGCTGCCGTTGAACGCTTACCTCGTTTCCATTTCCGCTTGCAACGGCGCCGGTGAACGCGAGTTCGCCGGTGAAGGTCTCGTCGGTTTGTCTTGGGCCTTCCTTCGCGCCGGAGCGCATAACGTCGTCGCCGGCCTCTGGGAGGTCAGCACTGCTTCCGCTCCCCAAATCATGGACGATCTCTACAAAGGCGTTACCGCGGGCCAGGATCCCGCCTCCGCGTTGCGCAAGGCCAAACTGAACCTCCTCCACTCGAAAGGTCCTTACCGCCGCCCCTTCTACTGGGCCCCCTTCCAGCTCTATTCCGGCTCCTGATTTCCGGTGGCACAGCCATTCCTGGCTGTGCTCTTACGATCGCAATCTCAAAGCGCAGCCACCGTCTTCGCCGGGGCGCGATCCCCAAGGCGCCAGCCGCCACGCAAACTGCAAACTCTTATCTATCGCGAGTCGCTTTTGTAGGGCCGGCTTTCCGAAGCCGGCCTTCTCGCGAAAACGACCGCTCCGCCTCTCACTCCATCGGCAACCCCACATAATTCTCCGCCAGCGTCGCCATCCCCGCCCGCGAACTCGTCACGTAATCGAGTTCCGCCATTTGCCGCCGCCGGTCAAACTCCCCATCGTCCTCAAATCGGTGCAGCAGGGAAGTCATCCACCACGAAAACCGCTGCACCTTCCACACTCGCCGCAAACAAATCTCCGAATATCTCTCGAGCAGTTCCCGCTTTCCGTTCGTATAAAACTCCTTCAACCCCGCCGCCAGCACTCGCACATCCGCCACCGCCAGATTCAATCCCTTCGCTCCCGTCGGCGGAACAATATGCGCCGAATCCCCCGCCAAAAACATTCGTCCATATTGCATCGGCTCCACCACGAAACTTCTCATCCCCGTCACGCCTTTTTGCATCACTCGCCCGCGCGCCAACTTGAATCCATCCCGCGTCGCAAATCGCAATTGCAATTCCTCCCAAATTCGTTCATCCGGCCACTCCGTCAAATCTTCGTCCGGCTTGCACTGCAAATACAGCCGGCTGATTTTTGGCGAACGCATGCTCATCAAAGCAAAACCGCGTTCGTGGTTCGCATAAATCAATTCGTGCGAAGCCGGCGGCGCCTCCGCTAAAATTCCCAGCCACCCAAACGGATAATTCCGCTCGTACGTCTTCAAAATTTTCTCCGGAATCGCTTCGCGGCAAATTCCATGAAATCCATCGCATCCGGCAATAAAGTCGCACTCAATCTCTTTCGCTATCCCATCCTCTTCGAATCTAATGAGCGGCTTCTCGCTCTCCATCCGCTCGACGCTCACATCTCGCGCTTCAAAAATAATTTCCCCGCCCGCCTCCATCCTCGCCGCCACCAAATCCTTGATCACTTCATGCTGCGCATAAATCATCACGCCCTTGCCGCCCGTCAACTCCGCAAAATCGATTCGGTGTCCGCGCCCGCCAAATCGCAGCTCCACGCCGTAGTGCATCAGCCCCTGCCGCATCATCCGCTCGCCCAAACCGAGCTGGTTAAGCAAATCCACCGTCCCTTGTTCCAGCACACCCGCCCGCACTCGCTCTTCAATGTGTTCCCGCGTCTGCGCCTCGAGCACCACACAGCCAATCCCCGCCCGCTGCAGCAGGTGCGCCAGTACGAGCCCCGCCGGACCCGCTCCAATAATCCCTACCTGCGTTTTCATCGCTTTTCTATTGGCTATCCTTATTATGTATGATATAGTTATTCGTGAATCACAACCCCACGCCCGCTAAACTCAGCAGAATCAGTAGTTCCGCAAGTTTTTCGTCTATCTCTCCTGGATTCTGTCACTTACGCACTCTTTTCACAAACCGGTCCTCGAAATTTCCGCCTAAGCTCATTCCTTTCATTCATTTGCGCACTCTTGCCAAATTGATGGGCGGGTGGGGTACAGAAGCTCTGCCACCCGGCACAATCGCGCTGGAAGGGTGCAGCTGGGTCTCGGGGATGGTATCCTCTCGTCTTCGACTTGCCGCCTTCTCGCTGGAGTTTTGTCATGAATCCTGAAAATCCTCCACGTATCTCCATCGTTGACCGCCACGGCCACGCCCTCTCCGGCTCGCCCGGCGCCATCGCCGCGCTGGCCGGCCGCCCTCTCCAGCCGAACCGCGGCACTTCGCTGAATCTTGATTGGGTCGAAAGCGTTCGCGTCAATACCAGCGCCGTCGAACGCCGCGCCGCCACCATCGCCACGCGCCGCACCGTGAAAAAAGACTGGCAGGTCGCCTGGCTCCTTCGCGCAATCTCTTGCATGGACCTGACAACCCTGAGTGGCGACGACACCGACGAGCGTGTGCGCCGACTTTGCTCCAAAGCGCGCCAGCCCATTCAACACGAAATTGTGCGGAAACTGGGAATTGCGGAACTGAATATCCACGTCGGCGCCGTTTGCGTCTACCACCTTTTTGTTGAAACCGCCCGCCGCGCGCTCGAAGGGACAAAAATAAATGTCGCCGCGGTCTCCACCGGATTTCCGGCCGGCCTCTCGCCGTTTGAAGATCGCGTTTCGGAAATTCGCCGCTCCGTTGCCGCCGGCGCGCACGAAATTGACGTGGTCATCACCCGCGCGCACGTTTTCGGCGCACAGTGGCAAAAACTGTACGACGAAATTGTCGCGTTCAAAGATGCGTGCGGCCCCGCGCATTTAAAAGTAATTCTCGGCACCGGCGATCTGCTCACGCTTCGCAATGTCGCCAAGGCCAGCCTCGTCGCCATGATGGCCGGCGCCGATTTCATCAAAACTTCCACGGGAAAAGAAACCGTCAACGCCACGCTGCCCGTCGGTCTCGTGATGACGCGCATGATCCGTGAATACGCCGAGGAAACCGGCACCGCCGTCGGCTTCAAGCCCGCCGGCGGAATCAAAACGGCGAAGCAATCTTTGGAATGGCTCGCGCTGATGAAGGAAGAACTCGGCAATTCGTGGCTCGAACCGCACCTGTTTCGCTTCGGCGCCAGTTCGATGCTGGGCGACATCGAACGCCAGCTCGAATTTCATTCGACGGGCCGTTATTCCGCGGAGTATCGTCACCCAATCGCGTGACACACTAAATTATGAGCGTTCTCGAAAAATACAAAACAATGGAGTACGGTCCCGCTCCCGAAGACCCGAAAGAGACTTTGCATTGGCTCGACGCGCACCAGCGCCGCTTCGGCCATTTCATTGGCGGCACTTGGCACGCGCCATCCGAAGGAAAATATTTTGAAACTTCCGATCCCGCGACGGGAGAAAAAATTGCCGATGTCGCGCAGGGAAGCGCCGCCGATATCGACGCGGCGGTAAAAGCGGCGCGCGCCGCCCTTCCTGTGTGGCAAGGATTCTCTTCGCACGAGCGCGCGAAAATTCTGTACGCGCTGGCGCGGCAGATTCAAAAACATTCGCGCCGCCTCGCCGTTCTTGAAACGATCGACAACGGCAAACCCATCCGCGAAAGCCGCGACATCGACATCCCGCTTGTCGCTCGCCATTTTTATCATCACGCCGGCTGGGCGCAACTGCTCGGCCAGGAATTTCCCGGCTACTCCGCTTGCGGCGTGGTCGGCCAGATCATTCCGTGGAATTTTCCGCTGCTCATGCTGGCCTGGAAAATCGCGCCGGCTCTCGCGACCGGAAACACCGTCGTCTTGAAACCGGCGGAGTTTACTCCTCTCACCGCACTGGCCTTTGCGGAAATTTGCACCGAGGTTGCACTGCCGGCCGGCGTCGTGAACATCGTCACGGGCGACGGTTCCACCGGCGAAGCGCTCGTGAAGCACGCCGGCGTCGACAAAATCGCTTTCACCGGATCCACCGAAGTGGGCCGGGCGATTCGCCGGGCGACCGCGGCATCGCACAAAAAACTTTCGCTCGAGCTCGGCGGAAAATCGCCGTTCATTATCTTCGAAGACGCGGATCTGGATAGCGCCGTCGAAGGATTGGTCGACGGGATCTGGTTCAACCAGGGGCAAGTCTGTTGCGCAGGCTCGCGCCTTCTGATGCAGGAAAGCATCGCGGAAAAACTCACGCGCAAAGTGCAAGCCCGCATGAGCACGCTGCGCGTCGGCTCGCCGCTCGATAAAGCCATCGACGTCGGCGCCATCGTCGCGAAAGTGCAGCTCGAGCGCATCGACAGTCTGGTCAAGCAGGGAATAGCCGAAGGCGCCACTTGCTGGCAGCCGGAAATTGTAATGCCGTCGCGCGGGCTGTATTACAAGCCGACTTTTTTGAGCAACGTGCATCCGACTTCCATCGTCGCGCAACAAGAAATCTTCGGACCCGTGCTTGCCGCAATGACGTTCCGCACGCCGAAAGAAGCCGTCGAACTTGCGAACAACACGGCTTACGGACTGGCCGCGAGCGTCTGGAGTGAAAGCATCAACGTTTCGCTTCACGTTGCGTCGCAACTGAAAGCCGGCGTCGTCTGGGTCAATTGCACAAATATGTTTGACGCGGCGTGCGGTTTCGGCGGCTACCGCGAAAGCGGATTTGGCCGCGAAGGTGGCCGCGAAGGGTTGCTCGAATATCTCGAGCCTTCTTGGTTCAAAGGAGCACGCACACTTTCCGCGGCGGTTCCGGCGAATGGCGCTGCGGAAGTTGCGAGTCCGAGCGTCGATCGCACCGTGAAGCTTTACATCGGTGGAAAACAAGCGCGTCCCGATTCCGGTTACAGCGTCGAAGTGCGCGGCACAAACGGGCAGCTGCTCGGCGAATCTCCATTGGGCAACCGCAAAGACATTCGCAACGCCGTCGAAGCCGCGCGCAAACCGGAAGCCTGGGCGAAAGCGACGGCGCACAATCGCGCGCAGATACTTTTTTACATCGCGGAAAATCTCTCGCAGCGAGGCGCGGAAATCGCCCAGCGTCTTTCCGCCGCCGTCGGCGCGAAGCAGGCTGAAGAGGAAGTGAAAGCCAGCATCGAACGACTTTTTTCGTATGCTGCCTGGACCGACAAATTCGACGGCGCCGTGCACAACCCGCCGTTCCGCAATATCGCCATTGCCATGAACGAGCCCGTCGGAACCGTCGGCGTATTGTGCCCGGCCGATGCGCCGCTGCTTGGTTTTTTCTCGCTGGCGCTTCCGCTCGTCGCCGCGGGCAATTCGATCGTCGCCGTTCCTTCCGAAAAATATCCGCTCATCACCGGCGATTTGTATCAGGTCTTTGATACCAGCGACTTGCCCGGCGGAGTCGTCAATCTCGTTCCCGGCCGTGCGTCGGAATTGCTAAAGACGCTTGCCGGACACGACGACCTCGACGCGATCTGGTGTTACGGCGACGAATCCCTTTGTGCAAGCGCAAAGGCGCTCTCCGCCGGAAATTTGAAACAAGTCTGGACGAACGAAGGCCGCGCCATCGACTTTTTTGACCGCGCCCAGGGCGAAGGACGCTGGTATCTTGAACACGCCTATCAAGTAAAAAATATCTGGGTTCCCTACGGCGAGTAAATTTCCAGTGGCCACCGCACAAACCGAACTTGCAAACGCGAACCACGATTCGCGAGCGGCGTTTCGCTACCCGGCGTTCACGATTTTTCAAACCGCGCGCTGCCTCGTCGTGCTCGCCCTCGAAATGCAAGCCGTCGCCGTCGGCTGGCAAGTCTACGAAATCACCAAGCGTCCACTCGATCTCGGCCTCGTCGGCCTCGCGCAATTCCTCCCCGGCATCGTCCTGTTCCTTCTGGCCGGCCACGTCGCCGATGTGTTCGACCGCCGCAGGGTCCTGATTTCGTGCGAAGCGGGCTTCGGCGTCTGCTTCGTTTTGTTGCTGGCGCTTACGGCGCACGGAACGCGTTCGGTTGCGGCGATTTACGTGGTGCTTGTTTTGCTCGGCATCGTCCGGTCTTTCAATGGTCCGGCGAGCCGCGCGATTCTTCCGCATCTGGTTCCGGAGGAACATTTTCAGAATTCCGTGGCGTGGGCTTCGGGAATGTTTCAACTGGCCACGATTCTTGGGCCGGTTCTGGGCGGATTGATCTACGCGATTTTTCGCGGGCCTTTTGCGGTTTATCTGATTGCGTCGGTGGTCACCACCGTGGCGGTGGGAATGCTGTTGCGGCTGAAGATTTCCATTCGTCCGCGCGCCAAAGCGGAATCGAGTTCTTCCTCTGTGTTCGAAGGGTTCCGTTACATCTGGCGCGGAAAATTAATTCTTGGGGCGATTTCGCTGGATTTGTTCGCCGTGCTTCTGGGCGGAGCGGTGGCTCTGCTTCCCGTTTACGCGAAGGAAATTTTTCAAACCGGGCCGTGGGGCTTGGGAATTTTGCGCAGCGCGCCGGGCGTTGGCGCGGGGATCATGGCGATCGCCATTGCGCACTGGCCGCTGCGAAAAAATGCCGGCGCAACGATGCTCTGGTGCGTGGCCGGATTCGGATTGTTCACGGTGCTGTTTGGAATTTCGCGGAGCATGATTGTTTCGCTGATCGCGCTGTTTCTTGTGGGCGCGACGGACATGGTGAGCGTGATCGTGCGCGGCACGCTGATTCAAGTCGCCACGCCGGATCACATGCGGGGCCGCGTGAATGCGGTGGACATGATTTTTATCGGCGCATCGAACGAACTCGGACAGTTTGAATCGGGCGTGACGGCGCAACTCTTCGGCGCGGTGCGCGCCGTGATTTTGGGCGGAGTCGCCGCGATCGTCGTGACGGGGCTGTGGGCGTGGATGTTTCCGGAATTGCGAAAAGTGAGTCAGCTGACGTTCAAGGAAAAAACGTAATCAGCGCGTGGCGTGAAGCGCGGCGTGGGCCGCGCCGAGAATCGGCGCATCTTCGTTCAACACGACGGCAATGGGAATATTCTGCAGGATCGGACCGAGCGGCCCTTTGTCGGCAAACGCCGCGCAGAAGGAACTCTTTTGCAGCAGCGGAAGAATCTTCACGGCAATTCCTCCGGCAAGATAAACGCCGCCGTACGCGAGCACGCGCAGCGCGAGATTGCCGGACTCGGCGCCGAACGCATCGGTCCAGAAGTCCAGCGTTTCGACGCACGCGGCGCAAGCACCCGTCAAGGCATTCTGCGTAATTTCCGCGGCGGATTCTCCGGCGGCGCGATCGAACGATGCATGGCGAATATCGGGGGCAAGAAATTCGTGAATGGGCCGGAAACCGCGGCCGGAGAAAAGTTCCTCGCAGGAGACGCGCGCGAGGCGATGTTTCAGGTAAGTCAGGAAGGCGATTTCGCGATCGGAGCGCGGAGCGAAATCGGCGGAGCCGCCTTCGGAGGGCGCGGCGCGATGGCCGTGGCCGTCCCAGTACAGAACGGCTTCGCCAAGTCCGGTGCCCGCGGCGATGATGGCGATATTGTCTTGGGGATGGTCGACGCCGCGATTGAGAAAAAGAAAATCTTCGGGCGCAAGTTTTTGCAAGCCGCGAGCGGTGGCGACGAGATCGTTCATGAGGACGACGCGCTCGCGCGGAAGTTTCAGGCGAGCGGCGAGGGAGGCGGCGTCGAGAATCCACGGAATGTGCGCGGCGTGCAAGCGGCCATCGACGACGGTGCCGGGAACGCCGAAGCCGGCGGCGGTGACGGTGCGGTCGGGGTCGGATTGGAGTGCCTGCGCGGCAAACGATGCGATGAGGTGTTCGAAACTGGAAAAATCGCGCGTGGCGTAGCGTTGTTTGAAGGCAAGCTTAAGCGTGCCGCCGTGATCCACGTAGGCAGCGAGATTGCATTTTGTTCCGCCGATGTCGCCCGCAATGATCACGAGTCGTTTCCTTGTGACTAGTCTAACTTTTCCGGCGTGTATTTTCTGGTAAGTTCGAGCACGCGGCGATAGTAATCGCGTTGCGTGAGGGCGTAAGCGGCGTCTTCGTCGATGATGAAGGTGACGTCGGGATGAAGCTGAAGGGCGGAGGCGCTGACGGAAGAAGAGATGGGGCCTTCGATGGCTTTGGCGACGGCGGCGGCTTTGGATTTACCGGTGGCGAGAATCAAAATGCGGCGGGCGTCGAGGATGGTGCCGATACCCATGGTGATGGCACATTCGGGAATTTCCATGCCCGGTGGAAAAAATTTGCGGTTGTCTTCGATGGTTTCGCGGGTGAGTTCCTTGAGGCGCGTGCGGGAAGCGAGGCTGGAATTCGGTTCGTTGAAGCCGATGTGGCCGTTGCGTCCGATGCCGAGGATCTGCAAATCGATGCCGCCGGCGGATTTGATCGAGCGTTCGTATTCGTCGCAATACGCGGAATAGTCTTTGCGAAGCGCGCCGTCGGGAATATGGATATTGGCGGGCGAGAAATTCACTTTGGCGAAAAAACTGGAGTGCATGAAGTAATGGAAACTTTGCGGCGACTCCGGAGGCAGGCCGAGGTATTCGTCCAGATTGAAGGATGTAGCTTGCGAAAAATCGAGGCCGGCGGAATGGTGAAGCGAGATCAACTCTTCGTACATGCCGAGCGGGGTGCTGCCGGTGGCCAAACCGAGGACAAGCTTTGGATTGGCGCGGAGCGAAGAGGCGACGATGCGCGCCGCTTCCTGGCCGACTTCCTTGCTGTTTTCCTTGAGGACTACGAGCATGGGCGGGGAACGCTCCCGAGACAGCGAACAAGAATAAACGTGTTTTGCCGGGGCCGCATCAACGGAAACGCCGGATCAGGAGATTGTGGCGATCGGAACGGTAGAGCCCCAAAACGTAGATGAGGGCTTTTCCGCTCGAGGAAAAAATAACCTGGCGGATGCGAAGCAAGGGATCGCGGCGGGGAATGCCGAGAAGGTCGGCGATTTCCGGATCGGCGGCGGTGGCATCGACTTCCTCGTCGGCATAGCCGAGCTTCACGCCGTAATTGCGTTCGAGAAGCGCAAACAAAGATTCGCGGCCGAGCGGCGCGCCAAGAAGGCCGGGGAATTCTTTTTGCGAGAGGTAACAGGTTTCGAGAGCGAAGGGTTCGTCGGCGGCCTGGCGAATGCGTTCGAGTTTGACAAGCGGTTCATCGGGAGGGAGCGAAAGGCGGGCGGCGACTTCGGGTTCGCTGTCGATGGACTTGAGGCTGAGAATGTTCGAGGCGGCGGTAAGACTGCGAGCGGCCATCTGCTCGGTGTAGCTCATGAGTTTGTTGAAATGAATCTTGGGGGTGGCGACGAAGGTGCCGATGCCGCGGCGGCGTTCGACGAGGCCTTCGTGTTCGAGCGTGGCGAGGGCGTGGCGGGCGGTCATAAGGCTGACTTGATGCATTTTGGCGAGATCGCGCTCGGAAGAAACGGGATCGCCGGGGCGAAGCTGGCCAGCGTCAATGCGCTTGCGGATGGTGCTTTGGATGCGCTGATAGGCCGGAATGCCAGAACCAGTCTTCTGGGGCATGCCAAGCACCTCGGGTGCCACGGAGTGCAAAAGCCGGGCGGAATTTGGACACACGGCAGCGCTATAGAGGACGCGAGCAATGAGGCCAGTACGAAAAGTAAATTACAGGTTTTACGAGGGCAAGTCCAGCGGCGAGATATATAGCGGCGAAATTGACGGGAAATGGGCGGTTGAGGGCGTTCCGCGGCGAGGACTTCGGCGGCGATTTTGAAGGCGTGATTGGCGGCGGGGACGCCGCAATAGATGGCGGCGTGGAGCAGGGTTTCGCGGATTTCGTCGGGAGTGACGCCGTTGTTGCGGGCGGCGCGAAGGTGAAGGCGGAATTCTTCTTCGCGGTTGAGGGCCACGGTCATGGCGAGGGTGAGAAGGCTGCGCGTGTGACGGGAGAGGCCGGGGCGGGACCAGACTTCGCCCCAGGCGTACCGCGTGATCAAATCCTGAAATGGCGCGGTGAAGTCCGTGGCGGATTGCGCGGCTCCGTCGACATGATCGTTGCCGAGGACTTCGCGGCGGATTTTCATGCCTTGCTGGTGGCGTTCGCGTTCGTCCATTTGGTTGCGCCTCACGCAGAGAGAAAGTTTGCAAGTTCGGGAGTGAAATGGGACGCGGCTTCGATATTGGAGAGATGAGCGGCGTGGAATTCGGCGAAGCGCGCGCCGGGAATTTTTTCGGCGAGGAAGCGGCCGTCGGCGGGAGGAGTGGCGAGATCGTGAGAGCCGGCGATGATGAGGGTGGGGAGTGCGATGGAGGCGAGATTCGCGCGCGCGTCAAATTCGCGGAGGGCGGCGCAGCAATTCGCGTAGCCCTCGGGATTGGTGGATTCGAGCATGGATTTTGTTTTCGCGATGACGCCGGGATGAATCGCCGCGAAGTCTGGAGTGAACCAACGGCCGATGACGGCGGCGGAGACGTCCTTCATGCCGCGAGCGAGAACGGCATCGATGCGGGCGTTCCAGGAATCGGGTGTGCCGATTTTGGCGCCGGTGTTGCAAAGGATGAGTTTTTGAATGCGATGAGTGGCGTGAAGGCCGAGCCAGATGCCGATTTGACCGCCCATGGAGAGGCCGCAAAAGTGGACGCGATCGAGATGCAGCGCGTCGAGGAGATGGAGAACATCGCTCGCGAGGAGTTCGATGGAGTAAGGACCGGGAGGGATGGAGGATTGGCCGTGGCCGCGCGTGTCGTAGCGAAGGAGGCGGAAGCGCGAAGAGAGGGCGGCGAGTTGCGGGTCCCACATGGAGAAATTGGCGCCGAGAGAATTGGAGAGGACGAGGACGGGAGCGGAGTCCGGGCCGGCGAGGGAGTAGTGGATGCGGACGTCGGTGAGATCGGCGAAGGGCATGGGTCAACCTTTGGCGGAACGAAGTTGAGATTTTTGGCGGGAACGTGCGGCTTTTAGAACGGAATCGACGATCGCCGACGAAGAGCCGAGATAGTTGAGGGGATCGAAGAGGCGGTCGAGATCGGCGGCGGAGAATTCGGCCTGGGAGGAGAGAACATCGCGAAGGTGGCGTTTGGAGGAAACGGCGGACCGGCAGGCGGCTTCGATTTTTTCGTGCGCGGCGGGGCGGCCGATTTTTTCGGCGAGGGCCATGGAGACGGCTTCGGCGTAGATGAGGCCGCGAGTGAGATCGAGATTTTGGCGCATGCGCGTGGTATCGATTTGGAGATTGGGCGCGAGCGCGGCAAGGTGATGAAGCGCGCCGGCGGTGAGGCGGACGATTTCGGGGAGAGTGATCCATTCGGCGTGCCAGGAGCCGAGGCCGCGTTGATGCGCTTGCGCCTGCGTTGTGAAGATGGTGCTGACGAGACCGGGGATGCAATTTGTGGCGGCGAGAATGGCGGCGCAAGCGACGGGATTTTGTTTGTGGGGCATGGTGGAGGAAGCGCCGCGGCCGGGAGTGTGCGGTTCGGCGATTTCGGCGACTTCGGTTTGCATGTGAAGAGAGAGGTCGAGGGCGATCTTATTGAGCGTGCCGGCAGAGAGGGCGAAGGTGGAAGCGATTTCGGCGATGCGATCGCGATGGGAATGCCAGGAAGCGGAGGGGAGCGGGAGAGAAAGCGCTTCGGCGAGATGTTTCGAAACGAGAAGGCCGTTGGCGCCGAGGGCGGCGAGAGTGCCGACGGCGCCGCCAAATTGCAGAGCGAAGGCGCGATCGGAGAGCGAGAGAAGGCGATCGCGGTGACGGAGGAGAGCGTCGAGCCACGTGGCGACGAGGAAGCCGAAGGAAGTGGGGAGAGCTTGTTGAAGGAGGGTGCGCGCGACGAGGGGAGTGGCGCGGTGTTTTTCGGCGAGGGCGGCGAGGGAATCGCAGAGTGAATCGAGATCGGAAAGAATGGCGGAGGAGGCGGAGCGGAGTTGAAGAATGAGGCCGGTGTCGATGGCGTCCTGGCTGGTGGCGCCCCAGTGGACGAAGCGGGCGGCGCCGGGATTTTGTTTGGCGACGAGCTGCGTGAGTTGCTTGACGAGAGGGACGGCGAGATTGGCGGAGGCGGGAACGGCGGCGGCGAGGGCGGGCAAATCAAAAAGTTCGGCGCGGCAATGGGCGGCGATGGCGGAGGCGGCTGCGGCGGGGAGAATGCCGGCCTTGGCTTCGGCGCGGGCGAGGGCGGATTCGAAATCGAGCATTGCCTGGACGCAAGCTGCATCGGAGAAAAAAGGTTCGACGGTGGGGGAATAGAGGAGGCCATCGAGGAGCGGCATGAAGAGAGTGTAAACGTTCCGGGGCCGAGGAAAAACGGTTTCGTGGGGCGGGAGGGCGTAAGGTAGACTGCGGCGCGGCGGGCGGGAACGAGGACGACGGCGGAAGGATGGAAGTTGAGAGGGATGTTCTGGTTTTTCCTGATGCAGAGTTCACAGAGAATGCAGAGAAGAGGAAAGGAAGTTGAGACGGGGCTGAAGGGCGCGTGAAAACAAGGATCTGAAACAAGAGATTGAATACACCGACGAAAGACGGGGCGGGGCGATGAAGAAGAATCGGAAAGAGATTCAGGTGGAGTGGGGCGACTGCGATCCGGCGGGGATTGTGTACTACCCGAGATTTTTTGAGATGTTCGATTCGTGCACGAATGCGCTGTTTGAAAGCGTGGGATTCAGGAAGCAGGAAGTGTTGAAGACGTATGGCCTTGCGGGAATACCGATGGTGGAGACGAGCGCGCGATTTTTTGTGCCGTCGAGTTTCGGGGATACGGTTGTGGTGGAGTCCACGATTGTGGAGTGGGGAAACAGCAGCTTTCGCGTGGAGCACAAGTTATTTCGCGGAGAGGTGCTGGCGGCGGAGGGATTGGAGAAGAGGGTGTGGACGGCGCGAGCGAAGGATGGATCGAACAAATTGCAGAGCCAGAAGATTCCGCAAGAAGTGAAGGACCGGTTTCAATAGTCGGTTTTGAAAAAAGAACCCGGCGACTCGAGAGCCGCCGGGTTTGAGGAAGTATTCGTCTATTTACCGGGATCTGATTTCGAGTGGCGCGGTCAGCTTGAAGCTGAGCGCGGTTTCCGCGGGAAGCACGACATCAGCTTTGCCGGTGAAGGCGGCGCCGCCGGTGCCCGCTCCGGCGCCGACACCAGCGCCGATCGCCGCACCTTTTCCCCCGCCGGCAATTCCACCGATGAGAGCGCCGAGGGCGGCGCCGCCGCCGACCGCGACGGCGGTGCGCTTGCCTTTTCCCTTGTGGCTAAAGGACGGAGCCGAAGTGCTGACGTCATAAATCTTGCCGTTGATTTCGACGTTTTTGAGACCGAGTTCGAGTAAAGAGGCGCCTTTGAAGCGGCCGGCGGCTTTGGCGTCTTTCACGGTGCCGGTGGCACGAGTGCCCTTGGGAATGACGACTTTGCCTTCGATTTCGACGGGAGTTTCGACGGTGGCCTGGAAAGATTGTCCGGGTGTTGCGGTTTTCGAGCTGAGAGATTCATCGAGGACGACCTCGATTGCCGTGTCGGCGGGAACGACGATGGCGCGCGGCGCGGCCGCTTCTTTTTCGCGCATCGCGGAACGGGATTTGCTGGAACCCGTGGAACCGTTGGAGCCGCCGCCGGAGTTGGAGTTCGCGGCGGAATCGGAATTATCGGCGGTCTGGTCGGCCGATTTGGAGCATCCGGTGAGCGCCAGGGCAAGGGTGAAGGCGCAAAGCGAAAGATTAGAGAAACGACGAAGCAAAGTACACCTCCGAAAGAGTAGTGATCAACTGCGGATGGCCTGCAAACTATTGTTGTGGGGAAAGGGCCGCGACGCAAGAAGAAATTAGGAGGAAGGTACGGAGGAAAGAGAAAGACAAAGGCGGCGGAAAGCGAGCGGAAGTGAGGAAGTTTTAATCAAAAAAAGTGATTTGAGGGCTAAAGTGCAACGGAAAGCTGCCGATGAGGTAAGTGAGCGCGGAGCCTCGTGGTGAACGCGCGGAAGAGAAAACGCTTCACGCGGGAGAGCGCGGCGCGAAGCGCACGATTCGTTGTGTCCGTAACGAAACAGTGTTTCGTTGCGGAGCAATGCCCATTTTCTGATCGAAAATAAGTCTCACCTTTTCAGTCTTTCCAACCCGACATCATTGGCCCTGCAAACGCATAGGTGAATACTGCCGAGCGGAGAGGAACAGTTTGCCTGCTGCGGCGCGCGAAGCAGATAGTTCGACGAGAAAGTTTGGGGGAAGACGATGGCGGCGACGGCGCAATCGATCGTTTGGGGAAGCAAGGGACGAATTTTGATCGCGAGCGGCGATGCGGAGTTTCGCCGGCAAATGGCGATGCAGGCAAAGAGCCCGGCGGCGCAGATGGAAGAAGCGGTTGGGGGAGCGCACGCGCTGGCGAAGCTGGTGCAGTTTCCCTGCGACGGGGTGCTGCTCGATCGACAGTTGCCCGATCTGGATGCGGAAGAAGTGGCGAGCATGATCCGGCAGAAGTATCCGCGGATTGAAGTGACATTTGTGGATTCGAAAGGCGCGGAGGCGGCGGGGCCGGAAGAAGCGAATGGCGCGGAAGGACAAAGTTTGGCGGATGAGGCGGAGGAGCGCGAAGAAGAAATGGCGGGCGAGGAAAATTTGCCCGGGATGATCGGGCGAAGCGCGGCGATTCGAAAGACGTACGAAATGGCGAAACTGGTGGCGGGACGGGATACGACGGTGCTGTTGACGGGAGAGACGGGGACGGGAAAAGAAGTTGTGGCGCAGGCGATTCATGAGTTGAGCGAGCGGTCAAAGCATGCGTTTGTGGCGGTGAATTGCGCGGCGATTCCGGAGGCATTGCTGGAGGCGGAGCTGTTTGGACATGTGCGCGGAGCGTTTACCGGGGCGGTGCAATCAAGGCTGGGACGGATTCATGTGGCGCAGGGCGGAACGCTTTTTTTGGATGAAGTGGGCGAGTTGCCGCTGAGCATGCAGGCGAAGTTGTTGCGGTTTTTGCAGAACGGGGAAGTGCAACGGCTGGGAAGTTCGGACGTGTATCGAGTGGATGTGCGGGTGATTTGCGCGACGAATGTGCCGCTGCTCGAGCAGGTGCAGGCCAAACAGTTCCGGCAGGATTTGTACTATCGATTGGCGGTGTTTCCGATCGAGTTGCCGCCGTTGCGGGAGAGAAAGGGCGATGTGGCGGAACTGGCGGAGCACTTTTTGAAAGGATTTTGCGAGGAAGCGGGATTCCCACCCAAGGGATTGACGCCGGCGGCGCTGGGAGCGCTGGAACAGCGGAAATGGCCGGGAAATGTGCGGGAGTTGCAACACGTGCTGGAGCGGGGATTTATTTTGTCGGGAAACGCGCGGGAGATTTGCGCGCAGCATGTGCAGATGGGAAGCGAAGCGTCGGAAGTGAGAGAAGTCTAAGCGGCGGAGGAATTTTATGGAAGGGGGAGTGCAAGGGGAAATGAGTGCCATGCAGAATTTTCCTATGACGCGGCAAAAAACGATGAGTCGCGCGACGAGAGACCGGCGAGACGCGCTGGCGAAAACGGATTTGACGAAGGCGTTTCTGTCGTTCACGCAAGCGGCCGGATCGCTGGAACGGTCGTACGCGCAGCTGCAGGCGGAAGTGGTGCGGCTGCACCAAGAGCTGGAGCGCACGAATTCGGAGCTGGAGCGGAGCCTCGAAGAGAATTTGCGCGTGCGGCGTTATTTGTCGCGGGTGCTGGAGAGCTTGCCGTGCGGCGTGCTGGTGGTGAATGAGAAAGGTGAGATTCAGATTGCGAATCCGGAAGCGCGGAAGCTGCTGCAGGTGAGGGGAGACTGGAATCCGGCCGAGGGTGGCGCGCTGCCGGAATCGATTGCGCAGCGATTGAAAGAAGCGCCGACGAACAGCTTTTTTTTGGAACAGGAATGGACGAGTCCTTCGACTACGGGCATTCGTACCATCGGCATATTGCGGGCAAACATTAGCGATGTGCCGGAGACGGCGGGGGAAACGATCTGGATTGTGCGCGACAAGACGGAAGAGAAGCGGCTTGCGACGGATCGAGAAGCGGCGCGGAGATCGCACGCGCTTGCCGAAGTGGCAACGATCCTGGCGCACGAAATTCGCAATCCGCTGGGAAGCATGGAGTTGTTTACGGGATTGTTGGCGGATGCGACGGCGAATTTGCCGGAGACGCGGCAGTGGGTGACGCACCTGCAGGCGGGGCTTCGCGGGCTTTCGGCGACGACGATCAACTTGGTGCAATAATCATGGCGATTCGACTCAATCCCGACCTGCTCCCCGGCCTGCTGGTTTCCATTCAATCCAGCCGCCAAAATTTGGATACCGCCACGCTGCAGCTCTCCACCGGGAAGAAGGTCAACGCGCTCGGAGATGATCCGGCGGCGGTATCGCAACTCGTGCGCAATCACGACCAGGCCGCACAAGACGACCAATTCCTGCGGAATCAGTCCACGTTGCAGTCGCAGTTTCAGGTTGCCGATTCGACCCTCAGCAATGTCGTGCAAGCGCTCACTCGCGCCATTAGCATCGGTACGGAAGGCGCAAACGGTACTTTAAATAACGGCGACCGGCAGGCCATCGCCGGCGAAGTGCAAGGTCTGGCGAATCAGATTCTGAGCCTTGCGAACACAACGTATCAAGGTTCGTTTCTTTTTTCCGGCACGGCCGTGACCACGCAGCCATTCAGTCTAAATCAAGCGACGCTGGCGGCAACCTACAACGGCAATGGAAATACGGCCAGCGTGCAGCTTTCGAACGGCAACGTGATCGGCGACAACGTTCCCGGCAGCCAATTATTTCAGAACGGCAGCGGCAGTGTCTTCGGCGCGCTGCAGAGCCTCTATTCGGCGTTGCAGTCCAACACCAACATCGGCGCGGCGGTCGCGCAAGTGCAAAACGCGCTGACGCAAGTCAGCACGCAACGCGTTTTTTACGGCAACGCGCTGAATCAGATTAATCTCAGCGAGAATTTCCTGAACCAGGACAAAGTGAACTTAAGTTCGCAGGAAAACGCGCTGATCGGCGCCGACCCGGTCAAGGCGGCATCCGACCTGTCGCAAGCGCAATCGGCATATCAGGCCGAGCTCGCGGCCACTGCCCGCGTCCTGAATCTCCCGTCCCTCTTGAGTTTCTTGCAATAAGCTTCAATTGGTCCGTCGAATCGCTGCCGGACGAGCGAGTACGAGAAATTAGGGTTCACCCAAATCACAATCGGACACAGCGCCACGATTGCAAGAAGCCAAATCCGTTCGCCGGGCAGATGCCGCAATTGCAGCGCCAAAAAAGCGACATGAGCGCGATGGTCGCGATTGTGCAGCCCAGCAGCGGCCCATAACCCGCGCCGAATGCCCGAAACAACAAATGTCGTATCCACACCGGCAGGCGCCAATTAGTACCAGTTCGCGGCAAGAGTCAAGGAAAGTCACCCGCGCACGCCTCAGAATCCGTACTTTGCAATCACCGCGCGTTTGTCTTTGGAGATCAGCGCGACCGCGGCGCGTTCCGGCGCAAGCACGAAATTGAGCTGCGCACCGGTAAGTTTGTCGCGCAGCGTTATCTGCGCGGGCCCCGCGTTTTCCGACGTGATGACGTACAACACCGCGTCGTCCAGCACGGTCGGATAGATCAGAACGCCGTTCGGCACCGGTGATTGCATTTCAAATTCCGGCGAAAGCCCCAAGCGCTGCGCAACGTAGCGATACACTTCCGCGGCTGCCGCGCCGTCCTCCGCCAATTCCACCGGAAACGCCGACCAGTAAATCTTGCCTTTTCCGTGGGAGAGCTCGGCAAACGATTCGCTCTTTTCCATCGTCAACGCTTCCGCCCAGAACTGTCGATCCTGCGAAAAAGACATCGGGATCGTTGCGCTGCCGATTCGAATTGCCGCGTTGTGATACCACACCGGCCCCACTTGCGCGCTTAATTTCAAAGGAGAAGTGCGGTCGACGGGCTGCCAATGCTCGTCGCGCCCAACGGGCCCCGTCACCAGCAAATTTCCTCCGGTGTTGACGTACTGCAACAGCGCTTGCCACGTGTTTTCGTTCAAAGCCTGTGGCGAAGGAAGAATGGCCAGCTTCGGGGTTCCCAGTTTCGCGATCTGATTTTCTGCGATGACGTATGCCGTCAGCCGCGCATCGTATGCAAGGGCGCGCACTGCCGCCCGCTGCGCATCCAGTTGCAAATTGCCGACTGCGGAATACTGTGCCGCTTGCGATGTCACGATTGCGATCGCGGGCAATTCCGGCTTCTTCAAATGTTCGCTGATCTGTTTTACGAGCGCCGCGAAATCGCGCAACACGGTTGCTTCCGGCTTTTCCGTGCCGTCCGGCCGCACCGCACCGATCGGCGTCTCATTTCCCGCCGTCATGTACGAATTCGAATTCCAAAGCCATTCAATCGCGCCGGACGATTGAACGAGCGACGTCGCCACCTTGCGTTCGAACAAATTCGCTTCTTGCTCCACGGTGAATCGCGCGATTTCGTCAAGCGTCAATTCGCGTTGCAGGCCGGTCTCCTGAATCAAAAGCGCTTGCCCCGGCTGCTTTGCAACCAACGAATCCCAAAGAAGGGAATCGTTCTGCCACCAGGTGTGATTCGTCGCGAAATCGAGCGCGCGCCCAAAAAATGCCGGCGAAGGCCGGTCCATCACGCCGCCCTCGTCCTGCCCCACTGTAACCAACTGTTGCGATCCCGCCGCCCGTATTGCGTCGCGCATGGTTTGCGCCCAATCCGCAAAAACCTCCTGGGCGAACAGCATGTAGTCGTGCGCCTTCAGCGAATTTTGTCCGACGTACATTCCGCGCGAATTGAATTCGATTTCTTGCGGCAGCGGCGCATTGCTTTGGACCGATGCCATCGGCAAATTCCACGCGGCAGCCAGCGCTTCCCGGTCCGGATATTTCTTCGCCAGCCATTCGTTCCATTTTTCCGTTTCGATCCAATCTTCGTTCGGCCGCATCGTCCACAGCCGCTTCGAAATGCTCGGTTCATTGATCAAATCCCAGGCAAGCCACGGCACTTCGTGGAATCGAGCGGCGACCGCGGAAATCAGCGTCTCCTGTTTCCGAATGGCTTCCAGATCAAGGTAGGAGTTCGCTCCTGCAAGCACGTCGGGTAGAAAGGCAAAAAAAGTAAATTGCACCGGCAGGTTGTGTTTGCGCGCAGTCATAAGGAACGCTTCAATCGTTCGCAGCGTCCGTTCGTACGGTTGTCCGTTTTCATCGAAGAACTTGTCCCACCCGGTCCACCATCCCGTTCGAATCATGTTGAGTCCCGCCGCGGATATCTGCGCAAGATCCTGGTCCCAAACGTACGCATTCGGATGCTCGAAATACAGGCGCTGCACTTCGCTCGACATGTACGTCGTCCCGATCACGGCCAAAGGTATTCCGTCCAGCTCGAAGTAGTCTTTATTGACGGAAAGTTTCGCGCCGGATTTCAAATATTCCAAATCGCGAATCCAAAAACCCGATCGATACGTGGCGCGCACTTTTCCGTTTTCGAGAAGCTGCGCTTCAATGACGTGAAATCCGTTTTCCTTCGGTGCCGGCAGCAACACCGGCTGCGTCGCCGCAATCGTTGCCGTCGCTTCCGTTCGATTGGAAGGCTGCTCTTGTGGAAACATCGCAATCTTCACGCTTAAATTTGCCGCCGTTTTTCCGAAACCGTTCCAAAGGATTTGCGCTTCCACCGGTTCTCCCTTCAGATAGAGCGGAAGCGTGGGCCGCACCGTAAAACTCTCCGCGCCCTGCGCCGTTCGTGCCGCAAGCGCCCGAATCAGATTTGCGCCTTCGGCTCGACTCGAAAAATCCGCGCCGAGTTCCGCCGCCACCAAAATCCAGCGCCCTCCATTGAATCCATTCTGCAAATGGTCGACTTGCAAAATCGGCGCCGCCATGCGCCGGTCTTTTTGGTTCGCAAAAGCGAGCGCATCGAGCCGCGCGTCGATTGAACCGGCCGACCCGCCGCGTGCGTACAAATCGACGGCGCTCAACCGGATCACCGGGCTGAACGCCCTCTTCCACACGAACGAAGGAATCGTCACCGGCACGTCCGGGTTGGAACGAAACTCCAATCCTTCCGATCCAGGCGTCGTCTGATATTGGTCGATCGAAAGCTGCCGCAAAAATCGCACGCTGTATGGCCGCAAATGCCAGCCCGTCGCATCCTTATAAGCGGCTCGCGTAAACGGCCTGCCGCCGATCGCCAACAAATTTCCGCCTCGCCGCAGAAAACCGAAAATATCTCCCCAGGAATTTTCCGGGAACGCCGAGCCGTAGCCCAGCACCAGCAACTTCGTTTCGCTTCGCGCAAGCTCTGTCTTCAGTTGGTCGGTTGATACGGCCCGCGCACCCGGCACGAGTTTCGTCAATTGATCCATAGACATCGGAGCCGTGTCCGCCGTCGGGAATCCCGGCTCGCTGAACACCACCGTCGCCGCATCGCCCTGGGCTTGCGCCGCGTGCCCCAACCCGAGCACCAACGCCGCGCACAGCGTAAACCGCATCCTCTTTTTCATCTTGGCCGCCTGATTGGTGAGCTTCGCTTTCGAAATTGACTTATACCACCTTTGTCTCCAGCGCGAACACCGCCTAATCGTTTTTATAGTGAGATTCCGGCATTTGTGGCATCCTCTTCGGCTGGCGCTCCTGGACCGGTCCCACGGAGCGATGTAGTATCGTTCCGGTTTGAATCCAACTTAAAGGTGCGTGGATCCTTCTATGGCCAACATTTCCCCAGCGAATCCTTCGGCTCCCACAGGGCCGGGAACAAACCAAACCTACACTGCGGCGCTGTCCATGGTCACGGTGCTGTTTTTCTTCTGGGGCTTCATCACTTCCTTGAACGACATTCTTATCCCGCACTTCAAGGCCATCTTCGAACTGAACTACACGCGTGTCATGCTCATTCAGTTCGCATTTTTCTTCGCCTATTTTCTGTTTTCCATGCCGTCGGCCAAAATCGTGGACGCGCTCGGCTACAAGAAAACAATGGTCGTCGGCCTGGTTGTAATGGCGCTCGGTGCGTTCGCATTTTTTCCGGCCGCGAGTCTGCCGTCCTATCCGTTGTTTCTGGCGGCATTAATGGTCGTCGCCGGCGGCATTACCGCACTTCAGGTTTCCGCCAATGCCTACGTTTCCATCCTCGGTTCGCCGGAAACAGCGTCCAGCCGTCTGAATCTCGCCCAGGCATTCAATTCTTTTGGCACCACGATCGGCCCTTTTCTCGGCGGCGTCTTTATTCTCAGCGCCCAGCCCAAGACTGCCGACGCCATCCAGCAGATGTCCGCCGACGCGCTCCACACATACCGCATTCACGAAGCTTCCTCTGTCAAGATGCCGTACGTCGTCATCGGCCTCGCACTTCTCCTCTTCGCCATTACTATTGGGATGTTTAAACTTCCGCCGATGCCGCAAGCCGAACGCCACGGCCAAAAAGGCGACAGCATCTGGAAATACACGCATCTCGTGCTCGGCGCGGTTGGAATATTTGTTTACGTTGGCGCCGAAGTTTCCATCGGAAGTTTCCTGATCAACTATTTCGGGCAAGCGGACATCGGCAATCTCACTGAACTCGCTGCGTCCAAATACGTTTCCTATTATTGGGGTGGAGCGATGGTCGGTCGCTTCGTCGGCTCCGCGATTTTGCAAAAAGTAAAAACGGGAACGCTTTTGGGAATCGTTGCCGCTGTGGCGGCCATCCTTGTCTGTACGTCGATGCTTACCAGCGGCCCGATCGCGATGTGGAGCATCATCCTGGTCGGTTTCTTCAATTCGATCATGTTCCCAAGCATTTTCACTCTCGGCATCGCGAAGCTCGGTCCCTTGACCGGCGATGGTTCCGGCCTGCTGATCATGGCAATCGTCGGCGGCGCGATCATTCCCGTCGCCCAAGGCTGGATTGCGGACCATATCGGCATCCATCACGCGTTTATTCTGCCGGTCATCTGTTACGCGTACATTCTCTATTACGGATTGCGCGGCTCCCGCCCTGTCGTACCTTCGGGAGCATAATTGCAAGTACCTGACACGCGTCGGAAATCCTGAATGTCTTCAAAAACCACGGAATCGGATTTTATGATCGGTGTCGATATCGGCGGCACCAAAGTCGCCGCTGGCGTCGTTGACGCTCACGGAAAAATTCTTGCGCACACCCGCGTATCGATGAATTGCCACGCGTCGGCGGAAGAGGGGCTCGCCTCCGTCCTTTCCGCCATCGAATCGCTCTTCGCGCAAGATCCATCCCGCCGCGCGAAAATTCAGTGCATCGGCATTTGCGCGCCGGGCCCGCTTGATCCGCGCACCGGCGTCGTCATCAATCCACCCAACGTTCCTTGCTGGCGCAATTTTCCGCTTGCCGACGAAGTCGCCAAAAAATATTCCGCTCGCGTCAAAGTGGACAATGACGCCAACGCCGGCGGTCTCGCCGAACAACTCTGGGGTGCCGGCCGCGGTTACCGCAACGTTTTCTTCGCCACTATCGGCACGGGAATCGGCACCGGTATCGTCCTGGACGGAAAAATTCTTCACGGACGCACCGGTGCGGCCGCCGAAGGCGGTCACCTTTCCATTGACTTCAACGGACCCGTCTGCAATTGCGGCAAGAAGGGCTGCATCGAAATTCTCGCCTCGGGCACGGCGATCGCGCGGCGCGCGCGAGAAAAGCTCGCGCATTCGCCGGCGCTTGGCGCGCAAATCCTGGCGCTCGCCGGCGGCGATCCGTCCGCCGTCCGCAGTGAAATGATTGGAAAAGCGGCGCAGGCGGGCGATCTGCTCGCGAAAGAAATTCTCGAGCAGACGCTCGAGTATCTCGCCATCTGGCTCGGCAACACCGTCGATCTTCTCGAACCGGAAGTCATCATCCTCGGCGGCGGCGCAGCGGAGATGCTTCGCCCCCATTTCGGTGAAATCCAAAAGCGCATGAAGAAGTGGTGCATCAATTCGCGCTACCTGGAAATTCCGCTCGTGCCCGCGCACTACGGCGAAAACGCGGGAATCGCGGGAGGAGCCGCGCTCTGTCTTTCCGCAACTTTGCTCTGATTCTTCTTATTTTGTCGGCGGTTCTTTCGGCGGAATTTCCGCGTAGCCCGGCGCGGCGCTCGTCAAATTATTCGCGACGTCTCCATTTGCCGTGCCCAGCGCAAACCGAATCCCGCCGCCAAGCAGATTCAGGAAGAAGGGAATCTGCCAGTTTTCCGGCCGGTCGCCCATCGCCGTATAAAACACACGGCCTTTGCCGTGCATCCGCGCCCACGTCACGGGATAGGGTTTCCGTTCGTAGCAGTTGCCTTTCATGCCCGCCGTGTCCAGCGTCGCGATCACGTGCAAATCAGGCATGAAGTCCTTCAGCGAATACCATTCTTCCGTAAATTCCACCGGCGACGCGGCGCCTTCCAGTCCCGGGAATTTCGGATCGTTCAGCACAAGTTTCGCGGTCTGCAGCCGCGGCGTGCTTCCGTGAACAATAAATTCGCCTCCGATCATTCTCAAATAAGGATCGGATTTTTCGCCGTATGCCACGTATCGCGAACTCAGGTCCTTCGTATCCGGCTTTGTATGAAACGTATCGCTCGCCGCATGTACACCCACAAATCCTTTTCCTTCGTGAATCGCGTCCAGCAACTTCTGCTTTCCCTCCGCCGTCATCGGCGGATTCTTGTCCGTCCCGTCCACCGTTAAGTCGCCGGTAGTGAAAAACACCATCGCGCCGAAACCCGCGAAATCGCTCGAATCGAAAATGCGTCCGTCTTTCGAGCACACCACGCTGAAATCGTTCTTCTTGCCCAGTTCTGTCACCGTATTTTCAACGATGCTCAATTTGCCGTCGATGCGTTTCACGACGTCGTGCTCAAATCCGGACGACTTCGTAAAAACCAGCACGGACTTTTGTGACGCGCCAAACAACTTCGGCGCCAGCGCCATGCTCGCCCCCGCCGCCGCCGTCGTCCGCAAAAAATCACGCCGCTTCGCAAAATTGCTCATCGCGTTTCTCCTTAAAAACCCCAATCCCGTCTAGTGCCCCACATCCGTGTCGGAACATCCCGGAAACTCGGCAAACACGCGGTCCGGCAACCAGCCAAGCTCGCGCATCCCGATTTCCGAAGAATAGTAACTGCCCGCAATCCATTCCCGCACATGTAAAAAAGCTTTGTACGCCGCACCGTCCGGCCTCGACACTGCCGCAAAGAGTTCGTTTCTTTCCGTTTCGGAAAGCCGGGCGATTCCTTTGCCAAACTGTTTCGCGCTCTGCGTTTCGATCTGTCCAAGCGACCCGAGAAACACTTTCTGATTCGTCGAAGTGTCGACGCCCAAAAGCAGGTCCACGAATTGTGCGACGCCCGCCTTCGTCGCTCCCGGCACGATCGTCTCCGCCGCTAACACGAGCGACGCAAACTGTTCCTCATTTAAAAACGTCAGCTTGTTTTCCGCCGCCGCGTCCTCCGCCCGCTCCCATAACTCCGCATTTTCGAAATGTCTCCAGATCGGATGCGCCGAAGTGATCCACGGCGCGGCCGCCCCCGCCGCCATTCCGGCCAACAATCGTTTGCCCGCCTCGCGTCTTGAGATTTTCCGGGCCGTCTCTTTCCCGTCCAACAGAATTGCCAAATTGTTTTTGTTCTGCATCTTTATGAACTCTAAAATTCCGCCGCGCGGGATGTTACCATTCCACCGCTCGAGGTCACAAGAAAGGGTTCTCCGTGCCGATTTCATCTGGTGAAAAGTTCGATGTCATCGTCGTTGGCTCGGGAGCTTCCGGCGGATGGGCCTGCAAGCGGCTCGCGGAAGCCGGCCTCAAAGTAGCGCTTCTTGAAGCCGGCCGCCCGCAATCCGACGCCAATTTTTCCGAACACAAACCGGCATTCGAATTGAAGTTCCGCAACATGGCCGGACAAACGCTGCGCAAAACGCGTCCCGTGCAGTCCGTCTTCGATGTCTGCAACGAATACACCGCGAACTGGTTCGCCAATGATCTCGAAGAACCTTACACCACGCCAAAAGAGCAACCGTTTCTCTGGATGGGCCGCGTTCGCATGACCGGCGGCCGCACCAACGTCTGGGGCCGCGTCTCTCTCCGCTTCAGCGATCTCGATTTCAAATCCGCCTCGCGCGACGGCTTTGGCGAAGATTGGCCGCTCAGTTACAAAGACGTCGCGCCGTACTACGACCTCGTCGAAAAATATGTCGGCATTTGCGGTTCAAAAGAAGGTCTCGATCATCTTCCCGACGGCCAGTTCCAGCCGCCGATGCCGCTCACTTGCCAGGAATCGCTCTTCTGCGATCGCCTCAAACGGAAAATGGGACGCGTCGCCATGTCGGCGCGTTCAGCCAATCTCACTCGCCCGCTCTCCGGTCGCGGCGCATGCCATTTCTGTGGCCCTTGCGAACGCGGCTGCATGACGCATTCTTATTTCAATTCCGCATTCACCACCGTCGCCGACGCGCTCCGTACCGGCAAGTGCACGCTCATTTCAAACGCGATGGTCTACAAAGTTTTGCTGGACGCGCCGCAAAATCGCGCCACCGGAATTCTTTACATCGATCGCGTGACGAAGCAGCCTCGCGAAATTCACGCGCGCGCCGTCATTCTCTGCGCCCAGACGCAGGAATCCACTCGCATCCTCTTGAACTCCGCCACCCGCGAATATCCAAACGGCCTCGCCAATTCCAGCGGCGCACTCGGCCACTATTTCACCGCCCACGTCCGCAGCGCCGGCGGGAGCGGCGAATTTCCTGCGTTCGGCGCAACGCCCTCCATGGGCGGCCCCAAAAAACCCGTCGGCATTTACGTCGCGCGCTTTCGCAATCTTCCCGGCCAGCCCGCCGCCAAGAATTTCCTTCGCGGCTACGGCTACGAAGGCGAATCCAGTGTCGATTTCAATTGGAGCGCTCCTGGCTTCGGCGAAGCTTACAAAAAAGCTCTCCGCGAACCGCAAGTGCGCATCGAAGTCACCGGTTTCGGCGAGGTCCTGCCGCGCTGGGATAATTTCGTGGAACTCGATCCATCCGTAAAAGACGTCTATGGCATTCCCGTGCTCAAAATTCACATGGCCGACAGCGAAAACGAATCCGCCATGATCAAGGACATCGGCGAATCCGCCGGCGAAATGCTCGAAGCCACCGGCGCCAAAAACGTCCGCACCTACGCGCGTCCTTCCGCTCCGCGCTGGGCGCTCCACGAAGCCGGCACCGCCCGCATGGGAACCGACCCGAAGAAATCCGTCCTCAATCAATTTCAACAGTCGCACGACGTCAAAAATCTCTTCGTCACCGACGCCAGCGGCTTTAGTTCCAATCCATGCCAGAATCCCACGCTCACCATCATGGCGCTCTGCGTGCGCTCGTGCGATTACGTGCTCGATTCTCTCCGGAAGAACGAAATCTAGGGCGGGCAAACAAAATTGGTTCCGGGACGTGGACTCGAACCACGATACTGAGCTTCAAAGGCTCATGTCCTACCGATTAGACGATCCCGGAACCGCACTTGAATTTTAGCAGACACGCCACACACTTCCCAACAGCCTCCACGCGCCCATGGGTCAGTTTGCATTTCTCCGTTCGTTACGCAACCACTCGAAATGCCCATCGCCCACCACTTCGTGCGCAGACTGTTCGTTTCTGCTAAATTAGTAAGGTTGTCCTTACACGCGGAGAGGTGTCCGAGCGGTTTAAGGAGCACGCTTGGAAAGCGTGTGTAGGTTAACCCCTACCGTGGGTTCGAATCCCACCCTCTCCGCCATAAAGTCTCTGTACGGACCGCTCACTCTTCTTTTGATTCTCTGAGCCGCAACGGCTCCTCTCCATTTGTCTTTCAGCAAGTCCGATCGTAAGTTGCTTATTCTCTGTTACACAGCGCCAGTTCAAAAGTTCAGCACGTGGCGCGAAGAGCCTCTACGACGTCCCAATCACGATTAATTAATCGACATCGCGCACTCCAAATCAGCCCACGCCTTGGCAACTTCTGTATCGCCGCCGATCCCCGCGCTGCCGCCCGGAGGATTCAATCAAAATGGGAAGCGGGCCACTTCCGGGGGCCAATAATCTGTTACTCATTCTTGAGGCGCCCTACCGCGTGCGCGGCAAGTGGGCGCGCACGGTAATTATTAGTGCCGCGTTCAGTTTGCCTCTTGCGCGACGCCCAAATAACTCAAAAATGTTCGCAGCAGCTCGCGCTTAAGTGCCTCGTCATCCTTTGGAATCACCGTCTGCCAGTTCTTCAAATCCTGATCCACCAGAATCAGTTCTATCAGTGTGCTGGTCAGCGTCATCAGCGCAAAAGACACCGCCATTTGCGGGTCGGGATGTTTCACCTCTTTGCGATGCTCCAGAAACAAGTCGACCAGATACTGGTAGGTGCGCATCTCCAATCTGGTCACTTTCCTGTAAAACGACGTGTGATCGCGGCCCTGCGCGAACTGGCGCAGGGCACGCAACAATCTGGCGTTGGCGCGGTAGCTCACCAGCATGTTGTTGATGAGCTGCTCGGCAAACACCGGTAGCGGAATCTGCCGCGCCATGGCGGGCGTAAGCGCGATGCGCAGCCTCTCGTCTTGACGCTCCAAGATGCCGATGATCACCGTCTCCAGCAGCGCGTCCTTGTCGGGGAAGCGCCGATAGATCGCCCCCGGCGTCAACCCAGCGTGCTGGGCGATGCGCGGAATGGTCGTGCCGTCCACTCCGTGTTGTCCCAGCACTTCCGCCGCGGCCTTCAGCAGCTTGCGCGTCGATTCGCGGCTGCGGGCCTGTTGGGGGGCGAGCGTCTTCTTGGCCATGGCCTTCCTTTATAGCAGATACGCAAAATAATGCTTGACCTGAATGTAAATGTAAATATACATTTACATTATGCGATCTAAGCGCGCGCCGGTACATGCTCTTTCGGGCTTTGCCCCTCCGGTAAACGCATCGAGGAGATTCTCATCATGCAGCACCTGCTTTTCTTGTTTCTCCTGGTCGTTCCTATTTCGGATTTGTACGCCATCCCGAAGTTGAAACGTAATCCCAGTTCCGAAAATAAAATTCGCTATTATCAGTTGATTTGCGCCTGGATGTGGATTGCCAGTGCGCTCGCAGTTGTTGTCATTGGCTTCCGCCCGTTGTTCACCATCAGCCCCTCACCCGGCGAAATCTCCTGGCTTTTACCGCACCCTTGGGTTCGCCACCTGGTCGAAGCGCTTATCGCCATCGCTGCAATTATTGTCGTGCTTCCGGTCGGCCTTGTGGCATGGAAGAAGCTCACGAAGCGGCCACTGAAGTATTCCGCTGCCGCCGCCTTCAAATCGTTCAGCTACTTCTTGCCCGCAACCTGGACCGAGCGCCACTGGTGGGTGTTCGTCAGCATCACTGCGGGAGTCTGCGAAGAAACTCTCTTCCGCGGCTTCATGCCGCACTACTTACATGTTTTCCCGTGCACGCTGAATCTTACCCTGGCGCTGCTGATTTCCTCGGCGATCTTCGGAGTTCACCATCTCTATCAGGGCCCTGGCGGAGTCGCGGGGACTGCCATCGTCGGCATTCTCTTCGGCCTATTGTTTCTGCTGACCGGAAATCTTCTGCTTCCGATCGTCTTCCATGTCGCGATGGATCTGCGCCTGCTCGCCTTATTGCGGCCTCCGGCTGCTGCACCATCCTGAGAATCAACGATTCGGTCTTTTCGGTGCTTTGTCCCGCCGGCAATTGCAGTGTTTTATCAGCGATTGCCTAAATCCAGTCACACTTTGGCTCAATACGCCAGAGTTCGGAAATCGTCATCCTCCCGCCATTTGTTTGCCGTTCTCGTGGCGCACTGCGGTGAATCACTTCCGTTTTTTCGAACAATAATATAAATGCTCAAGCGGCTTTTCTCCGCGCCGGCGGCGCTTTCGCCGGCAACGCCTTCAGCTTATCCAGCGCCGGCTGTTTGTAAGGCGAATTCACCGACGCCGCATCCGTGAACGCCAGCTTCGCTTCCGGCAGTTTCTTCAGATTCAGAAACGCATATCCCAATCGATACTGATTTCGCGCATAGCTCACGTCATTCGATTTCAGCAGCGGCGCCGCCGCCTGAAAATGCGTCACCGCGCTTGCGTTGTCCTTTTTCTGCAGGTTCACCTGTCCCAGTGCGCACAGCGCGAAGCCTTTCTGTAGTGTCGTCTGTTTTTTCCAATCTTCGTCGGCCACGCCCTCCGGCTTTGCCGCCGAATCCGCCAGGCTCGCCGCTTTCTTCGCGTACGCCTCCGCTTTGTCCAGTTGCTCGCCCTTCTCGCTGTAATAATCCGCCAGGAGCAGCAACATTCCCAAATTGTTCGGATCTTTCGCAATCAATCCGTTCGCCACTTCCAGCATCTTTGGCGCATTTTGCGCTTGCTGGTAAGACGTCGCGGCCACGCCCAGCGCCAGATTCGCATTCGGCGAATCCGGAAATAACTCGGCAAATTTTGCGAGTTCCGCGGCCCGCTTGCCCGGATCCTGTGTCTGGTACAAGCCGGCGTATACCGCCTGTTCGATGTACCGTATATTGTCGGCATTCGATTGCAACAGATTCGCTTTTTCCTGCTTGAACTGATCCTCCGCCGCTCCCGCCGGCGCGGTGGAAGCGTTAAATCGTTTCAGAATTCCCGCGCTGATTTCTCCATACGCCAGCAATTTATCCGCATCGCCCGATTCCGACGCCGCGTGCACCAGATTCACCGCGTTCGCCAAATTGTCCGGATCGAGCGCAAATAATTTGTCCCCATATTCATACGCCTTCCCATAATTTTTCTGCGCCAGGTAATAGTTCACGTAAAGGTCGTCCACGACGATCGCCATATCGCCTTGCCCCGGTCCGCTTGCAAATTTATCGATCAACGCCAGTTTTTGCGCCGGGTCCGTCGCCGCTTTGATCTCCTGCATCGCGCGGTCCGCGTCGGAACCCGCCGCGATCGGCACGTATTTGCCAATGTGTTGCGCGTTCGTCGCCGCGCAGAATAAAAAGAACAGCGCAAATCCCAGTACCGTTTTGCTTGAAATAATTCGCATCACTGCCTCCCGTCCGTCGTTTGCTCTTTTGTCGTCGGAATTTTCTCGCATCTTAGTTCCGCGCCGTGTGCAAATCAATTGGAATCGCTCCCGCTTGCCTCCTGCCGCCGCTTCTGCCATCTTCAATGCTGCAGTTCGTGCCCCGATCATGTTCCAACCCACGCTCGACCAGGTTCGTCGCGCCTTTCGCATCGTCTCCGGATTCACTTTGCTTCTCGTCGGCGTCATCATGATCGTCACGCCCGGCCCCGGCTGGCTCACCATTTTTCTCGGGCTCAGCTTGCTCGCCGCCGAATTCGTCTGGGCGCGCCGCCTCATGAACCGCATCAAGCACGAGGGCGGCCGCATCAAGCACGCCGTTCTTCGTCAAAATCACAAGTCCGCTTCAGAATCGCAAGCCAACAATAACAAGGAGACCGAACAAACTTCATGACCTCCGAATGGAAAGGGAAGTGGGCCGTCGTCACCGGTGCCAGCGCCGGAATCGGAAAGGCGCTCGCCGAAGAACTCGCCGCCGGTGGCACGAATCTTCTATTAACCGCACGCCGCCGCGACCGTCTCGACGAGCTGGCCAATCGCCTCCGCGCCAAATTTCAAATTCAATCGGAAGTTTTCGAAGCGGATCTGGCCAAACCGTCCGCCCCGCAAGAAATTTTCCATTTCACGCAGGAAAAGGGCATTGCCGTGGACCTTCTCGTCAACAACGCCGGCTTCGGCCAATTCGGCGAACTCACCACCGTCAAAACCCAGCGCCTTCTCGACATGGTTCAGGTCAATTGCACTGCCGTCCTCCACCTCACGCGCCTCTTCCTTCCTCCCATGGTCGCGCGCCGTCGCGGAGACGTCCTCATCGTCGCTTCCACCGCCTCCTTTCAAGCCGTCCCCTACATTTCCACTTACGCCGCAACAAAAGTCTTCGACCTTTATCTCGCCGAAGGTCTCGCCGAAGAAATGAAGCCATTCGGCATCCGCGTCTGCGCGCTTTGCCCCGGCACCACCGAGTCCGAATTCCACGAAGTTGCCGGCCACCCCTCCCATTCCAAAGGTCGCCAGGAAACCGCCGAAAAGGTCGCCAAAACCGGCCTTCGCGCCCTCGCCGCCGGCAAAAGTTACGTCATCTCCGGCCTCGGCAATTACCTCGGCGCTCATGGTGAGCGCCTCGTCCCGCGCCGCTTCGTCACCCGCGTCGCCGCCAGCCTCTTCCGTCCCAAAACCTGATCCCGCCGCGCCGGGAACTTTTTTCCGCCTTCTCGGGAAGTACCTGTGTTGGCAGTCAGAACGTCTAACTGGAAGGCTCGCTAACTTCTTGACCGGTAATGCTTTTCGGCCGGCCTTCTAGCAGGAGAAATGAACGTTTTAGGGGAACGCGACGACGTTCTGCTGCGGCGTGCTGCCAAGGGCGATGAGGCGGCCTTCACCGACCTCTATCGCCGGCATCAGGCTTCTTTGTACCGTTACGCCCTTCGCATGACCGGCAACCCTTGGGCCGCCGAAGAAATTGTTCAGGACGTTTTCATGACGCTGATTCGCCAACCGAAAAAGTACGACGCCGAAAAAGGCGAAGTCGGCGCATTTCTTTTCGGCATCACGCGCAATCGCGTGCTCAAACACCTCGAGCGTTCCCCGCGGGAACTCTCCCTCGACCAGGAACTGGAATCCGGCTCCGCCCGCCCGCCGGTCGATCTGCTGACTCCGGCATTCTGGGCCGAGCGCCGCGAACGAGCGGAACACGTTCGCGACGCAGTCTTGGCTCTTCCGCTGGAATTTCGCGAAGCCATCGTCCTTTGCGAACTCGAAGAGCTCAGTTACGAAGAGGCGGCGAAAAAAAGCGGCTGTCCCGTTGGCACGATTCGCTCGCGGCTTCATCGTGGGCGCGCTCTTCTCATGGCGCGTCTCGAACTTTTGCGCGACGTTCCGCGCCGCGCTTCGGCCGGCGATTAAGTGGAATTATTTCGAGTGGAATTTTCGAAGGAATGTTTCATATGAAGTGTGAAGAATTTCAATCGATTGGGCTCGACGCCGGCACCGGCCGCATTAGCGCCGCCGATGAATCGGCGGCAGCGGAGCACGCCGCCGCTTGTTCGCGTTGCGCCGCCCTTGCCGAATCCTGGGAAGCTGCCCGAGCCGAACTTTCCCTGTTTGCGGACGCCACTCGCCAAGCCCAGGCGCCTCCTCGCGTGCAGATGCGCCTCCTGCAGGAACTCCGTTCGCAAAAGCGTCCGCATCAGCTTTATCGCCGCACCGGCATCATCGCCGCATGGGGATTGGCTGCGGCCGCATCCGTCGTCGCGGTCGTCAGTTGGCAGAACTGGCGCAATCATTCCGCGCATCCCGCGATCGGCACTTCCATTCCGGCGGTTACCAATGTTGTGCCAATGCCTTCTTCGTCCGACGCCGTGCTCGTCGCCGATGAAGATACCGGTGCGTTCACCCCTTTGCCCGGCGCCTTGCCGCTTTCTTCCGATGACGGCGCCGTTTACGAAGTCCGCATGCAGCGCGCCTCGCTCGGAGCCCTCGGTCTGCCCGTCAATGAAGACGGCGCTTCCGATTGGATCAGTGTGGATGTGCTCGTTGCCGATGACGGCACGCCGCAAGGCGTCCGCCTTCACGAGGACGCGGCCTTGTCGCTTCCGGCTCAATGATTTCAGATCTTAGTGTGCCCAGGAGAGAAGAGGAGAAGCCACGATGAGAAGTTTATTTCGAACCATGATTCCTCTCGCAGCCGCTGCCGTTCTTTCCGTCGCGGCGTTTGGCCAGGAGGCGCCGCCTCCGCCGCTAGATTTGACGGCGCAGCAAGGTCCGATGGGCCCCGGCCCCGGCGGTCCGGCATTTCACCGCATGGAATTGCTCGGCATCGGCGCCCATGGCGGCAAAGTCGTAACCGGCGCGCCGTTCAGCGCCGTTGCGGTCACAACCTTCAGCCATACTTTGGCCGACGGCAATAAAATTTCAAACACCCACCAGGTCAGTCTCTTTCGCGACAGCCAGGGCCGCTTCCGCAAGGAGGGCACCATGCCTCCCATGGGCGAATTCGCCGTCGCCGAGCCTCATTCCTTTGTCGTCATTCATGATCCCGTCGCCGCCAAGGGTTTTTGGCTCAATCCCGATAAGAAAATTGCCCACGTCATGGCCCTCTCCAATCGCGGCGAAAAGGGCGGCAGAGCGGCCAAGGGCATAGGCGCGGACGTCGCGCCGGCTGGCGCCGATGCGGTCGATTCCGCCGAAAAAGATAATTCCAACGTCACCAGGGAATCGCTCGGCACGCAAACCATCAACGGCGTCAGCGCAGAGGGCACTCGTTTCACGCGCCTGATTCCCGCCGGAAAAATTGGCAACGATAAACCCATTACCGTCACCCGCGAAGTCTGGTATTCCCCGGATTTGCAGATCGTCGTGCAGAGCAAACACAGCGATCCGCGCTTTGGCGAAACCGTCTATTCCTTGACGAACCTCCAGCGCACCGAGCCCGCTGCGAATCTCTTCACCGTTCCCTCGGATTTCACGGTCACGGAAGGCAATCCGCACAAAGGCATGCGAGGGATGCGGCATCAACCGGCGCCTCCTCCTTCGGCCGATGCGCCGCCTGCTCCCGGTTTTTAACGATCTTCTCTCCTGAAGAAGACAGCGCGCCCTCTTTGTCCCTCACCGCCAGTGGAGGGCAGCAAGAGGGCGTAGCTGTTTTGCTCGGGCCAATCTCACGAAAGGGTTGAATCACATGCTGGACGAACGACGGCTTGCCTCCGAGTTGCAAGGCGAAGGTTTTTCTCACACTTACTTTTGGGCCGATGGGCCCAATACCATCTATCCCGATCACGCTCATTCCGCCGAAACCGCTCACGTCATCCTCAGCGGCGAAATGACCCTCACCATCAACGGCGAATCGCATCTCTACCGCGCCGGCGATCGCTGCGATGTTCCCGCCGGCGTTCCTCATTCCGCCGTGATGGGCCGTCTCGGTTGCCGCTACATTGTCGCCGAGCGCGTCTCCGCTCATTAGCTCTCCTATCTAACTTTGCGCTTCGTTCATCGCCGGCGCTTCCCGCTGTGTTAACTTAATTCCACTTTTTCCGGAGCGTCCCGCGCCATGGCCAAGGCCAAAGTTTTTTCCACCCATCCTCTTTTCGACGAAGCAAGAGTCATCCTCGGCGAGCATTGCGACGTGGAATATTGGGCCAAGCCGGAGCGTCCTTCACGCGAAGAAATCGCGGCCCGCATAAAAGAAAAAGACGGCCTCATCTCCCTCCTCACCGACCGCATCAACGAAGATCTTCTCCTCGCCGCGCCAAAACTCCGCATCGTCGCCAACGTTGCCGTCGGCTTCGACAATCTCGACGTTCCCGCCTGCACCAGGCATTCCGTCATCGCCACCAATACGCCCGGCGTCCTCGACGAAACCACCGCCGACTTTACCTGGACGCTGCTCCTGGCCGTCGCCCGCCGCCTCGTCGAGGCCGACACGTACACCCGCAACGGCAATTGGAAAGGCTGGAACCTCGACCAGATGTGTGGCACCGACGTTTGGGGAAAAACTCTCGGCATCGTCGGCTTCGGCCGCATCGGCCGTGCCGTCGCTCGCCGCGCCGCCGGCTTCAAAATGCGCATCCTTTATAACGCCACGAAGCGCGCTCCCGTCGACGTCGAAAAAGAACTCGGCGCGGAATATCGCGAATTAAATGCTCTCTTGGCCGAATCGGATTTCGTCACGCTTCACGTTCCGCTCAATTCCGAAACGCGCGGCCTGCTCGACGTTCCAAAATTTTTTCGCATGAAGCCCACCGCGTTTGTAATCAACACTTCCCGCGGCCCCGTCATTGACGAAGCCGCGCTCGTTCACGCTCTCGAAGCCAAAAAAATCGCCGGCGCCGCCCTCGACGTTTTCGAACAAGAGCCCTTCATCCATCCCGGCCTCAAGCGTTCCAATGTCGTCATGGCGCCGCACATGGGCTCCGCCAGCGTCGAAACTCGTTCGAAAATGGCCGCCATGGCCGCGCACAACGTCGCCGCTCTCTTCCGCGGGCACCGCCCGCCAAACATGTTGAATCCGGAAGTGTTTCAGAAATCGTAATCGTTCATGACCGATTCCAAGCAGATCGCGCGCCGCATTTTTCACGAAGCGCTCGCGTCCATCGATATCCCCCTCGCCATGGAACGCCGCATCGGCCGCTCCGGCAGCCGCATTTCCGTCGGCGCTTGGTCCTGCGACCTCGCAAACATTTCCGGCGTCAAACTCGTCGCCCTCGGCAAAGCCGCTCACGCCATGCTCAGTGGCTTCGTTCCACTTTTTCCCGGCCTCGCCATCACCGGCATCGCCGCCGCCCCCACTCCTTCGCCCAATCCAATTCCCGGCATCTCGTATTTTCTCGCCGGCCATCCGCTTCCGAATGAAGCCAGCCTCCACGCTGCGCAAGCCGCCCTCGAATTACTTCGCTCTTCGTCGCAAAGTTCTCTCGTCGTTTTCTTGGTCTCCGGCGGCGGCTCCGCCTTGATGGAATCTCCTCTCAATCCACACCAATCCCTCGACGACACCCGTCACCTCAATCAACTCCTCATTACCTGCGGCGCGTCCATCGACGAAATCAACGCCATCCGCAAACACGCTTCGGCCATCAAAGGTGGACGCCTCGCCGTCGCCGCCGCAAATTCCGCCAAACTCACAATCGCCATCTCCGACGTTCCGCACGGCAAGGAATCCGCTCTCGCCTCCGGCCCCACCCTTCCCGATCCAACCACCGTCGCCGACGTCCGCCGCATCATCGGCGCTTACCATCTCCACGAAAAATTCCCGCCAAAAGTCCGCGATTGGTTCGCCGCACCAGACCTTCCCGAAACTCCCAAGCCCGATCATCCCGCCTTTGCGCGTTCCTCGTTTTCGCTTCTCCTCGCCTCTCACGATCTTTTTCACGCCGCTCATCACGCCGCCGAATCTCACGGTTTCCTCACTTGCTGCGACAACTCCACCGACGATTGGCCGCTTGATCGCGCCGCCGCCTATCTCCTCGCCCAACTCGACGATCTTTGCCGCGCCAATCCCGGCCGGCGCGTCGCATTAATTTCCGATGGCGAAGTCAGCAGCCCCGTCACGGGGCAGGGAATCGGCGGCCGCAATTCCGCTTTCGTTCTCGCTTGCGTCGAAAAAATCGCCGGCAAGCCCGTCACCGTCCTCAGCGCCGGTACCGACGGCATCGACGGCAACTCTCCCGCCGCCGGCGCCGTCGCCGACGGCACAACTCTCGCTCGTGCCAATGCTCTCCGCCTTGCGCCGCAGGATTTCTTCCTCCGCAGCGATGCCTTTTCCTTCTTCACCCATCTCGGCGACACAATCCTCACCGGCCCCACCGGCAACAATCTTCGCGACCTCCGCATCTTCCTCGCCCATCCCCTCCGCTGCGAGTGACTGCGAGTTTTAGTCCGCACGCTTGCCTTTGAACCTGTAGCGTCCGCCTTCTGAGGCGGGCGCTTTGAGTGCGGTCGCTTCACGCCGCTTTTGCCTTGTACGCCGTCCCGCAATCGTCAGCCAGTTCGCCCAAACGAGGCCAACCGTCATTTCGACCGGAACAAGCCGACGCTTTTGCTTTTCCGATTCCTTCTGAGGAATCGATCGGCCTGCGGAGGGAGAAATCTCTCGAAGTCATCTCATAAATGGTTCTTTAGGACGTGGGGGTTTAAGAAGAGCAGGCTTTAAGAATTGGGTTCTTTAGGACGTGGCGGCTTTAGGAGGTTTAGCCTTTATGACGTGGGCTCTTTAGGAGGTGGGGGCTTTTAGCTCCCACGGTGAGGCGAGGAAAAGGAGGGCTTTAGCCCCTGAAGAAACAACTTCCGCATTGCTCGGCGATTTATTAGATAGCTTCTATTCGATTTGTGATTGCTGCGCCAACCGATCACCAACTCATCGCCGTCATCGTCTCGAAACGCAAAACAAAGGGCGGGTTCTCGCCCGCCCTCCTTTTCAGTTAAAACTTACAACTTAAAACTTACAACTTACCACTCACTTCTTCGGCGGCAACTTCTCCTCGATCGCCTTCAGCCGCTCGCTCATCTCCTGCAGCACGTGCTCCATCCGCTCAAGCCGCTTCGCCATCGCCGCCGAATCCCCGTCCGTTTTCTCCGCCGATCCGCCATCCGGTCCCTTCCCCGGCTCTTTCTTCAGCCGCGCGATCTGCCCTTTGATCGCCGGTGCCATCTCAATGCTCAAGTCTTCGCTCTTCAACAACGCCTCCAGCGCCGGAATCGCACTCGCGTCGCCGCGTGCTCCCAGCGCAAAGATCGCCGAAAATCGCACGGGAAAGTGTGGCTCCGTCAAGTATCCCGCAATCTGCTGCGTGATCTCTTTGTTGCTTTTGTCGAGCCGCCCCAGGCTGTTGATCGCCGCTTGCCGCGTTTCAATCGGTTTTCCCACGGCGGCGTATTCCCGCAACGTCGGCACCGCCTTGTCGTCTCCCAATTCGCCCATCGAGCGCAGCGCCGCTTTCCGCAATATGTCGTCCGGCGAATCCGCTTTCACCGCTTCCGTCAGCGTCTCCAGCGCGTTCGCCGCCTTCAACTTTCCCATCGCTTGCAACGCCGAAGCTCGCGCCCGGTAAGAATCGTCTTCCTTCGCAATCGCGCCGGCCTTCGCAATCGCATCGGCGTTGTCTTTGAAATTTCCCAGCGCCGCCACAATCCGGTTTCGCACCCACGGCTCTTTTGTGCCGCCCAGCGCCTCCAGCAGCAGTTTCGCCGCCGCCGGATTCTTCGTCGCTCCCAGCGTATCCGCCGCCGTCGCGCGCACGCCCCACGCTTTGTCATTCTTCAACGCATCGCCGAGCGCCGCCACCGCTTCGCCGTCCTCCTTCATTTTTCCCAGCTCCACCACGGCATCCAGCCGGTCGGCCACTTCCGTCGCGTTCTTCATCTGATACAACCACTCTTTCTTGTCCTTGTGAAATTCCGTCGACTTCAGCAAGTGCCCGCCCTTGTCGAACAGCACCAGCAACGGCGCGCCATCCGCCGCCAGCGCAAACGTCTCCTCCGCGTTCGCCACCGTCACCGGATACGTTTTCGCGCCCGCCGCCGTCGTTATCTCCACCTCCGCCGGCACGTGGAATATCCCCACTTTGCCCTCCAGCTTTTGCGTCTGCTTCACCTTCAACAAAATCTGGTGCTTCGCATCGTCGTAGCTGTAGCTCACGTCAAATTTCGGTCCGCCCGCTCCGTAAATCCATTGCGAAAAAAATTGGTCCACGTTCACGTGCGTCGCCTCTTCGATCGCTCGCGTCAAATCCGCCGTCACCACATTTTTGCCGCGATTCACTTCCAGGTAGTGCTTCAATCCCGCATAGAACGCTTCTTCTCCCAGCTCGTGCCGCAGCATCATCAGCACCCAGCCGCCCTTGTTGTACGCGTTCCCGTCAAACTCGCTCGAATCGTCAAAGTCATGCCGCACGATCGGTTTCGCGTACAAGTCAGCGCTTTCAAACCAGTCCCGCGCGTCATTCCACATTTCGTATTCGATCTGGTCCTTCGGAAAATTGTGCTCCACCCAGATCCGCTCCATGAACGTCGCAAATCCTTCGTTCAGCCAGATGTTTCCCCAATCCTTGCAAGTCACCAGATCCCCAAACCACTGGTGCCCCAATTCATGCGAAATCAGCGGATCTTCGCCGGTCGTGAACTCATGCGCCAGTTTTTCATGTGTCAGCGATGTACTCGTGTTCGTCGTCGCGCTCGAATTCTCCATTCCTCCCGCAACAAAATCGTCCACCATCGATTGCGCGTACTTTTCCCACGGATAATCCACTCCCAGCCGCTTGCTGAAAAATTCCAGCATCGCCGGCGTCCGCCCGTAATTCACTTTCAATCGGTCGCCGCGCCCTTTCGGCGCGTAGTACGTCACCGGCATCCCGCGCCACGTCTCTTTCACTTCATCGAATTCTCCCGCCACCACCGTGATCAAATACGTTGAGCTCGGCAGATTCTCCCGCCACGTCCACGTCTTGTTTCCGTTCCCCACGTCCGTCACGCCAATCAATTTTCCGTTTGCCACCGTAATCCATGCCGCCGGCACCGTCAAAATCGTCTCCGTCGTCAGCCGGTCGTTCGGATAGTCGTACGTCGGCAGGTAATACCGCGTGTCTTCCGATTCTCCCTGCGTCCACACCTGCTTCGGCCGCTCCGGATAATCCTTGTCCGGCAAAATAAAATACAAACCCTTCTTTGGCTTGCCTTCGTATTTGATCTCCACGTCGAACTTTTGTCCCGCCTTCGCCGCCTTCGCCAGCGGCACAATCAGCCGCCCATCCTTCGATTCGAATTTCGCCGCGGCCTTGTTCACCGTTACGCTCTGAATCGTCAATCCAACCGAATCGAACCAGACTTTCTCCGTCCCCTCTTTCAAAATGCTCAGCGTGTGCGTCACGTCGCCAATCACTTTCTTCTCGTCGACATCGAATTTCAGCGCGATCTTCGAATGTTGCAAATCGTAATCCCTGCTTCGCGCAAACGGCTCATCCGCCCGCGCAACGCTCGTCGCCGCAATCATCGCCGCACACGCCATCGCCGCTCGCACCACACTCTTCAGCACTTTCCGCATTCCGTCTCTCCTTAAAATGGGTATTGCAGTGTCTGCGTCTATTCCGGTTTTTCTCTTCGTATTACGTGGCCCGCCGCTTCCAGCGCGCCGATTGCCTTCTCCAGCTCGCCGTTCGAAACCAGCAAATAATCCGTGTCGTACGTCGATACCGCAAAAATACTCACCTGCGCTTCCGCCAGCGGCGCCGCAATTGACGCCAGAATTCCCGTCAGGCTGAACGCCAGCGTTCCTTCCACCTGCATCAATCGCCGTTCGCGCTCCGCATGAATCTCCCGCGGCACTTTGCCGTCTTCACAAACAATCGAAAGCTCGTCTTTCGTTCGGCTCACCGTCACAAATTGCTCGCCCGCCGCCCACGCCGGCACCGCCTCCGTCGCTCCCAGCCTGCAAATCGCATAAAGCTCCGCATGCACCGTGATCGTCAGCCGATGATTCATTCCGCTTTTTTCGGCGCATCCATCTCGCTTCGTTCCTTACAGCAGGCTTCGCACGATCCCGCCGTCAATCGCAATCGACGTCCCGTTCACATAAGCCGCCCGCTCCGACGCCAGAAACGTCACCACCGCCGCAAACTCCTCCGGCGTCCCCAATCTTCCCGCCGGAATCTGTTTCTTCCACCCTTCTACAACGTCTTCTACGCTCACTTTGTTCCGCGCCGCCACCGCTTCCGAAAGTTCGCTCAACCGGTCCGTCGCCGTGTATCCCGGGCAAACGTTGTTCACCGTAATCCCGTACCGCGCATATTCGTTCGCCAGCGTCTTCCCAAGTCCCGTCACCGCCGATCGGATCGAATTCGAAAGCAACAATCCGTCCACCGGCTGCTTCACCGTCGTCGACGTAATCGTTATAAATCTCCCCCACCCGTTCTTCTGCATCCTCGGCAGGGTCTCGCGCGCGAAATGTACGGTGCTTAGCAACAACAGGTCAATCGCAGACCGCCACTCTTCCGTTCGTGTATCGGCAAACAGCTTAGACGGCGGTCCTCCCGAATTGGTGACACATATATCGATCTTTCCAAACCGCGTCTCCACCGCCGACACAAAATGGCTCACCTCCGCTTCATTCCGCACATCCACCGCCTGGCGCAGCACCTCGCCGCCCGTCTCGCGCGTGATCTCCTCCGCCGTCTTTTCCAGCGCCTGCGCCGTCCGCGCACAAATCGCCACCTTCGCTCCCTCTTTCGATAATTCCCGCGCCACCGCGCGCCCCAGCCCCGTGCTTGCCGCCGCCACAATCGCCACTCGACCCTTCAGTCCCAAATCCATTCTTTACCCCCAGCCAAACGCAAGATGTTCTCCCGAAACGCCTTGCCGGGTCAATCAAACCACGTAGGCTTGCCGCCGCAGCGGCTTTCGCCGTCATTCGATCCCTCCGCTGAGTCCTGTTCTTCCTCCGTGCTCTCTCTCCTCTTATCTCTGCGCCCTCTGTGTTAAGTCTTTCCGTTTCAGTAAATTCCGTAACGCCCGTAGCCGTCGGTGTAATCGGTCCCTCCGTGCTTTTTCGCTTGACATTACGTAACTACCTGCTATACTTACTTCCATGGGCGTTCTCCATCGAGAGGACGCCTTTTTCCTTTCTCGCGCCTCGCGTGCGCGCACGGCCAAGCAGAATCATCTCTAACAGGTCTAACAGGCCATACTCCGCGTTTCACCGTCATTTGGCCGTTCCGGAGCCGGCTAACATCTTTTAGAATCAACACTTACAGAAGTGCAGCAAAACAAACAACTTTAACCGCCTTTAGAATCAACACTTACGCAAAAACCGGGGAGGGGGGGCTCCGCCCCATCGACCAACGCCCTTCGCAATCCTTAACCTATACATCCCTCGCAGACCAACTCCCATCCGCCTTCGTCTATGTTCCAGTACCACGGAACATTTCGTACTTCGTGGTCGTATTGGCTAGCAGGAGCCAGCTTAAGGCCGGCGGGGGTCTCGATCATGGCAACGAATGGCAGCTCTCTCACAAACGGCAAGAACGGCAAAAAGCGTCGCCGTCGCATCCTCTGGGGCAGCGTCGCCCTCGTCATCCTTTTAGGAGCCGGCTACGGCGTCAAAGCCGCTCTCAGCCCCAATCACGAAATTGACCCCTCCAAACTTGCCGATGTCGAACGCGGCGACCTCGCCCGCGTCGTCGTCGCCACCGGAAAAATTCAGCCGCTCTCCAAAGCCGAAATCAAATCCAAGGCCAGCGGTATCGTCAAAAAGATTTACGTCGACTACGGCGATCGCGTCAAAACCGGTCAAATTCTCGCCGAGCTCGACAAAGTGCAGCTCGAAGCCGCTCTTCGCGCCGCGCAAGCCAATTTGCAGGCCGCCGAAGCCGCTTCCGATTCCGCCAAAGCCGCTCTCGAACGCAACAAAGTCGACGCCGAAGGTCCCGACGTTCCTTTCCTCAAGCTCAACATGGAACGTGCCCGCCAGATGTTCAAAGACGGCGTCATGTCCAAAAGCCTCGTCGAAGACGCCGAGAAAAATTATCAGCTCGCCCTCAACAAACAAAACAGCGCCGCGCACAATCTCGTCGTTTCTAAAGCCGAAATCGCCAAAGCCGATGCGCAAGTCTCACAAGCCAAAGCCGCCGCGGACAATGCCGCCGAAGATCTTCGCAACTCCACAATCATCAGTCCCATCGACGGCCTCGTTCTTTCGCGCGACGTCAATATCGGCGACGCCGTCAGCTCCATTCTCATCCTCGGCTCCCAGGCCACTCCCATCATGACCCTCGGCGACGTCAGCGAAGTTTACGTTCAGGGCAAAGTCGACGAGTCCGACATCGGCAAGGTCTATCTCAATCAAGCCGCGCGCATCGTCGTCGAATCCTTCAAGGACAAAAAATTCACCGGCAAGGTCACAAAGATTTCTCCGCTCGGAAAAGAAAAAGACAACGTCACCACGTTTGAAGTCCGCGTCTCCATTTCCAATCCCGGCGGCGAACTCAAAGCCAACATGAGCGCCAACGCCGAAATCCTTCTCGAAGAAAAAAAGAACGTCGTC
>DATGEI010000062.1:0-37318 GCA_035310365.1 Candidatus Acidiferrum sp.
GCCAATCACGGCGCCGGAATGAATTTCCACGCGGTGGCCGACGCGAACCGCCGAATAGAGCGTCACGCGCGGATGCAGGCGGCAATCGTCGCCGATCCAGCAAGCCGAGCCGATCACGCAGTGCGCGCCGATTTCAGTTCCTTCGCCGATGTGTGTGTCTTCACCGACGACGGCATACGGGCCAATCGACGCCGTCGCATGCACGCGAGCGAGCGGCGCCACGATGGCCGTGGGATGCACGCCACGCGCAATCGGAACTCGCTCGCGCAAAATCGTTGCCGCCTTCGCGAAAGCGAATTTTGCGTTTTTGGCGCGCAGGACCGTTTTGCCCGGGAGCGCGATTCCCTCTGCCGCAACCGCCGCGTGCGCCGCGCTCGCCGCGGCGCGCTCGGCGTGCTTCGCCGCGTCGACGTAGATCAAATCGCGCGCGCCGGCGCGTTCCGGCGCCGCCACGTTGTGAAGTTCGACGCCGCCGTCGCCTTCGAGCGCAACGCCAAGCAGTTCAGCCAATTCTTTCGCAGTTCGCGTCATTTCTTTCCTCACAAAAAATCGTAAAGCGGCGGCTCGCCTTTCGGCCGCGTCTTCCACCGCGCGTGCACCCAGACCCATTGTTCGGGAAATTTTCGAATTATGTTTTCAATTATCCGCGCAAACCGCCGCGTATTTTCCACGACGTCGCGCTCGGCATCGCCGGTCTCGGCGATTTCGACCGCCGGATCGAAGCGCAATTTGTATTTTCCCTCCGGCGCATCCCAATATGCATACCCCGGCACCACCGCGGCTCCGGTATGCAACGCCAGGCGCGCAATTCCGGTTGTCGTGCAAGCATCTTTGCCGAAAAACTCCACGAATGCGCCTTCTTCCGGAAGCGTATTTTGGTCCGCCAAAATTCCCACGATGCCGCCGCCATGAAGCGTCTTGAGCACCGCGCGCGCGGATTCATTTTTGTAAATGGGCCGGTTTCCGCTGAGGCAGCGAAAGCGATTGACGAAGGCGTCGAGGCGGGCGTTGTCGAGCGGGCGCGCGAGATAATGCATCGGGTAGCCGTACACGGCGTGCGCGAAAGACGAAAGCTCCCACGCGCCAATGTGACCGGTGAGAATCAGCACGCCTTTTCCTTTGCGCTGCGCCGCCAGAAAATTTTCGTGGCCTTCGATTTCGATCGCGCGCTCAATATTCCCGCGGTTGTATTTTGGAAAGCGCGCGAATTCGACCGCCTGCCACGCCAGATACCGCGCCATTTCGCGAAGCGTTTGCTCGCGCCGCGCATCGGTCCAATCGGGAAACGCCAATCGAAGGTTGAACATCGCGATTTTGCGCAAGCGCGGGAGCATCCACAGCAAAATTCGCACGGTAGCCGACGCGATGCCGCGCGCCAACCGGCGCGGCAACACGCCAATGAATTTTACGAGCAGCCACGCGAGGGCGAATCCCGGCCATTCCTTCATCGTGTGTCATTATGCTAGAAGAGTACGACCGAAAGTAAGCCGCGAAAGATTCGAGCGACGCCGCCCATGACCGAAACCGACCACTTGACGAGTGAAAAAACCGCGCCAAACATAGCCGCGCGCATTGCATGGGCCGCGCTGATCGTGGTGACGCTCGCGGTCTGCTACTTTAGCAATCTCGGCGCGATCGGTTTTGTCGGCCCCGATGAGCCGCGTTACGCCTGGATTGCGCGAGACATGGCCGAGACCGGCGATTGGGTGACGCCTCGTCTCTATGGCAAGCCGTGGTTCGAAAAGCCGGTCCTTTATTACTGGATGGCCGCCGCAAGCTTCAAACTTTTTGGCGTAAGCGAAGCCGCCGCGCGTTTGCCGAGCGCGCTTTGCGCACTGTTTGCCACGCTCGCCCTCGCCTGGCTCGCCTGGCGCGTTTACGGCGAAGAAACCGCGCGATGGCTCCTCGTCCTGCTGCCGACCAGCGCCGGCATGATCGGTTTTTCACACGCCGCCGCAACGGACATGCCCTTCAGCGGCATGTTGACGATCGCAATGGTCTGCGCCGAGGTCGTACTCGGTCTTACCCGCGGCGAGAACACGCCGATTCTTCCGCGCACTCCGTGGCTCGCGCTTCTCCTCTTCGGCTTTTTCCTCGGCCTCGCCGTTCTCGCCAAAGGCCCCGCCGCGATTATTCTTTCCGGCGGCGCCGTTTTCGTCTGGGCGCTCATCGCAAAAAAGTGGCGCGGCGCCTTTCGCCTGCTGCACCCAGTAGCCATCGCAACCTTCTGCGCCACGGCCTTACCCTGGTACATCCTTTGCGCCCGCCGCAACCCCGATTTTTTTCGCGTCTTCATCATCGAACACAATTTCAAACGCTACCTCACGCCAGAATTTCAGCACATTCAGCCATTCTGGTATTACGTGCCCGTTGTCCTCATCGCTTTCTTGCCCTGGAGCGCAGCCCTGCTGTGGGCGGCTTTCGCACAGGGGCGAACATTTCTTGCGCTCCGCAAAATCTCGGAAGTTTCTCTGTTTTTTTTCTGCTGGGCTGCCTTCTGCCTTGTGTTTTTTTCCGCGTCCCGGTCAAAACTGCCTGGATATGTTTTGCCCGCGTTTCCGGCGGTCGCAGCCCTGCTCAGTGTGACGTTGTCGAACGCGCGAGGCAGGAAATCGCTTGGCTATGTTCTTGCAAGTTGTGCTCTGCTGCTCTTCCTTTTGCTTCTACCGTTGCGTCTTGCACTTCATGAAACCTCGAAGGCCTGGCCCATCGTCTTTTACTGTTACGCCGCAATATTGTTTGCTCTGGCGACCGCGAATGCTGCCTTCGCGTTGTCAGAATTGCTTCCCGCAAATTCGGGCTTGCGAATTGCCTTGCGCGGCACGTCGATTCTCGTGGTGCTCTTGCCCGTGCTATTTGCCGGCCGATTGGCAAGAGGCCTCATCGTGTGGGATTTTTCCGGCCGAACACTTGCCAACGAACTGATCCTGCGCAATATTCCGGCGGATACCCTTTCCGTCCGCTCCATGAATCGCGGCCAGCTCTTTAGTCTGAATTTTTATTTGCGAAGGGAGATTCCGCTTGTGCAGCAAGGCGACCTGCGAGAAGGAAAAATGCTGATTCGAAGCAGTGTGTGCGAAAGATTAGGTGGCAATCAGTGGGAAACGCGAGAGCTGCCGTTTGATACGCAAAAAACCGGTTGGTTCCTCTGTGAAGTGCGGCGGCGCGCCTCAGCGCCCGGGGCTTCCGGCAGCGGGCAGCCGCGTTAGAAAAAACATAACCACCTGGTTCTCGTACGCTCGCTTGTCTTCATCGCCCATGCCGGCAAAATTTCCATGCGGAATGATCACCTGCTCGCGCGGCTCCGGCGCCTTGATGAACAATTCCCGCGTCAATTCCGCAAGTTCCGGCTGATCATTCGCTTCAATAAAAAGTTTCGGCACTCCCGCGGTCGCGCTCAGTCGCTTGGAGAGCGGCGGATCCTGCTTGTGCTGATAGTTCAGCCAGTCAAAACTCAATTCCGCCGACCGCACCATGAACGGAAACGACGCCAGGCCAGTGTTTTCTACTTCCACCTTCACCATCTGCTTCGGCTCGTCGTAAACGGAATCGAGCGCCAGCGCGCGTACGCGTCGGTCCGTTTCCGCTTCGCGCAACGCCGCGTACGCTCCCAGGTTGTAACCCCACAGACCGAAACTCGCCGGGTCAACGTCATTTCGCGCGGCCAGCGTGTTGATCGCCGCCCTCAGTTCCTCGGATTCCTTGTAACCGAACGTCGTCATGCCGGGGTTCGCGCCGTGTGCCGCAAAATCGAAAACAAACACGTTGTATTGATGATCCTGCAGGGCGGAAACCAGCGTCAGCAGTTCGCTCCGGCTCGATTCATACCCGTGACACAAAATAATCGTCGGCGCGCCGCGCAAACCGGGAAAGAACCAGCCCTCGCGATTTCCCAAGCCCGCCACGGTAAATTGCACCGCATCCGGCCGGCCGGGAAACGTCTGCATGTTGATTTCAGAGCTCGTGCGCTGCGGCTTCACGATGCGGTAAACGAGGAATCCCGCGATCGCCAGCGTCGCCAGGCCCACGAAAAACGCCAGCGCAACCACGGCCGTGAAAACTTTCGTGTACCACTTTGTGGGATACCGCAGTTCAAAAAGGATGGACATTCGCGTCCTGGCCGCTCTGGGCGCGGCGATAGCCGCTAAATTGAATTCCGGGTCTCTTGCTTACTCTTTTGCAGAGTAGCACACGCAAATCCTGCTTCCGCCGCGGCGTCGCGGCCATGTGTCGCATTTGTATCGTGCCGGTTCACTCGCTTGAAACGGTTTACTCTGTTTGCCTATTTTTCTTGGACCAATCGGCTATGATGGGGGGCGCCATTTGGCACCAAGATTGAGTGGTCTTCTCGGGGGCCGGGCAGTTCTTTCGTTTCATGAACATCGTTGATCTTCGCCAAACTACCGTGCGTCAGCTTGAGCCGCTTCTCGATGAAGAGGCCGTTCACTGGCGCGACGAACTGCATTGGGACTATCGCGGCGCTTTGGAATTGATCAAGCGCTTTCTCGAAGCCCATGCGCTCTCCGGCTGCGTCGCCTACGAAAATGGCGTCGCCGCAGGCTATGCATTTTACGTTTTGGAAGAGCACAAGGGGCTCATCGGCGGCCTGTATGCTTCGCCGCGCTTCGAACAAGGCGTCATTGCGCGCCGCATGCTCGAAGATATGCTGTTCGCCATGCGCGCGATTCCGCACGTGACGCGCATCGAAGCGCAGCTCATGCCCTTCGGCGGCCCTGTCGAGCGCACCCTCACCGAACAGGGATTCCAGCTTTACTCGCGCCAGTTCATGCTCATGGATCTGCACAAACCAACCGAGTTCCGCATTTCCGCGACAACCGGTCTGCGTTTTTCCCGCTGGCACGACCGTTACTTCGATCCCTGCGCCAAATTGATTTACCTGGCCTATGCAGACCACGTCGATGGCGATATCAACGACCAATACCGCAGCAAACCGGGCGCGCTGCGCTTCTTGAAAAATATTATTTTATTGCCCGGCTGCGGCCAGTTCGTTCCCAGCGCTTCGTTCGTACTGCACTATCCGGGCAGCGACGATCTCGTGGGAGCCGTTCTGACCAGCGAAGTTTCGCCCGGCGTCGGCCACACCACGCAAGTCTGCGTCTTGCCCGGCCATCAAGGCCAGGGCCTCGGTCGCGCTCTCATGCTCACCGCCGCCGACGCCTTGCGCAGCCTGAAATTCCAGGAATTGACGCTCACCGTCACCACCGAAAATCGCACCGCCGTCCACCTCTACGAACAGCTCGGCTTCAAAACACTCAAAACATTCACCGCCGGCGTCTGGCCGAAGTAACCGTATCATCCGCATCAAAGGCTCGTTGAAGCAGGTTGTGTAGTCGGACTATCAGAAACGACCTGTACGTGTTGCGGTCCTACTACATCACTTCGTTCCACTAGTTGCCAATTGTCCATCAGTTGGCCGGATGGCGCGAAGGTGCATGTAACCTCGAAGCTTCGTTGTTCTAAAAGCGGCTTAAATCGCCAAGCCTGGACGGCATGTGTCGCCGCAGGCACGAGCATCGGGTGACCACTCAAGACAACCGTTTCGGTCACATCGCCTGCTTTACTCACGGTCACGCGGATCTTTACATCTCCTGATATACGCGTTTGAGCCGCCAAGGGAGGGTAATGAAGTGGCAAGAATTCAAGCAGCTCCATACCACGAAGATTCGCCGGCAGCGGACTCAACTTTACCGTGCGGCAAAGCTCGCCTTGCGCGCCGCTTCAAATTCATCGCCCTTCTGCCATTCCACCAAATCCGGCTGATTCGCCGCTTTCAGGCCGAGTTCAATTCCGAATTGCGTCATCTTTTCCAAGCCGGCAAAATTCCAATCGTCATGAAACTCATCCGACACTTGATGATAATGATGCTCGTTGTAATCCTTCGCTTGCGCCTCGCCCCACGCCGCATCGTGCCCCTTAAACTTCATCCCTTCGCTGATCGAAAACGCCGGAATCCCCACGCGCGACAAGCTGAAATGATCCGACCGGTAATAATGTCCCGCACCCGGTTGCGCATCGGGCCGAATCGTTAACTTAAAGTCCTTCGCGACACCCTCCACCGTCGGATAAAAACTCGTCCGTTCCGCCCCGCTCACTTCCACTTCTTCCGGTTCGCCCAGCGGCGCCAGCGCGTCGTAATTTAAATCCAGCGAAATCTTGCTCGCCGGAATCGCCGGATGCTTGCCGAAATATTCCGAGCCAAGCAGTCCCTGCTCTTCCGCCGTCACGCACGCAAACAAAATCGACCGCTTCGGCGCCGGCGATTTCGCCCAAACGCGCGCCAGCTCCAGCAAAATCCCGCTCCCCGTCGCGTTGTCCACCGCGCCGTTGTAAATCTGATCGCCCTTCAACGAAGGATCGATTCCAAAATGATCGTAGTGCGCCGTGTACAAAACCGCTTCCTCTTTCAACTTCGCATCCGACCCTTCGCGCTTCGCCACAACATTGCGAGAAACAAACGGCCGCAGCTCGCTCGCCACGTGCGCCTTAAAATGCACCGGCAATTCCACCGGTTTAAATTCTCTCGTCTGCGCTTTCTTGTACAGCTCATCCAAATTCAATCCGCCGAGACCGACCAATTTCTTCGCCACATCCTGCTGAATCCACGACGCCGCTTCCAGTTTCGGCGTTCCATCGCGCCGCAAATACGACCGCTCGTTCCCCCACGAATTCCGCACCACGTCCCAACCATAGCTCGCCAAATCCGTTCGGTGAATAATCAGCGTCGCCACCGCGCCATGCCGCGCCGTCTCTTCGAATTTGTACGTCCACCGTCCGTAATACGTCAGCGCCTTGCCTTTGAAAAATTTCTCGTCGCTCGATTCCGGCTCGTTCACAAACAGCAGCGCCACTTTCCCTTTCAAATCCACGCCCTTGTAGTCGTCCCATTGATACTCCGGCGCCGTAATCCCAAATCCCACAAACACAATCGGCGCATCGATCTCCGCTTTTTCGTTCTGCGCCTCGTTGTTCGTCACAATTTCGTCCGCATACTTCAGCGGAATCTCCGCGCCATTCGCCGGCGCAAACGCAAACGTGCTCTCCGCCCGCGTCTTCACGCCCACCATCGGCACTTCCTGAAAAAACGTTCCCTTGTCGCCCGCGGGCTTCAACCCAAACGATTCAAACTGTTTCGCAATCCACTCCGCCGCCGCGTCGCCGCCTTTTTGTCCCGTCCCGCGCCCTTCGAATTCATCGCCCGCCAACTTCTTCACATATTCGCGAATCTTTGCCGCTTCCACCCTCGCCTGCGGTTCCGCCAACGCGCCAACCGTCAAACACGCCGCCACACCCATCGCCGCAAACGAAATCGCCATCTGCCTTTTCATGTTCTCTCCCAAACACAGCCAACGAATCTTCTCGCGCCGAGCCGCCCGCACGTTTTTCTCTGCCGGTGAACGGCAAACGACAAACTGCCATCACACTTTTGGTTCCGCCCAACCTTCGACCTTCATCTATCGACTGTCGGCCTCTTCCTTCACTTCTTCGCCTTGTCCTTCAACAATCCCTTCAATTCCGACATAAACTCCGCGACGTCCTTAAAATCCATGTACACGCTCGCAAAGCGCACGTACGCCACTTTGTCCAGCTTCTTCAGCCCGCGCATAATCATCTCGCCGATTTCCGTCGTCGTCAGCTCGCGCTCCGTCGCTTCGTGCACCACGCTTTCAATCTCATCCACAATCGCTTCGAGCTTTGGCGTCGCCACCGGCCGCTTTTCGCACGCCTTCAAAAGTCCCTGCAAAATTTTCTGCCGTTCGAATCGCTCGCGCCGTCCGTCCTTTTTGATCACCATGTACGGAATCTCATCGATCCGTTCGTACGTGGTGAATCGCCGCTCGCATTTCAAACACTCGCGCCGCCGGCGAATCGTGTCTCCCGTCCGCCCTTCGCGCGAATCGATCACTTTGTCGTCCGTATGCCCGCAAAATGGACACTTCAATGGTCCGCATCTCCTTCGCGGCTCTGTTTCACCACGCCGCGCGCCGCTTCTTCCGCCAACTCTTCTTTTTCGCGCTCCGCCATCTTGCGCAACTGCCCAAACGAAAATCCCTCATGAATCAAAAGGGGTATACCTGCGATGCAGCACGATGCAAACGTCACCAGCCAAAGCACAAGCGCCGCCGCGGTTGCAACTTCCTTCTCTATTCCGAAGATTCCGGTATACACAGAGATCGCTGCAGCCTGGGCACCCCCTCCGACGGTAGGCAGCTGGAACACGGAGCCGATTAAAGTGATCGCGAGCAGGACAGTACATTTTCCCCAGCCTAGCGCGGCCATTCCTCCGCCAAAACTTTGCGAGACACAGTAGTACACAACCAACACTAGTAGCCAGTGCACCGCGGAATAGGCGATCGCTTGAAGCAAATCGCTAAAAGACTGCACCGTTTGGATTCCGCGAACAACACTGAAAATAATCTTCGCTGCTTTAGGCTTAAAGCCAGTAGCAACGCGCCACGTTTTCAAACGAGTCTCCAAATGGGCCGTCCCGTGTATGCGAAGGTAGACGAGAAACGCGAAGGAAGCCGCCACACCACCAGCCAGCAGAACGCCTCCCATCCGAGCATGCGCGACGATGCTACCAGTGTCGGCAGAATTCCCGGGCACTTTCAGGTTAAAGAGAGCTGCGGACGCAATCACACCCATGCACCCAAAGTCGAACAGTCGCTCCAACACCCATATCCCAAAAACATCCGCGACTGGAATTTTTGACTTGCGGGAAAGCAGCAGCGGCCGCACCGGCTCGCCCGCTCGCCCCAGCACAAATAGCGCCGCAAATCCGGCAAGCGTCATCCGGTAGGTGGACCAAAACTCTGCCTTGCCCAAATTTTTCTGGAAGACTTGCCATCGCAACGCGCGCAGCGCAAAGCACAGGTAAATCAGCGCCACACCTAGCAGAATGTAAAGTGGATTGGCACTACGAACGGCGATCCAAAGTTTTCCGCCGCTAAAATCCCCCAAGTCCAAGGCGCCCCTTAATCGATACAGGACGTAACCCAAAACCACCAGCGCCGCCGCGCCCGCCACTACCTTCTTCTTCTCCGTCCGCATGAGCCTCTGAGCCTACTGGCCACGCGGCCAAGCGTCAAGCCGCAACGGATTTCAACTCAGATAATTTCCAGCAACGCCGCAATCCGCTCTCGCACCGATCGAAGCACGAACGCCTGCACCCTTCCCATTTTCGTCGCGCGCCGCTGCCGCCAGTCCAAATTCTTCACATGGTCCGACAAAATTACGCCAACAATTTTCCCCCCAGGTGGCAGCGCCACTTCAAACGGATACCCTTTTGCCTGGCTCGTAATCGGACAAACAATCGCTAAACTCGTTTTCGCGTTATACGCTCGAGGCGAAAGCACCAGCGCCGGTCTCCGCCCCGCCTCCTCCCGACCAGCTTGCGGAGTAAAGTCCAGCCACACCAGATCGCCCGCCTCTGGCATATATTCCTGCGCGCTTACCATGCTTCCTTCCCGCGCGGCTCATTCCAATTCATTTCCGCGTGGACATTCTCCGGATTTATCCCGTCCACCAATTCCTTCAGTGTCAATTTCTTCTCCGGCTTTTGCAATTTCACCGCGCCGGAATCTTCCACTTCCACTTCGATATCGTCGCCGGCCTTCCATTTCACCGCGCTGGCCACGTGCTTCGGTATACGTACCGCCAAACTATTGCCCCACCGCGAAAGTTGCGTCTTCATACTATTTCTCTCCCAGACGGATATACAAAGTATATACGAAGGCGCCGCAGCCGTCACCCCCTCCCTCTCCCCAACTAATTGTCAGGACAGGGCTTGTATCCCACCCCTTCCCCCGGTAAGATGCCCTCCAATTCAGTCGCTCCCGGCGCTAACACCTCCGGGGAACTTTTCGGCTGCAGTTTTCGTTCCATATTCTGTCAGGCCGAGAGACCTTTAGGATTCGAGGCTAATGAAGCGTTGGAGCAGGACGTCCAACTGGTCCAGCAATGCCTCCAGGGAGATGGCTCGGCCTGGGAGGAACTTGTGCGTCAGCACAATCGGCGCGTCTTCAACATCTGTTACCGCTTCACCGGTAACCGCACCGAAGCGGAAGACCTGACGCAGGATGTCTTCCTCCGCATTTACAAGACTTTGGCGAGCTACCGGTCCGCACACGGCGGTTTCGCCACTTGGATGACCAGCGTGACGCGTAATCTCTTGATCGACCACTACCGCCGCACCAAGCGCGACCGGGCAACCGACTCGCTCGACGATGCCATGCCCGTCGTGGAAAACAAAGAGTCCAGCGCGAAGCGCCCGGACGAGCAAGCGCTTCTCGGCGAATTGAGCGGCCAGGTGCAATCGGCGCTCACCAAGCTTTCGCCCGAATTGCGCGAAGCCGTCGTCCTGCGCGATTTGCAGCAGCTGGAATATGGCGAGATTCAAAGAGTTCTCGCGGTCCCCGAAGGAACGGTAAAATCGAGAATCAACCGGGGCCGCATCGAATTGGCTCGCGTCCTGCAACAAATGGGGGTGCGACCGTCCTGAGTTGGCAGTGGGGCAATTTGAATTTTACGGTTCGCGACGCAATGAGCCGAAAATTCAAATTGATATGCCGATCGTGAACTTGGATGTTTCGCCGGGTGCCTTATGAACTGGACTTGTGAACAAACCGAGCTGCTCTTGACCGATTACCTCGACGGCCTTCTCTCCGCCGCCGAACACCACGAATTTGACGCGCACGTGAACTCTTGCGCGCGCTGCACCCCGCTTGTCTCCAGCGTCACCCACGCGCTTTCCGCTCTGCACGCCTTGCCGCAAATTGATCCGTCTCCGCGCCTTGTCTACAACATTCTCGATAAAACGCTCGGCCCGCGCGAAACCCTCACCGGTTGGGCCGCCGTTCGCGCCTGGCTCCGCAACTTTAATCCGCAGCGCCTCGCCTACGGCGGCGTTTCGCTCTGCGCCATGTTCCTGGCCTTCGCTTCCTTCACCAGTTTCTCGTGGAAGAAGCCGCACATCGCCGATCTCGCTCCCGCCAAGGTCTATCAGGGCACCAACCGCCAGGCCCATCTGGTTTACGCTCGCGGCACCAAATTCGTCAGCGACCTTCGCGTCGTCTACGAAATTCAATCTCGCCTGCAACGGGAAGATCAATTGCAAAACAATCAGGATTCCACCACTCCGCAAAATTCTCCCGACAAAAATCCGGGAACGACCGATGGCTCGACGCCCGCTTCGCCCAAGCAACAAAATCGCGCCAATGATTTGGCCTCGCGCAGCCTCGTTCTCGCTGCCGCGTGTCCCGCCTGTTCCGAAGGGAGATTGCAATGAAGTGTGCCGTCCATCCTGAGGTGGATGCTACCGGGTTCTGCCGCAACTGCGGCAAAGCGATGTGCCCCGTTTGCGCGCGCCCCGTCCGCGAAGTTCTTTATTGCGAAAATTGCCTCGCGCTCGGCATGGGCGTTCCCGCTGTGATTCCTCCGCCGCCGGCAGCAAATCCATACGCCGCGCCCGGCTATTCCGCGCCCGGTTTTGTTCCGCCCGCTTCGCCTCTTCCCGTTTCGCCCGGCCGGCCCAGCGGCGCAGTGGCCTTTATGCTCGGCCTGTTCCCCGGCTTGGGGGCCGTTTACAACGGCGAATACAACAAGGCGCTGATTCACCTCGTCGTTTTCACCGCCATCATTTTCGGCCTCGTCGAGGCTTCCAATGCAGACGACTTCAGCGTGGGCCCGGTCATTGTGCTCGCCTTCATGCTGGCCGGCTTCGTTTTTTACATGGCGTTTGATGCCATGCGTGTGGCGCAAGCCAAAGTCACGGGCGAACAAGTTAGCGATCCTTTGAACGATTTCAGCAAGAAACTTCCCGTTGGCCCAATCATTTTGATTGGCGTCGGCGGCATGTTGCTCCTCGGCAATTTTCGCGTCTTCCAGCTTCTCCACATCAATTTGTGGAGATTGTGGCCGCTGGTTCTGATTGGCGTGGGGTTCATGATGTTTCGCAACCGGGCCGGGCGCTCGTAGTTTCCGTCGAGTTTTTTTGCAAGGAGAAAATCGAATGAGCGATAGAGCTCGCTGCACTTGCCGCCGATGCACCATTCGCGGACTGATGGGTCCGGCGATTATAACGACGATTGGAATTCTCTTTCTTCTCGGCGAATTCAGCGGTGGCTGGCTGAGCTTTTGGAATACCTTCCCCGTCATCTTGATCGTGATCGGCGCGATTCTGCTTGCTTCGTCCTTGTCTCCCATGGATGGCCACATCGATCCTTCCGCGGCACCCGGCGTTCCGCCTCCGCCCGCGCCGCCCGCCAATCCTTATCAGGGTCCGCAAGGCCAGGGGCAATAATTCGCAATGGCAAACGGCTCTCCCGCGCAACCTCGCTCCAGTGGCCTCTTCAGCGGCCTCCTTCTCGTCGCGCTCGGCATTCTCATGCTCCTCTGGCGCTACGAGCACATCAGTCTCGGCGCTTTCCTTCGCCATTGGTGGCCGCTCCTGTTCATCGTCTGGGGCCTCGTCAAATTTTATGAGCGCACCGTCGCGCAACGCCAGGGTCGCGGCGCCGGCTGGATCACCGCCGGTGAAATTTTTCTCGTCGTCGGCGTCTTTTGCCTCATCGGCATGGTCGTCATCGTTGATCTTGTCCGCGAAAAAGTGACGAACCACGGCGGATGGCCGCGCGGCATCGAAATTGGAGAGCCCTATTCGTTCGATCTCGACGTGCCGCCCTTAAAAGTGCCCGCCAACCCGCGCATACAAATCGCGCTCGATCACGCCGATGTTTCCGTCCATGCCTCGGACGAGCCGCAAATCGCCGTCACCGGAAAAAAACAGATCCGCTCCTGGAACGAAGAAAATGCCTCCGCGCTGGCGGGGAAGCTGAATCTGGAAGTAACAAAAGACGGCGAATCGTACGTCGTTCGAAGTTCCGACTCCGCGCGCGACATCGGCGGCGCAAGTTTCGATCTGGACGTCTCGCTTCCGAAAAAGGCCGACCTTTCCATCAAAACGCAGAAGGGCGGCATCAAAGTCGCGGACATCGCCGCGCCGCTCTCGGTAAGCACGCAAGCCGGCGACATCGAAATTTCCGACACCGGCGGCAGCGTCACCATCGATACACAGAAGGGCGACACCACCGTCACCGATACCAAAGGCGACGTCAAAATCGCCGGTAAGGGCGGAGAAGTCAGCGTCGTCAACGCCACCGGCGGCCTCACCCTCAATGGCGAATTTTACGGTCCCATTCGCGCCGAAAAAATCGCCAAAGGCGTCCGCTTCATTTCCCATCGCTCCGATTTCACGCTCACTTCGCTCACCGGACACATGTCCGTCGAGTCCGGCAATTTTGAAGTTGTGGACGCGCCGGGCAATCTCACGCTTCGCACTTCCTCCGCCGACGTCACCGTCGAAAATCCCGGCGGCAAGGTCAATATCGACAATCGCAACGGCAATATCGACGTCCGCTATTCCGCCGCGCCCAAGGACGAAATCGAGCTCACCAACTCTTCTTCCGGCGTCACGCTCAGTCTTCCCGCCAATACCAGCTTCGAAATCGTTGCCGACTGCCACTCCTGCGACATCGCGTCGGACTTTTCCAGCTCCTCTCTCAACCGAACCACCGCAAAAAACGGCGATACGCACCTTGAAGGCAAATACGGCTCCGGCCATCCCATCAAGATCGTCATTCGCACCAGCTACGGCGCCATCAACATCCGCAAGACCTCCTAGTCGCCCCGCTCCCCACGTTGCGCCTCTCTAATCTCGCTTCACGGCTTTCTCACTAGCTTTTCACATGCCAGCAATAAATCTCATGTCTATTGCTGTGGGGCAGTTCTCCGTTGGTGTTTTCAGGTCAATCATCGGCTTTCCCCTTTTCCCGGTTCGGGCTTCAGCGGGAGTCCGCCCGGAGTTCACTGAATTTGAAGGAATACACATGAAACGGTTTTTCATTCTGCTTTTGATTCTCAGTTGCTCGTTTTCCGTGGCCTTGCCTTCTCGCGCTCAATCCGGCAAAGGCACAATCAGCGGAACGGTGAAAGATTCCGGGGATTCTGCCCTGCAAGGCGCGCTCGTCGACCTTTTGCCCTTGGGCCGAAGAGTAGCCTCGGACGATCAGGGCCAGTTCCGTTTCACCGACGTCCCCGCCGGTGAGTACACCATCAGCGTCTCCTACGTCGGCTTGGCCGTTTCGAACGTGCCCGTCGTGGTTACGGCGGGGCAAGACGCTAAAGCAAACGCCGTGCTGCAGGTCGCTTCGCAAGTCGACCAGGTTTTCGTCACTGCCGAACGCCTGCAGGGCGAGGCCGAAGCCATCAACATCGAACGCACCTCGGACAACATCGTGCAGGTGCTTCCCGAAAGAGTCATCTCCAGTCTGCCGAATACCAATATCGCCGACGCCGTCGGCCGCGTCCCCAGCGTTTCGCTCGAGCGCGACGAAGGCGAAGGCAAATACGTCCAGATTCGCGGCACCGAACCCCGCCTCAGCAGCGTCACCGTCAACGGCGTCAATTTGCCATCTCCCGAAGGCGCTGTCCGCAACATCAAGCTCGATGCCGTTCCTGCCGATTTGGTCGAGCGCATCGAGGTCTTCAAAACACTCTCCGCTAACCAGGACGCCGACGGCGTCGGCGGAACGGTCAATTTGGTCACTCGTACCGCGGGCGAGAAAGCAACCTACACCCTGGGCGGCACCGGCGGCTACAATCCACTTCAGAACGGCTATGGCCGTGGCGGCTTCTACGGAACCGCCGGCAAGCGCTTCGGCGTCGAGAAAAAGTTCGGCTTTCTGCTCAACGGTACCTTCGACCAAACCAATCGCGGCATCGACGACCTCGAACCGGGTCAGACAACGGGAACCGACCCGCTGACCGGCAAGAACGTCGCGTTCGCCAACACTTACGATCAACGGTCTTACAGCTACTACCGCACGCGGTATGGCTTCTCCACCGGCATCGATTACAATTTCAAGCCGGGCACGAACTTCTACGCAAAGGGCTTCTATTCCGACTTTCACGATTTCGGCGAAACCTGGGTTTTCACTCCGAACGCCGGCAATCTTGTAGCCGTCAACGGCTCGCAATATACCTTCGACAACACCGGATCGTATCAATACCGGCACTACATTCGTCGGCCCGATCAGCAGCTCTACAGCTTCTTGACCGGCGTCAGGCACGATCTCGCGTCCACGCTGATTACCTACGAGTTTGCGGCTTCGCGTTCGCACAACATCGGCGGCCAGGATTTTGCAACGACTAACTTTAACGGCCCTTCGGCGACACTGAGCCTCGATCAGAGCGATCCCTTCCGCCCCAAATTCACCGCCCTCGATGGCAGCAATATCTACGACACGACTGGGACGAACTACTTGCTCGCCAATAGTTCGATCACTCGCTACATCGCTCAACAGCTCAATTTCCAGGGCGCTGCCTCGATCGCCCGGCGCTACAGCGCGCACTCTCACATTGGAACCTTCGAAATCGGAATCAAAATTCGCAACTCGCACTCCGTCCAAAACGAAAACGATCTCTTTTACGATCAGGGATCCAGCAATATCGCTCTTTCATCCGTTTTGGGCACGTATACCAATCCCAGTTACTACGATAATTCCTACCGGATTGGTTCCCAATCCTATGGGCTAACCTCCGACTACAATCTCATTCAGCAGGCGGTTCAACAGGGCATCTCGGCCGGCCAGCTCACTCTGAATCAACTCACCAGCGACCGCCGTTCCAACGGCGCCTTCTTTGACGCCAATGAACGCATCTACGCAGGCTATCTGCAAAACGTCATTTCCTTCGGCAAATTGCGGCTGCAAACCGGCGTTCGCTTTGACGCAGCGGACACCGGCTTCGCGGCGAATCAGTTCCTTGCTCAGGATCCGGGCAACCCGACAAAAGTTTTCCAGAGCACGGGCTATTTCAATGCACTGCCGAGCGTACAGGCACAATACCTGATCGAGAAAAACACCAATATCCGCGCAAACTACAGCCAGGGCATTGCGCGGCCAAACATTGGAGACCTGGTCCCGACCACCGTTGTCGATCCGAATGCCACCCCCAGACCCGGTCTCGTTCAGGAAGGCAATCCCAATCTCAAGCCGACCAAGGCCAACAATTACGACCTCCTCGTCGAGCACTTCTTCCAGCCGCTCGGCATTCTGCAAGCCGGCTTTTTCTACAAGCAGCTTTCCGATCCCATTTACCCGACTACTTCCACGATTCCGCAGGGCCAGCCCAACGCCGGACTCTTTCTTCAGCAGTCGATCAACGGTCCTAACGCCCATATCACCGGGTTCGAGGCGGCTTGGGAACAGCGGTTCTCGTTCCTGCCCGGCATGCTAAACGGCTTGGGCGTCGCCGCAAACTATAGCTACACTTCCTCTCAAGTCACCTTCCCGGCCGGATTCAATGGTGGCCGAACCGACCATCCCGCGCTGGCACGGCAGGCTCCAAATACCTGGAACTTCAATCTCACCTACGACAAACGCCGGCTTTCCATGCGTTTCGCCATCAGCCACAATGACGCCAATATCGCGGCCTATAACTTCCAGGCAAACTCCACACCAAACGATCCGATCCTCGGATTGAAAGGACCCACTGGTGACAACTACTTTTATGCCCACACGCAGTACGACATCCAAGGAAGCTATCGTATTCGCAAGGGCTTGCAGCTCGTCGTTTCCGGGTTGAACCTCACCAACGAGGTTTTCGGTTTCTACAACGGCAGTCCCATTTACCCCGTTCAGCGCGAATACTACAAGCCGACCGTTTCCGTCGGCTTCCGCTGGACATCTTCAGCGGAGTAAGTTTCGGCGCGCCCTTCCGGCATACCGAAACGAACTTCACGGTTCCTCAATTCGCGGGGCGCGACCAAAATCCGGTCGCGCCCCGCATTTCATTTTGAACACGGTGTCGGCGTCAGTGCCTCCGTTCCACGGGCTCCAAATTCCATCCTTCGGCGTCTAATCCATGGACCATGCGCCGCCTCTCTGCTTCCCTCGCCTTGTCGGTACTCGTTTTCTCCCGAGTTTGCCTTGCCCTGCCCCAAACTCCCTCAGCCGCGGGACACTCCTTCCTTGAAAAACTATCCGCCGCGGCCGTCGCGCGCGCAACACTCGACGTTCGCTACGATTCCGCCTACGTCAAAATTCCCTATCCGAACGGCGACGTGCCACCCAACACCGGCGTCTGTACCGACGAGGTCATTCGCTCCTATCGCACCCTCGGCATCGACCTGCAAAAAGAAGTCCACGAAGACATGCGGAATAATTTTTCCGCGTATCCCAACCAGCGCCGCTGGCGGCTCTCGCACACGGACACCAACATCGACCATCGCCGCGTGCCGAATCTTCAAGTCTTCTTCTCTCGCAAAGGCCAATCGCTGCCTATCACTTCAAACAACGCGGACTACCTTCCCGGCGAACTCGTCACTTGGGATCTCGGCGGCAACATCCCTCACATCGGCATCGTCGTAAATCAAAAATCGCCCGCCACCGGCCGCTACCTCGTCGAACACAACATCGGCGCCGGCCCCAAAATCGAAGACGTCCTCTTCTCCTGGCGCATCACCGGCCACTACCGCTACTTCGGCCCGGCAAGTGACGCGCGACCTTAGCCTTTGGTTTTTCTAGTTTTGAATTTGTAGTGGCGGGTCTTCAGACCCGTTCTTTGCATTTTTCTTTCTTTGTTCTTGCTTTTTTTCCGGGCGAACCCCTGCATTCGTTCTTTGCTCTTTGAAAGCTTAGCGTTCGGCAATGCGATTCAGCTCTTCGTAGAACGACGGAAACGAAACGCCGGCGCATTCCGCATCGCGGATGGTCGTCGGCCCATCGGCCGCAAGTCCCGCAATCGAAAACGCCATCGCGATGCGGTGGTCGCCGTGCGGCTCGATCTCCGCGCCGCGCAGTTTTCCCGCGGAGCGCCCTTCCACTTTCAATCCATCGGGCCGTTCTTCCACTTTGGCGCCCATCCTCCGCAAATTCTCCACGAGCACGGCGATGCGATCGCTTTCTTTTACGCGCAACTCGCTGGCATCGCGAATCTCGATTCCTTCTTCGGTGAAAGGACCGAGCGCGGCGAGCATCGGCAGTTCATCGATGACCAGCGGAATCGCGTCGCCGGAAACGAGGCCACCCTTGAGCGCCGCGCCTTTCACCGCCAGATCGCCAATCACTTCGCCGTGCGAACTTTCAACCGAATGAATCTGAATGCTCGCGCCCATGGCGGCAAAAACGTCGAGAATCGCCGTGCGCGTCGGGTTGAGGCCCGCGTTCTGAATCAGGATGCTCGATTCCGGAAAAAGCGAAGCCGCCGCGATAAAAAATACCGCCGAAGAAATGTCGCCGGGAACGGCAAGGTTGCGCGCGGCCAATCGGATGGAGCCGTTCGCGCCGGCGCCGTGAATTTTCGTGACGCGCGCCTGGCGTTCCACCGGAGCGCCAAATTCCTCGAGCGCCAATTCCGTATGATCGCGCGTACGCGCCGGCTCCGCGACAATCGTTTCGCCTTCGGCAAACAGTCCGGCGAGCAGCACCGCGGACTTCACCTGCGCGCTGGCCATCGGCATTTTGTATTCGATGGCGCGCAATTTTCCGCCGCGGATTTCGAGCGGCGCAAAATTGTCTTCGCGCGCCTTGATCTCCGCGCCCATTTCGCGCAAAGGCCCGACGACGCGCTTCATCGGCCGCTTTTGCAAACTCTCGTCGCCGCTGATCGTCGTCTTGAAATCCTGGCCCGCCAGAATTCCGGAAAGGAGGCGAATCGTCGTGCCGGAATTTCCCGCGTCAAGCGCGCGCCAGCTGCTTTTCAGTCCGCGCAAGCCGTGGCCGGTGACGCGAACGGTTGTGCCGTCCACTTTTACGTCCGCGCCGAGCGCTTTCATGCAGCCGAGCGTGCTGTGGCAATCGGCGGCGGCGGCAAAATTGCGCAGTTCGGAAGTGCCTTCGGCCAGCGCGGCCAGCATGGCGTAGCGGTGCGAGATGGATTTGTCTCCCGGCATCTGCACGCTGCCGGAGAGGGCTTTTGCGGGATGAATGACCTGTTTGCTCACGCGTCAAATTTTAGCATGAGGGGTCTGGCATGCGCCGCGCGGCAACCTGTACCGCCGGACAGTTTGCAAACCTGCATCGGCCGGCAAACCGGTTGAAACAGGAAAAGAGGCCGCTGCGTATCATGGATAGTGGAAGTTTTGAGGAGAGCAAGAAATGTCAGCCAGCAGTGAAGTTCAGAGAATCGCCGTCAGAACCGGCGTTTTGATCGCCGGCGTGTTTGTATTGGCGGTTTTCCTTTCGGCGATGCCGGGGCATCGCGTGCCGGTCGTCGACGCGCAATCGGCGCAGCAGGATTCCGCGCCGGCGATGGACCACGGCAAAATGCAGATGCCGGACGCCGACGAACAATCGAGCGAAAAAGACGCCATGGCCGACATGGCGCACATGCACGGATCGAACGCGCACATGACGATGACCGCGATGCGCGCGCAAACCCCGGCCGATTTGCAAAAGGCAAACGAGATTGTTGCGGAATTGAAAAGCGGAATCGAAAAATACCGCGACTATCGCGCCGCGCTCGCGGACGGCTTCAAAATTTTCATGCCGAACGTTCCGCAGCCGGAATATCACTTTACGAATTACAGCAACGGATTTCTCGCCGCGACGAAGTTCGACGCGTCGCGCCCGACTTCCCTTCTCTACAAGAAGACCGACTCCGGCTATGAACTCGTCGGCGCGATGTACACCATGCCGAAGCGCGCCACGCCCGATCAGCTCGACGAGCGCGTGCCGCTCAGCATTGCAATGTGGCACTTGCACACGAATTTATGCCTGCCGCCGCAGTCCGCATGGAAGACGGCCGACTGGACCAAGTTCGGGCTTAAAGGCTCGATCGCAACCGAAGAAGGTTGCGACGCCGCCGGCGGCCGCTTTCGCCCTTCCGTTTTCGGCTGGATGGTTCACGTTTATCCGTACGAGCCTTCGCTCGACAAAATCTTCTCGATGCACCACCACGACTGAGCTTTTGCGGCGGTGAATTCCCCGCACCAGCATCCTTTTTCCATGCAAACGACTCCAATGGCATGACTTGACGGGAGGCGCGGGCTCTCTTTTCGGACCAAGCGCGTCCAATCTAGTTGTAGGACTCCTAAGCCGCGGGTCCCATCTTTCGGGCGTCGGTGGTTCGATTGCGCCCCCGTACCCCGGCAGGTATCATTGCCAACCCATGACCTCGGGCCTCTTTGATTCTCAACAAGTTGCACGAATTTTTGCGCTTCTCACGCTTGCCGCCGCGCTGCTCGCCTGCGTCATCTCGCCTGCGCACGCACGCGGCCAATCGAACGACTTCCTGCCGCTAGACCAGGTAAAGCCGGGGATGCAGGGGTATGCGTACACGATATTTTCCGGAGACGAGGTCGAGAAGTTCGATTTGGAAGTTCTGGGCGTGATGCCGAATTTTCTTGGGCCGAAACAATCGATCATTTTGGTTCAACTCAAGGGCCAGAAGGTGGAGCGCACCGGCGTGGTGGCGGGAATGAGCGGCAGCCCGGTTTATCTGGAAGGAAAATTGGCGGGCGCGCTTTCGTTGAAGCTGGGAACGTTTACGAAAGACCCGATTGCGGGCGTGACGCCGATTGCGGACGTGCTCGCGGGCGGAAGTTTTAATCCTCCGGCGATGCTGGCGGGAAATATGCCGTTGCCGGCGGAAAACGCGTTGCGAACGGGCATGCAAAATGGCGCGGCGCTGCAGTCGATTGAAACGCCGCTGATTTTTTCCGGATTTCAACCGGCGGCGATTGAAAAATTCGCGCCGCAATTGAGCGCGTACGGATTTGTGGCGGCGCAAGGCGGAACGACGGCGGCGCGGGCCGACGATTCTAAACTCGCGCCGGGCGACATGGCGGGAATGGTTTTGGTGCAAGGCGACGCGTCGATCAATTCGGCGTGCACGGTGACGGCGATTCAGGGCGACAAAGTATTTTTGTGCGGGCATCCGTTTCTGAGTCTGGGCGACGTGCAGATTCCGATGGCGAGAAGCCGCGTGGTGACGACGCTTTCATCGGATTTGGCTTCGACCAAAATCGTGAATGTGGGCGGTTCGATCGGAACCATTACGGGAGATCACCTGACGGCGGTGACGGGAAAACTGGGCGCGGCGCCGGCCATGATTCCAATGGACCTCGGCGTAAAGACCGCCATGGGCGAAAAGAATTTGCATTTTGAAATCGTGAACCATGCGAAGCTGACGCCGCTGCTGGTGGCGCTTACGGCGTTCAGCGGGCTGACACAAAATATAGTGTATGGCGAAGGAACGACGCTGCACATGAGCGGCGAAATCAAGTTGAAGGGACATCCGGCGGTGCAACTGGAAAACACGTTTGCGCCGGGGGATACATTGAATCCCGATGCGCTGCCGATTGCGCTGAGTTTGCTGAACGATTTCACGCGAATTTTTACAAACACGTTTGAAACGCCGGCCGTGGAACACGTCACTTTGCACGTCGAGAGCGTGGTGGGGCGGCAATCGTACACGATTGACAGCGCGTGGCTGGAGCGCGGCGAGGCGATGCCGGGCGAGACGCTGCGGGTGCGCGTGCTGCTGCGGCCGTATCGCGGCGCGGCGCGAGTGGAAGAGACGACGGTGCGCGTGCCGGAACAGATTGCGCACGGCACGATGCTGCGCGTGCTGGTGAGCGATGCGGACTGGCTGAATCGCGCTTCGCGCGGGTTCGGATTTTCCGGAACTTCGAGCGGACCGGAAGGACTGGACCAATTGATCGGATTGCTGAACCGCGAGCGGCACAACGATCGATTGTACGTGGCGCTTTTTGCTCCGTCGCCGACAATGCTGTGGGACGACAAGGAGATGCCGAACGTGCCTCTTTCGCAAATCAACATTGTGGATGGGCGTCCCGGGCCGGGGAGCGTGCAGATTCTGCGCGAATCGCTGGCGAGTGAGATGTCCGTGGCGATGGGCGGGCCGGTGGGCGGAGTGATTTCGTTGAATTTGCCGGTGAGGTAGAAAAAAAGTTTTCAGTTTTCAGTTTTCAGTTTTCAGTTTTCAGTTTTCAGTTTTCAGTTTTCGGTTGTCAGTTTTCGGTTGTCAGTTGTCAGTTTTCAGTTCGAGAAATCTCGGGAGCGGGGCGCGCGAGTCGTGACAATGAACGAGAAAACGAAAACGAAGAAATGCATTGGCGCGGCCCTGGCTTTGGCGATTGGCGCGATTCTTGCAACGGCGAGCGTGGCGTATGCGGAACATACGCGGCGGTGGAAGCAATCGACGTATGAAGAATTCTTGAAGGGGACGACGCGCGGCGTGGCGGTGCGGAGCGATGGGCGGCTGGAATTGGCGCCGAAATTCACGCAATTGGCGGATGCCGATGCTTCGTATTTGTGGGCGGTGAAGCTCGATTCGAAAGGCACGCCGTACGCGGCTGGAGGATCGCCGGCAAAAGTGATTCGCCTCGATGCGAATGGGAAGACGGCGACGGTGTTTCAATCGACCGACCTTTCGGCGCAGGCGATTGCGTTCGATGCGAAAGGCGCGCTTTACGTCGGCACTTCGCCGGACGGAAAGGTTTATAAAGTTTCGCCCGGTGGAGAGAAAACGGTCTTTTTCGAACCGAAGACAAAATACATTTGGGATTTGGCGTTTGCGGCGGACGGAACGTTGTACGTTGCGACGGGCGACAAGGGACAGATTTACGCCGTCGCGCCGGACGGAAAGAGCGAACTTTTTTATTCGAGCGATGAAGCGCACATTCGCGTGCTGGCATTTGATGGGCAAGGGAATTTGATCGCGGGAACGGAGCCGAGCGGACGCGTGCTGCGCGTGACGAAGAAATCGGCGAAGCCCGCGGCGAAGGAAGCGGCGGCGGACGGATTTGTTTTGTACGAAACGCCGAAGCGCGAAGTGACGGCGCTGAGCGTGGGCGCGGATGGAACGATCTATGCGGCGGCGATTGGCGAGCGGCAACACAACGCGGCGGTGAGCACGCCGCTCGGCGGAGCGGGACAAGGCGTGACGGTGACGACCACCGGCAACGTGACCGTGATCGGCGCGGCGCAGGGCGCGGCGGCGCAAGCGGCGGCGCAACAATTTGGATTTACGCCGCAGGTTTCCGGCGGGATTTACAAAATTGCGGCCAGCGGCGCGCCGGAAGAGATTTGGAGCTCGCGCGAAGACGTGGTGTACGCACTGGGAATGGCCCAAGACGGAAGATTGCTGGCGGGCACGGGGAACAACGGCGCGCTGCTGGCAATTGACGGTCGCGGCGTGTTTGCGCAGCTTGCGAAGGCGGGATCGTCGCAAATTACCGGCATCGCGCGCAACGCGGCGGGAAAGATTTTTTTGTGCACGGCCAATCCGGGAAAAGTGGTGACGCTGGGGCCGGAATACGAGCCGGAAGGAACGTACGAATCGCGCTCGTTCGATGCGCAGCTTTTTTCGCAATGGGGACGAATGGAATGGTGGAGTCCGCCGGCGACGAACGGAACGAAGGCGCAAAGCGGCGACCAAGCGCGTCTGGAATTTTACGTGCGGACGGGGAATACGGAAGATCCGGGGAAAGAATGGTCCAAGTGGTTTGGACCGTACAGCAAGCCTGGAACGCCGGTGGAAGCGCCGGCGGCGCGGTTTGTGCAGTGGAAGGCGGTGATTCACGATGGGCGGCCGGGCGACGGGATTGACTGGGTGAGCGTGGCGTATCTGCCAAAGAATGTGGCGCCGGTGATTGACGGCATCGCCGTGCAGGAGCCGGGGATCAAAGTGAGCGGCGCGCAAATTATTTCCGGCGGGCAGCCCGCGCCGGTGAGCTTAAAGATGCCGCCGACACCGGGAATTGGCGGCATCATCCAAAGCCAAAACATCACGGCGAGCAACGTGAAATTCGATGCGCCGCCGCAGGGATTTGCGCAAAAGGGATTTCAGTCGGTGCTTTGGACGGCGCACGACGACAATGACGACGATCTGCGATACGCGGTGTATTTTCGCGGTGAAGGCGAGAAAGAATGGAAGCTGCTGAAAGATAATCTCGAACAGCGGTTTTACGCCTTCGATACCACCTCGCTCGCCGATGGCGCTTATTATTTGAAGATTGTGGCAAGCGATGCGGCTTCGAACGATGCGGCACGCGCGCTCGCGGCGGAAAAAGAGAGCGAACGCTTTGAAGTGGATAATACGCCGCCGGTGGTGGAAGGGCTGCATGCGACGGTCGCCACTACGTGCAGCGGCAGCATTTGTGTACACACGGCGGTGATTGATTTTACCGCGCGAGATTCGGCGACCGCGATTGAAAAAGCCGAATACAGCCTCGACGGCGGAGAGTGGAAATTAATTTTGCCGGAATCGGGAATCAGCGACGCGCCAGTGGAGAAGTATCAAGGCGGGTTGCCGGCGTTGGCCGCGGGAGAACATACGGTTGCCGTGCGGGCGTTTGATCGCTTTGAAAATGTGGGAAGCGCGAAGGTAACGTTTCAGGTTGCGGGTGGGAAGTAGTTGACTGCTTGTGCGACTGAATGCGTTTTAGCTGCGCTGTGTTGGGTTTAGGTAGGCCGTCTATAGATTTGAATCCTGGTTAAAATCTGTAATCGTAAGAGCTCAGCGAGGAGTGGCTCAGCTGCTGGTTCTGCGTCCTTTAATTTTACGCTGGCGCTACTTGCCGTTGGGGGCGGAGAGGAAAGCTTCGATTTCGGCGCCGAAGCCGATGCGGCCGTCGCCATACGGTTGATTGCGGACGTGCACGACGCGGGCGCGGCAATAAGTGTCTTCCTGCGGCTGGCCGGTGAGGTCGGTGGGCATGCGAAGCATGGCTTCAATGGGCGTGCCGATCTGGAGCGGAGCGGATGTGGCGAAGTAAAAGCCTCCGCGCGAGACATTCAGAACTTCGGTGAAATGTTCGGATTTGTCCGCGGCGAGCCCGACCGCCCTAAACCGCAGCGGTGTGCGAAGGTTGAAGCGCTTCAAATGCCGGCGTTCCGAAATATCCAAGGTAACCTCCTCCGCGCTCAGGAAGGACACTGCGGGTCGATCAAAGCGGAAGGGCAACTTCAGAGTAGCAGAAGGAAAGCATTGGTCAAGGGTAAAGTTGTTGAAAATGGAGGTTTTGGCGCGGGAGATCTCGATTTAGGGCGGCCGGTTTCGCCTGTAATTCGAAGGTGACAAACCAGTTACGCGGCAAACCGGAAAGCAGATTTTAACGCCGAGACACAGAGAACGCAGAGACGAGCGGAAACTGGACTAGACCGCATTGGATGTTTTGCGGAGTCAACGGAATTGGTAGGCTGGACGGGATGCGAAGGAGTTGGGTGACATAATGGGCGGAATGGGAAGCATGAAGGCAACACCGGAATTGACCATTGGCGCCGTGCCGCGGCAGAGCGAGCCAACCTGGGCCGAAATTGCGGAGGCGCACGCGCGGATTGCGGCGCGCATTCACCGGACGCCGGTGATGACTTCCGAGACGTTTGACCGGATGGCGGGCGCGCGGCTTTTTTTCAAGTGCGACAATCTTCAAAAAACGGGTTCGTTCAAGATACGCGGCGCGGCAAACGCGATTCTTTCGCTGTCGGAGGAGGAAGCGCGGCGCGGGATTGTGACGCAGTCAAGCGGAAATCATGCGGCGGCGGTGGCGTGCGCGGCGGCGTGGCGCGGGGCGAAGGCGTGGATCGTGATGCCCAAAAATGCGCCGCGCGTGAAGTGCGAAGCGGTGGAAAGTTACGGAGGAAAGATCGCGTTTTGCGAGCCGACGATTTCCGCGCGGAAGGCGATGTGCGCGAAGGTGCAAGCGGAGACGAGCGCGGTGCTGGTGCATCCGTATGACGACGACCGGATTATTGCCGGGCAGGCGACGGCGGCGAAAGAGCTACTGGAAGAAGTGGCCGACCTGGACGCGATTCTGGCGCCGGTGAGCGGTGGCGGTTTGCTGAGTGGAAGCTGCTTGAGCGCGCGGCAGTTGCGGCCGGAGATTCGCATGTTTGGCTGCGAACCGGCGGCGGCGAACGACGCGTATCTTTCGATGAAGTCAGGCGAGTTACAAACACTGGAAGCGAGCGACACGATTGCGGATGGTCTGCGCGCCTCCCTCGCGCCGCGGACGTTTGCGATTTTGCGGCGAGAGCTGGCGGGCGTGCTGCTGGCGAGCGAAGCGGAGATTATTGAAGCGATGCGCATGATTTGGGAGCGCATGAAGATTGTCGTCGAGCCGTCGTCGTCGATTGTGCTCGCGCCGCTTTTGCAACCGGGCGGAGCGGCCAGTTTGCAATTGACGGCGCAGACGGACGGCAAGCCCGCGAAGATTGGGCTGATTTTGAGCGGCGGTAATGTGGATTTGCGCGCGTTGCCGTTTCGAACGGCGTAATTCCCTGCCGTACGCCTTGGACGCGCAGACTGAAATTCCTTCCTTTTTGGCGTTGTGCTAACCTCGTTAGCAACCTTCAGGTATGTCTGGCAGGTAAGTTGAGAACGGGCGCGCGCCGGGCGGAGGCGCGAAGCAACCCGGCGGGGAAAGTTGCAATCGTAGATAGGTATGTTTGGCCCAGCCGGTCCTTTGCAATAAGCGCTGTTCGCGAAAATCTTGAACCATTCGGGGCGTGGACTTCCATGAACAATCTGAGACTGAGGAAGCTGCAGGCATTTTGTGTCGTTGCGGCGGCGCTGGCGTGCGGCCTGGTTGGGGCAGAAGGTGCGAGCGCCCAGGCGGCGAAACCGCGTCTGGTGACGCAGGCGGTGGACGAATCAAACCGCGTGACGCTGCGCGGAAACGTGCATCCCTTTGCGCGGGCGGAATTCGACCAGGGCGCCATTGCGGACACGCAACCGATCAACCGTATTTATTTGTTGTTGAATCGCGGCGCCCAGCAGCAGGCGGCGCTCGATAAATTGATGCGCGAGCAGGTGGACGCGAACTCGCCGAATTTCCACAAGTGGCTGACGCCGGAGCAATATGGCACGCAATTTGGCCCGGCGGAAGAAGACGTCGCGGCGGTGAAGGACTGGCTTTCCGCGCATGGCTTTACCGGAATCAAGAGTTCCGCCGGCAAAACGATCGTGGAATTTAATGGCACCGTCGGCACGGTGCGCCGCGCGTTTGCGACGGAAATTCACAAACTCAACGTTCGCGGCGAAGAGCATTTCGCCAATATGAGCGAGCCGCAAATTCCCGCCGCGCTGGGCGCCGTGGTCGGCGGCGTTGTATCGCTTCACAATTTTCGTAAGCGTTCGCACATGCACACGTTCGGCACGGTTCTTCGCAATGATTCCACGGGAGAGATCCGGCCGCAGTTTACATTCACGGACGTGAACGGGACATTCTTCGGCATGGGTCCGGCGGATTTTGCCAAGATTTACAACATTCCTGCCACCGCCAATGGTGCGAATCAATCGATCGCGATTGTCGGCCGCACAAATATCAATCAGCAGGACGTGACAGATTTTCGGAAAATTTTCGGATTGCCGGCTTACCTGCCCTGCGATCTCACGGTGAATCAGCCGCAGTTGTGCGTCATCCTGAATGGCGCGGATCCGGGAATCGTCTCCCAAGGCGAAGAAGGGGAAGCGGATTTGGATGTGGAGTGGTCCGGTGCGGTGGCGCAGATGGCGACAATAAAATTTGTCGTGTCGGAATCTGAACAAACGGACGGCGTCGATGGCGTGGACGCCTCCGCGCAATTCATTGTGGACAACAACATTGCCCCGGTTATGAGCCAGAGTTTCGGGCTCTGCGAAGCGCTCGTCACTGCCGCGGGTAACGCATTCCAAAACGCATTGTGGCAGCAAGCGGCCGCGCAAGGCATCACGGTTTCAGTCTCGGCGGGAGACAACGGATCGGCCGGGTGCGATGACCAAAATGCGGCGACGTCAGCTTCTCACGGTATCGCCGTAAGCGGTGCCGCTTCGACTCCCTTCAATGTCGCGGTGGGCGGAACCGATTTCGACGACGCCAATTCCCAAGCCACCTTCTGGAGCCAGACTGATACGAACACGACGCCTCCCGTTCTCGCTTCTGCAAAAGGCTATATTCCCGAAATTCCGTGGAATGATTCCTGTGCGGCGGGCGCCGTCGGATTGTCCGGCTGCAATACCGCAACAGGCAACACCCTGAATATCGTGGGTGGTAGCGGCGGCCCCAGCGGCTGCGCCACTGGCGCCACTGCGGTTCAGGGGTCCGGAATAGTGAGCGGCAGCTGCGCCGGGTATCCGAAGCCGGCATTCCAAGTGGGAATTACACCTGCCGACGGCGTGCGCGATATTCCTGACGTTTCTCTTTTCGCATCGGACGGCGCATCGAGCCATACCTTTTACGTTATCTGCCAATCGGATCAGGACATCGCCGGCGACACCGGATGCAACCTGACGAAGTTCGTTGCGACGAGCCCGTTTCACGATTTTCAAACCGTCGGAGGAACTTCCGCCTCGGCACCTTCGTTTGCCGGGATCATGGCATTGGTGAATCAGTCCACCGGGCAAAGACAAGGCAACGCCAACTTCGTGCTCTACGCGTTGGCGAAGGCGGAAACCTTCTCGACGTGCAATTCCAGCAGCTTTTTAGCCGGGCCTGGTACGCAGCCGACAAATTGCGTGTTCATGGACATTACAAAGAGCAACAACGCCGTGCCGTGCGTCGGCGCAAGTCCAAATTGCAGCAAGACGACGGCGGGCGGCAACGGCGTATTGCAATCAAATAATCAGCCGGCATTTTCCGCAGCTCCACCAACGCCAGCAGGCTACGACCTCGCAACCGGCCTCGGCTCGATCAACGTCACGGCCTTGCTTGCGAATTGGAGCGCGGCGGCCACCACCACAAAAACAGTGGCCGTTACGCTGGCGCCGGCGACCGTAAACACCACGGTTGGATCGACGGTAACGCTCAATGGCTCGGTGACATCCACAACCACGGGCACGCCGACGGGCATCGTCGTGATTGAAGACGTCGCAACCGGCGCGCAGATCGATACGGCACCGATTACCGGCACGTCCTACAGCGTCTCAACTCCCTTCTTGCCCGGTGGCAACGGCGCCGCCTACACGATCAAGGCTCACTACAGTGGCGACTCCGTCTTTGCCGCAAACGATTCCGCGCCATCTACGGTGACTTCCGCCAAGCAAGCGAGCAGCGTCATCGTGAGCTTCGTCAACGCGAATGGCCAAATTGTACAAGGCGCTCAGTCCGTTCCGTATGGTTCGCCGTATTTGGTGCGCGTGGACGTTGGGAACAGCGCCGGGAAAACGTGTGAAACCATCACGAACGGCACCGTTCCTTCGTCCGCGATCAATTTCCTTTGTCCGACGGGCACGGTGACGCTCCTCGACAATGGCACGGCGCTCAACGACTTTTTCAATGGGACGGCGGCGAACGCGTCGAACAAAGCGAATTTGAACAATCGCGGATTCATCGAAGATCAGCCGATTCAGCTCAATGCCGGCACGCACAACCTCACCGCAACTTATCCCGGCGACGCAAGCTATAACGCCGGCACTTCGACCCCGTTATCCATCACCATCACGCAGGCCGCAACGCAAGTGCAGGTCACGCCGAGCCTGGGCATCGTTGCGCGCGGCGGAATGGTCACGTTGACGGCGATCGTCACGTCGGCAAGCAATTCGGCACAAGGGCCAACCGGCACGGTGCAGTTTTCAAATGGCGCCGCGAATCTCGGTGCGGCCGTCACTTGCACGCCGGCACCGGCAGCGGGCGCGAACGGAGCGTCGTGCACGGCGACGCTGTCCACAACCATTGCGGCTTTTCCGCCGCTGGGCGTGGGAGACAACCGCTGGCGCTGGACGCCGCTCGAATGGTTCGCGGCGTTGCTCTCTGCGATCGCGCTCGCCCTTTTCGCCATGTCCACGCGGATGCGCGGGCCGCGGCGCGGCTATGCTTACGGCGCGATTGCGCTCTTTCTGATTGCGTCCGCAACGCTCGCGGGTTGCGGCGGCGGAAGCAACGGCGGTGGCGGCGCGTCCACGCGAACGATTGGCGCGAAGTACAGCGGCGATGGCAACTACGCGACGTCGGCGGGCAGCGCCACGGTTACCGTGCAATAGGCGGCGCGGCGAAACTCATTCCTGGCGAACAAAAGCGGATTCCGGCAGCACCGTGTGCCGTCGGAATAACAATGCCGTGCGTTTTTTTCCTGGGTTAATTCACAACGGGCGGAAAAAAGATATTCCAGAAGTTCGGCGAAACGGCGGCAAATTCCACCGGAATAAGCGAACCATCCGGGCTGAATTGCGGCGGACGAACCACCACCGCTTCGACCGTCTTTTGCGCCCTCACATTTTCAATGGAAATCTTGGTTCCCTGCGCCAGCGCTTCCGGAATAATGATCAGCGCGCCATTGGCGCTGACGGTGTGCGTGTGACCCTCGAAAATCTGCGTCTTGCCGGTGACGTGGACTCTTACCGGGATCTTCAAGAGCACGCGTTGCGCGCGGCGCCGCTCTTCGCTCGTCAACGGCCGCGTCAACCCCGGCTTGACGTGATGCGCATGGCCTGCTTTTTGCGGTGTAGAGGGCTTCATAGTTCCAATCCCCAAAAGTCCATATCCGGCGCAACCAGTTCGATGCCGTATTCCCAGCCTTCCGGACGGGGATTGCCTTTCCAAACGACGACGGCGGCGTTACTGGAGCCGGTGGCGAGATTCGTGAGGGCGAGCCGGTGTTCGAGCGTAAACGATTCCGGAAGAACGATCATGCAGCCGTACGGATTCACCACCCGCGTATGCGCGTCGAGTCCGCGCCGCGTGCCGCCTTGCACATCCCATTCCAGGCGAACCGGCACGCGGGAATTCATGCGCGTGCCGCGGCGTTTGTCGGTGTGACGTCCGCCTTCCACCACGATTTTCGAGACTTTTGTCTTCAGCTGCATCGCTTCCTCAAAAGTTCCGGCACCAGGGCTTCTGCCGCAACATGGCCATGCTAGAGTTGGTGTCGGTGCCGGTCAATGGTACAAAACGGCTGCGGGTTGCAACTAAATAGCTGTACGAATGGACAGGCGCGGCGGGCGGCGCAGTACAGGTGAAATGAAGAATCTAATCGTCAATGCGGATGATTTGGGATGGACGACGGGCGTGAATCGCGGCATCGCCGAAGCGCATCGCAGCGGAATTGTCACCAGCACTTCCCTGCTGGCCAACGGCGTCGCATTTGACGATGGCGTGAATGTTTCGCGCGCGCTTCCCGCATTGGGCGTTGGCGTTCATTTGAACTTGAGCGATGGCGCGCCGGTAAATCATGCGCGCAAAGTGCCCAGCCTCGTGGACGCGCACGGCAAACTTTCCGGCGGCCCGGAGCAACTGCTGCTCAAGCTGGCGCGGCGCAAGCTGAAACTCGGCGAAGTGGAAGTCGAATGGGAAGCGCAGATTGAAAAAATCCGCGCCGCGGGCATTTCGCCCACTCACCTCGACGGCCACAAACACGTGCACATGCTTCCCGGCCTCTTTTCCATTGCATTGAAGCTGGCGAAAAAGCACGGGATCGGTTCGATACGAATTTCCAGCGAAGCCTCTTCCCTGCGCGCCGCTCTCTCCGGAAAATCGGGCCGCGACGCCGGCGTCAAACTGAAACAAGGGATTCAGGCGCGGGCGCTGAAGCTCTTGTCCGGCGACGCGCGCAAGCTCGCGGACCAAACCGGGATCGAAGCGGCCGATTTTTTTTGCGGCATCGCGCAAACCGGCGTCCTTTCGCGCGACGGCGTGCTGGAATTGCTCGGCGCGCTCCCCGAAGGCACCACCGAGCTGATGTGCCACCCGGGTTACGTCGACGACGACCTCGTTGCTTCCTCCACCCGGCTGCAGGCCTCGCGCGCAACCGAACTCGAGATTCTTACGGATGCAGCGGTGCGAAAATCTGTCGCCTCGCATGGTATTCGCCTGATAAACTATAGTCAGATCGCGAATTAAGCATGGAAACCGAATCCTTAGTCCGGTACTCGATTGTCATTCCGTTCTTCAACGAACAGGAAAACATTCCCGCTTTGTACATGAAGCTCACCGAAGTGATGGACGCGATCGGCGAGCCGTATGAACTGGTGTTCATCGATGACGGCAGCAAAGACAATTCCTTCAAGGTTTTAAGCGATATTTACGAACACGACCGGCGCGTGAATTTGATTCGCCTTCGCCGCAATTTTGGCCAGACTCCGGCTTTGAAGGCCGGCTTCGATTTTGCGCGCGGCGACGTGATTATCTCCATGGACGGCGATTTGCAGCACGATCCCGAAGAGATTCCCAAGTTTCTTGAAAAAATCGAAGAAGGCTTCGACCTCGCCAGCGGCTGGCGCTACGCCCGCAAAGACCATTGGCTCATGCGGCAGATTCCCAGCCGCATTGCGAATTGGCTCATGGCCAAGCTCAGCGGCGTCGATTTGCACGATTTTGGCACCACCTTCAAAGCGTATCGCCGCGAAATCATTCAGGAAATTCAGTTATACGGCGAGTTGCACCGCTTTATCCCGGCGCTCGCCAGCACCACCGGCGCGCGCATCGTCGAAGTGCCCATCGAGAATCTGGAGCGCAAAGCCGGCAAATCCAATTACGGCATCAGCCGCACTATTCGCGTTTTTCTGGATCTGCTGATCGTAAAGTTTTTGCTCGATTACTCCACGCGCCCGCTGCAATTTTTTGGCTTGCTCGGCATGGCCGGCGCCGGCACCGGCTTTTTGATCGGCCTCTACGTTGTCTTCGAGAAATTCTACTATCACATGTCCGTGATGCAGCAACACGGGCCGCTCATGCTGCTTTCCATCGCGCTCCTCGTCAGCGGCATTCAATTCATTTCCATGGGCTTGCTCGGCGAAATCATGGCGCGCACGTATTACGAATCGCAGAACAAGCCGATTTACGCCCTCCGCGAAGTAAAATCTCACCGCAAGGAAATGGGCGACTCCGCCGAACCCGCCCGCCCCTCCGGCAACACCGAACGTTAATCTTTCCACGCTCTTCGCTTCGCGTTACCTGCGGTTACTTGGCGGGCGGCAGGCTCTCCGCACGCTGGACCGATTTTGCGTGCCGGGCGCATGGGAAAAGGGCGTCGGCCCCTCTCGCAGAGTAAACTTGCTTGCGATAAACGACCTAGGCTCGGAAGGATGGAGCCGACGCTCTCATCCAACCAGCCTATCGTCGTTGCTGCTACTCGTTCGACCAGTTGGCCTTCCTCACCACGCCGTGAATCGCCTGGAGCCCGAAGTGGTTTGACGCCGGAGCGCCGAATACCAACGTCACGTTGGAATATGCGTTGTCGTCTCCTCCATCGATACAAACCTGCAGTTGCGACGCTGCCGGGGTGGCGGGCGGAGGCGGAAACGGTCCCCCATTTGCCGAAACGATCGCCGAGCCCTTTACCTCAAAGCGGGCAGTGTAGGCAGGAGTGCCGGCCGCGTGTGCAGGGCAGTCGGTCGGGTTGAAGGTGACGATGCCACCCTTCAACTTGATGTCGTGCGTATGCTGCGACAAGGCGACGCCTGCCACATTCGTCGAGCTCTGCCCAACGGGCGACAATTCCATCGTCAAGCTGGCTGAGAAATTGGCACTGCCGCTTTCTTCATCCAACGTCATGCTCCAGGGTCCACGAACTTCCCACACCGTCGTACCGCCAGTGATGGGGGTATAATCGTTAATCACGCCCCCGAAGTGCGCTGGAGTTCCATCCTGAGCCAAGGCTCCGATGTCTGCCGTCAACGCCAGTACCGCCACCACACCGAGTACCCACAAACCTTTGTTCTTCATGCAGCCTCCAAAATTTAAGATTCGCGCCGCCGCCATACCGCTCTTAGGGGACGACATGGGAGGCTTTCGCCGGAAACCATGCCCAAAAGGATCGTTGGCGATTTCATGAGCGCTCCCTACTAATCAGGCTTCTCGGCCCATTTCGTCAAACAGCAATGCGCGGATTGGCAGCCATAGCTCGATTTGCCGTGGAATGCCGTGCCTTGCGGTCTCCGTGTTACCGACGTTACCGGGGCCTGATTGAGTGGCGGAGTCGGCTTTTGGCTCCGAGTAAACTTAGTCGCGCAAAACGACCGAGGCCCGGAAGAAAGGAGCCGAGCCCGCCGCGGCGGGTCGCTTCTGGGTTGCGATTTTCACATGCGCTACCAGCCGATTTCCATCGCCAACCACGACAACCCAAGCTAAGTCTTTTTCTTTCATCCACATACATACTAATAAAATATCTATTGACTCCGTAAGCAAAGCCATGCTACACTGACAAGTGTAAGCAAGCTCCATTCGAACTATCCGTCCTCACTTTTCCCCGAATCCCCCCGCGGCCATCCTCCACGCGCAAACACTCTGCCCCGTTTTTCTATCTCCTTTGTTTTCCTACTCATGTAAACGCCTTCTCCCGCAAACCCTTTCTTTTTATACTCATACAAACTCCCCGGGGGGTGTGGGTACCCTTTTCTGCTTCCCCGTCTCCGCTATTTTTCCCTTGCCTTCACTCCTTTGCCGTCCGCGCCATACCCCACCGCCCACTTCCCAATCTCCGCCAATCTTCACCAGTCACGAGTCACCAGTCACGAAACGCCCGTTCGATTCCTCGCCCCACTTGCGCTACGCTGTATCGACCGCATTTCAAAACGCTTACCTGCACATTTCGGGAGGACGGCCGTGAATCGTGAGCAGTTCTACGCAATGATGAATGGGGACAGCACGCTCGATTACGAAAAGTATTTGAATACGAAGGCGCTGCTCTCGTGCCAGTCCGATTTCGCGGACCTTTGCAACCGCGACGAGATGCAATTCCAAATCGTTCATCAGGTGGAAGAGCTCTGGATGAAACTGATTGCGTACACGCTGCTCGACATTGACGACTACCTGCAGCAGGAAAATACCAATCGTGTGTTGACGCTTTTCCGCCGCATTCACGCGGCGCAACGAATGATGATCCAGCAGATTGCGTTGCTTGAAACCATGTCGCCGAAGGAGTATCAGGACATTCGCCGGCGGCTTGGCAACGGCAGCGGTCAGGAATCGCCCGGTTTTCGCGTGCTCCTGAAAATGTACCAGCCAATCTGGAATTCATTTGCAGAACACTACTTGAAAAAGCACGGCCTCACCGTCGAACGGATTTACGATTCCAAATACGATCACGGCCCGGCCTACGTGGTGGCGGAAGCGCTGGCGGAATTCGACGAACTCTTTCAGAAATTCCGCTACGAGCACATGCAACTGATTCACCGCACGATCGGCTTCGGCTCGAAGTCGCTGAAAGGCCGCCCCGTGGAAATTCTGGAAGACGGCATGCGCCACAAATTTTTTCCGGAACTGTGGGAAATTCGAAACGAGATGACGGATCGCTGGGGCGCGCAATACGGCGTGAAACGCGACCCGATCGGCGGATTGCACTAGCCGGGCAAGAGAGGCCTACTTCTCCAAAATGTTGTGATACCGCCCGCGATAAAAAACGAGCGGCTCACCCTCGGACAATTTTGCCGATTCGACTTCCGCGATGACAATCGTGTGATCGCCGGCAACGTGCAGGCCGGCCAGCTTGCAGGAAAGCTGGCAAAGCACGCCTTCGACGAGTGGGATGCGGTCTTCCGTCCAGCGGAACTTCACGCCGATGCGCTCTTGCGCTTCGCTGCTTTGTTCGAGTCCCGCGAAAAATTCCGAAAAAGCCTGCTGCTCCTGTTTGAGCACGTTTATGCCGAAGCGTTGCTTTTCTTTCACGAGGGGCAAAGTGCGCGCGCGATGATCGACGCAAACGCAAACGAGCGGCGGATCGAGCGAAACGGAAGCGAACGAATTCGCCGTCATTCCATGCACGTGGCCGGGTTCCCGCTCGACGGTAATCACGATTATGCCCGTAGCGAAATGCCCGAGGGCGCGGCGAAACTCCAAAGCGGGAAGCGGACTGGCAGCCATGATTCTTTTTCAAGATAACACAGCGGGCGGCGCCGCGCCGAACCGCACAAAGCGCGGGTAGTGAAAAAGGAAAAGGCGCACCGGTTAAACGGGTGCGCCTCGTCCTCGATTCCGCAACTGGCGTTAGCGATGCGGCGGTTTGTCGTTGTTGTTCTTCGGATCTTTCGGCGGTTTATTTTCCGAATGCGGCTTCTGTTCTTCTTTTTGTTGCTTTTGCTCGAGCTTCTGTTGTTGCTGCTCGTGTTTCTGTTCCAGATTCTGAAGCTGCTTCTGCTGGCGCTCCTGCACCTGCTGCCGCGCACGCTCGTCATTCTGTTGCTGTATTTTCTGCTGCTCCTGCACGTGCTGTTGTTCGATTTTCTGGCGTTCGCGGTCCTGCTGCTGGCGCAAGTTCTCGATCTCCTGCTGATGCTTCTGATCGAGTTGCGGATTGACGGGTGGAGTCGCCTGCGGGCGCGCCGTGGGCGGCCGGTCGTTGTACGGGCGCGAGTTTGCATTGTTCTGATTGGGGTTTGGCTGGCCGGAATTCGGCCGTTGCGCGTTCTGCTGGATCGTGTCGTTGGTCACGGTGGCCGGGCGGTTCGGATTGTTTTGAACGGGCGGCTGGTTCGGCCGGTTTGCCGGATTTACTTGCGCCGGCTGATTCGGACGATTGGCGTTCGCGTTTTGCGGCTGCACTTCGCGCGCGGGCGGCGCAATGTGAATGTTCGGGCGCGCGGCCGGCGGCTGCATCTCGCGTTGCTGCGCGACGCTGATGGGCCGGCCACCATTGGCCTGGATGGCTTGCTGTTGCCGCGCAAACGGCACGGGCGGAGGCGGCGGAGCCACTTTTGCCACCACGGGTCTGCTCGCGACGGCTGCCGGCGGCCTCGCCGTTGCGGCGGCACCCGCTCCCAAGACGCTGCGCTGCTGCGGCACAACGGAGGGGCCAGTGGGCGCGACGCCGGCGGAAATATCGCGCTCGTCGACGCGCATCATGTTGTTGTGCACGGGCTGCGCGGAAGTGAAAGCGGTTTGCGATGTGGCGGTGACGGCGTTGTTGATGTGCTGATTCTGATAAGTAATGTTGGTCACGTTCACGGTCTTGTTCACGTAAACGTTGTTGTAGACGTTCGTCACCTGCGTGCGATTGACGATGGTGGTGTTCGAGATGTTTACATTTTCCACGTACCGCGGGCTCACGTGATACGACGGACAGTAAACGTCGCGCGGTCCAAGCGGGAACCACGCCACGCCCACGGCGGGCGGCCCGCCAACGGCAACGCCGACGCCCCAGTGCGCGCCGCCGACCCACGCGACGAGCGCGGGAGCGTAAACGGGACGGACATACGCGACGGTGACAACCGCGGGACGCGGAGCAACCGGAACCCAACCCCAAACTCCGCCGACAACGACCCAGCGGCCGTAATGAAACGGAGCGAAGCCCCAGGCCGCATCATCGACCCAAGTCCAACCCCACGGCGCGACGTAAGCCCAGTGGCCGTAGCGATACGGCGCCCA
>DATGEI010000063.1:0-49533 GCA_035310365.1 Candidatus Acidiferrum sp.
CTTTCCCATCGTGTACGCGTCTTTCGCGTCGCCCGCCGCCGCAAGCGCCATCTGCGTCGGAAACGAAGTGCCTTCGTCCAATCGCATCGCCGAGCCGCGCTCGAAATCCGCGCCAACAAGCAGCGGAATTTTCGCCTTCGCTTGCAGCGCGTTGTTCAGCGCCGCCGTCGGATACGCCTGGCTCTTCTCGATGCCGAGCGGCCCGATGTGCGTCACGATGATGAATCCGCCCGCGTGCAAATCGTTCACAAAGTGCAGCATCTGCTGGTACGCCGGCGAATCCGCCGAAGTAAACGTTCCGTGATACGTGGTGAAAAGCAGCTGGCCGATCTTTTCGTCGGTGGACATTTTTTTCATCGTCGCGTCCACCCACGTTCGCGCGGCGGGAGAAAGTTTTTTCAGCGCGGATTTGCGCGAGGAATTTTGTGACGCTGCCGGCGATGATTGTTTCGGCGAAGTGTTGCTCTGCGAGCGAAGGTGTTTGGCCATAGAGAGTGTGAAGGTAAGCAGAAGCAGGCACAGCACGGAGCGGCGTTTGCTCACACGGATTCTCCCGGTTCACGGCGCCCTGCTCTGACTTGTTGATAACACACGCACAAAGCGCGCACAACGCAGTTCACCGCAGGGCGTTCCAGAATATCATCGGCAGCGGAAACAAAACGCGGAAGTTTGGGAGGTCTGCTTGCGGCGAAGCCTACGCTCGAATTTTTCTTTTTTTCTTGTCTTGATCCTCCTTTCATTTTCGTCGTGCGCAAACGCCGCGACGGCAAAAACGGCTGCAAACAATTCCGCGAAAAAAGGCCGGCCCGGCCGCGTGCAATCCGGTCTCGACGTTCTCGAAGCGCAAAAATTCGCGCCGCTCAAGGGCAAACACGTCGGCTTGATTACGAATCACACCGGGCTCGACGCGCAGGAAAAAACCACGATTGACCGCCTCGCGCACGCCGCCGGAGTCACCCTCGTCGCGCTCTTCAGCCCCGAACACGGCCTCGCCGGAAAGATGGACGACAAGGTCACTTCGACCAAGGACCCAAGCACCGGCTTGACCGTTTACAGCTTGTACGGCGAAACGCGGCGGCCGACCGACGAAATGCTGAACGGAATCGACGCGCTCGTTTTCGACATTCAGGATGCCGGCGTGCGTTTTTACACCTACACCACCACGATGGGCTATTGCATGGAAGCGGCGGCGAAAAAGGGCATCGCGTTTTACGTGCTCGACCGGCCGAATCCGATTGGCGGCGAAATCGTGGAAGGGCCGATGCTCGACGACGACAAACGCGATTTCGTGGCGTACTTTCCCTTGCCGGTGCGTTACGCGCTGACGATCGGCGAGCTCGCGCAACTTTACAACGTGGAAAATAAAATCGGCGCCGACCTGCACGTGATCCAAATGAAAAACTGGCACCGCGATTATTTTTACGACAGCACCGGTCTGCGCTGGGTGCCTCCTTCTCCGAATTTGCGCACGACGAAGGGCGCGATTCTGTATCCGGGCCTCGATGTTCTGCAAAACGCGGGAATTTCCGTGGGCCGCGGCACGGAAGCGCCGTTTGAGATTTTTGGCGCGCCGTGGATGAACGGAGAGGAAGTGGCGGCGGCGCTGAACGCGAAACATTTGCCGGGACTGAAATTTGTCTCGCAGTTGCTGATTCCCGTTTCCGGTTTGTATGCCGGGCAGCGGTGCGGCGGCGTAAGCATTCGCATCGGCGAAAAATCGGCGGTGCGGTCCATGCGCATGGGGCTCGAAATTGCGGCCGCGCTCAAGAAGCTGTATCCCGACAAGGTTGACTTGGCAAAGACGGTAACGCTGCTCGGCAATGCCGCAACCGTGCAGGAATTGATCGAAGGCGCGCCGCCGGAAAAAATCGTCGCCGACTGGAAAGACGACCTCGCCGCATACGAGAAAACGCGCCGCAAGTACATCCTGTACAAATAGTGCGAGCCGGTTAGTTTGTAATTCCGGCGTATTGACGCAGAATGTTTGCCTTTGAATCCAATCGTAATTCGGGCGTATTCTTTCCCTTGCATGAACGATGAGGCAAAGGTTACGGAAACGGCCGGCAATCGGTGGTCGCAAGCCCCTTGGTGGGCATATCTGCTGATTGTTTTGTTTCCGATATGGCTTCGTCCATGGTGGATGGCAATTTTTTCGACGGCGCTATTCGTTCTATTCTTAAGACTGGTCTTTGGCCCGTTTTCCGCAAAGCGAAAAATCGACTGACCACTACCCAAGTAGTTGTTTCTTCTCACCTTACAAGCCTTTGTGGTAGAGTGCCCGCATGAGAGTCGTATCCCTGCTGCCGTCGGCCACGGAAATCCTGTTTGCGCTGGGATTTGACCGCGAAATTGTGGGCGTAAGCCATGAGTGCGACTTTCCGCCGCGCGCGCGCACCAAAACCATCGTGATTCATTCGCGCATCGATAAAGATGCGGCGCCGCTCGAAATCGACCGGCAAGTGCGGGAGTACGTCGAGCGCGGCGAAAGCCTTTACGCGGTGGACACGGAAGCGCTGCAGGCGCTGGCGCCGGACCTGATCGTGACGCAGGATTTGTGCCATGTGTGCGCCGCTTCGCCGGACGATTTGGCGAGCGCGCTGGCGAAATTCGATGCGCGGCCGGAAGTGCTCTGCCTGAATCCGCAGGATTTGGGCGACGTTTGGCGCGATATTTTGTGGGTTGGGGAAGAAACGGCCCGCGGCTGGCAAGCGGAAAAATTGCTGCAAGAAATTGGCGAGCGATTGGGCGCGCTGCAACTGCAAGTGGAAGCCGCAACGGAAGCAAAACAGGACGGGGGCCGCGAGCGGCCGCGCGTCGCGTTTCTCGAATGGCTGCAGCCGATTTACGTCGGCGGCCACTGGGTGCCGGAAATGATTGAATTTGCCGGCGGGCAAGACGTGTTTGGCACGGTGCGCACGCCGTCTTTCCGCGTGACGATGGACGAAGTGATTGCCGCCGCGCCGGACGTGGTGCTGGTGGCTCCGTGCGGGTATACGGCGGAGCAGGCCAGCGAAGAGTTTCGCGGCATGAAGCTGCCCGAAGCCTGGCACGACATTCCCGCCGTGCGCAACGGCCAGGTGTACGCGCTCGAAGCGAACAGCTATTTTTCTCGTCCCGGTCCGCGCTTGATGACCGGCCTCGAGATTCTGGCGAAAGTCTTGCACCCGCAAGTGAAAGTAAGCCGCGAAGCCGAAGCCGCCATCCGGCCGCTGCCGTTGAAAGCCCACGCCGCGCAAGTTTGATTTTGTAGCGATGCTCCGGTCATTGTAGTGGCCGGTCTTTAGACCGGTGATTTTGCACTTCGTGCTTTTCTGCCTCGGATCTCCTGTCCTGGTCCTGGAACTCTTTACCCCCTATACCTCGCCTTTTCTTTCGTAACTACAGATGGCAAAGGACTTACGCGATCTTGCAAGAGGAACGTGAAGGTAGGTGTCTGCTTGCCCAGAGCCGGAGGGAAGGGCCGCGCGTAGCGACAGCGTCGAACCAAACACGCGGCAAGATAGCACGAGAGTATAGGAAAGGTTAAGTGATTAGCAGGGAATGGCCGGAATTGGGTTGTGGACGGTCATGGATACAGGTGAAAGGTTGTGCTGGGCGCAGATCGGCTCGTTTAACGTCTTGTCCCGGGTTTCCAAATGGAAACTTCATCCTCCGCTCGCCGCTTTGATTTGAAGTTCATCAACGAATCGTGCACCGTTGGCAGCCTCCGAGACATACGGAATACCTTCGTTGATGTGACCGAACCAGTTATAAATTTTTGCCAACAGACGGTACGCGACCTCGGCTGGACGAAGTTCAATATCTGCAGTACTCGCTGAAAATTCAAGCCGAAAACTATTCTCCGGCGCATGACGCTTAACTCCCGAGCTAAATCCGAACCTGTCCAGCTTTCCGCTACAGAGGTAGAGTCGAGTGTCGGAAGGTCTAACGGCGTTCTGCAACCCCAAATAGAAAGTAATCGAAAGATGGCGCCGAGTTAAGTGATGAACGAGGCGAGAGCAGAGCAAGGTGAAGTTGAGAGTAAACTCGACAAGCGCCAACGGATTTAGCCGTGGATTCGTTTCAAAATCTTGGTCCGATTGTCCCCACGCGAGAGAATCTGGACCTGCGGAAATCTTCACAATGAAAGTGCCATCTTCGTAAAGTCGAAGTAGTTTCCTAAATCCAGAGGTCAACTCTAGATATTCTCCCTTGATAATTCGGGCTTTGGCCTGTGTATTTAAGTCCCATCCCGCGTATCGAAGTTCTCCGGGGCGTTCGAGTAACTCCTGAATTGGACCTGCCGAAAAAATATCTTTGTATGTTGTAGGTTCGTCCGGAACCATTGCAAACGTCATCGTGGGGACGTTTAGCATTAGGTGCCACTTTCGACGCGATTTAGGCGTTCTTGTATGCGAGTCTTAGCCGATTGGCTTCCGGTAGCTTGCGAAGTTTCATGTCTAAGAAGTGCGTCTATCTTGCCGTCCATTTGCCGCAGTAAGGTTGGGACTTCATGCTTGCCGTGTTGCATCAAGTTATATAAATCAGTTCGGGTCATCGGCTGGTTGTTGTCATCGACGCGTTGCACCAGACCAAACACGATCTGTCCGATTTCCTCACCATTTTCAACGACATTTGATATCAAAAAATATTTGCGCTCCTGTAGTTGCGGTGGAACTTCGATGATTCCAACACCATTTAGCGGGTTCGTCGAATCAGGGAGCCAATGAATGACAAGTCCTTCGATCTCTGGATGGATGTAATGCTTGAGCATTCCATAATAATTTCCAATCGGAAGTCGTTCTGCTGGAAAGGGATTGACGGATTTAACGACTGGCCTCGACCTAGTTGGATCCTCTCGGTCTTCATCGAAACCGAGCAGAATAAATCCGCCGTCAGCGTTCGCGAATGCTGACACATCTTTTGCAAGTTCGTATCGCTGATCTGGCTCATCCAAGTTATACGGTATGAGTTTTGCGTCGAGCAAAAGACCTTCGAAGGACCCCACAAAGGAGTTAGGGTCCCGAGCTTCTACTTTTGCTTTGACTAGCGCAAATGTCATCCGGATTTTCGCTCTCGATCGAATCCTAAACTGTCTTACTCGGCATGAAATGTCTATGCGTAATATTCTTGGGCAGTGGACGAGCGGAGGACAGACGGCAAGCTTCCTCTGTCCCCGATTTCTCCAATTTCTGTCAGGCCCGGCAGGTTTTGCAGGGTTTCTTTCCGGCGGCTACGGCTTCCGTGTGGGAAGAAAATTCAAGCGTGTTATTGGGATTCAGGTAAGAAGCCCATTTACAACCCGGTCGATGAAAGTGCGGTCGCATTTTGCTCGCGACGAATGGGCCAAATTCGCTTTCACCGTCGCCTATAGTTCCTTTTCGCTGTGCATCTTGTATGACATTCATATTTCTATCCCCTGATCGTGATTTCGACTGCTTCTGGCGCTACGCCAAACGTAATCGCCAAACCTTGTTTCGCCTCTGACATTGTCAGGCCCCCAGTAGGCTTAGTTTCCTGTGCCACTGATTCCTGTGGGCGGCTTGTGGTCGGCATCGGCTCCCACTTGAGTCTTGACGGGTCGATTCCGAGTGCTTGAATAGTTGAGTACCTGACCGGATTCCGGTCGCCCTTGTTCCAAATGTCGGGCGTGTCTACTCGCGCGTACTCGCTGAATAGAATCCAGTACCTACCGGGTTTTTCGCGAGATGGCACTATGTCTTTAACCTTTCCAATTAGAAAAGCCGACCGATGTGGCTCCGACCCCTCGACTTTGCTGTGTTTCGCGTTGCGCGTACACACCGCAAACTTGCACTGGCGTGCATGACTCGGAACCAGGCGCCATCGCCCGGATCCGCCTTCACGAAGGATCCTTTCCGTGCTTTGCCTTGTGAAAAGTACGATTGTGTCTTCCATTGCCCCTCCAATAAAACAATCTTAAAATATTACGAATTATATTGTCAATATTTAATTTAAAGAATTTTCGCGATTCGTATAACTCCAATGAATAGAGAGGGATGCGGTTCGGCCAGGAGTCCGCGGGCTGCCGTTTGCTACGCTATTGGCCTTGTGCGTGAACGGACGTAGTGAAAGCGAATCAAATAGATATTCTCGCCGCGACCGTGTTTTGCGCACGCAAGTCCTCAGTCGTCAGTCATCAGTATTCAGTCAAAACAAAGCAGGAAGATAACGCAGAGACGCAGAGTTCGCGGAGGACGCGCGGAGAAGATGAAGTTGAGGCGCCACACGGGATGAAGGGCACGATATATCGTGCCCCTACATAAGAAGTGATATTGTGCCCCACATCTTGGGGTTGAACATGGGCAATGAAAAGCACAGGCGGTCGATTCGCTTGCCCGGAGCGGATTATTCGGAGCCGGGCGGATACTTTCTGACGATTTGTGCGGCTGGCCGGAAGAATATTTTTGGAGAGATTGCAGACGGAAATGTGGAGCTGAGTCCACTCGGAACGATATTGCGGGAATGTTGGATTGCGATTCCCGAACATTTTGCGCCGGCCGAAATCAAAGAGTTCGTGGTAATGCCAAATCACCTGCACGGCATTGTCGTTCTCCGTGTAGGGGCACGATATATCGTGCCCCTCGATCGGACGGCAAGGCAGACAGAGTCATTCCAATCGCCAACGAAGGCAACGATGCCAACGATCGTCCGAGCATTTAAGGCGGCGGTTACAAGAAAAGCTGGGGAACGATTGAGGATGACCGGCAAAGACATTTGGCAGCGGAATTATTTCGAGCGCGTTCTGCGGAATGGGAAAGAATATGCCGACGCAAGCCGGTACATTTTGGAGAATCCATTGAAGTGGGAGTGGGATAAGGAGAATGCGGCGGGCAATGCGTTGACGAGTGGCGCGGTGGGTGGCAAGTTCGAATGACTTTGCCGCGAAGAGGGCACGATATATCGTGCCCCTACGTAGGAAACGTCAAAACCAGCACGCTTGCATCGGCAGGGCGCGGCACCCGGCAATGAGAGGCACACAAATTTGGTCTTGCGAGTTGAAGGAGAAAATCCCATGAAAGAAAACGTCCTCTTAACCGGCGCTTCTTTGCTCTCGATTCTCCTCGTAACGCTTCATCTGACGAGCGATACCGTCCACGCGCGCGTCGGCACGGGCGAGGCCGGCGGCGCAACCCTCGTGGCGGTGCCCATCCTGGTCGTCTGGTTGTACGGAACGTTGCTGCTCGGCGAACGGCGGTCGGGATACATCATCATGCTCGTCGGGGGAATCCTTGCGTTGCTTATGCCCATCGCCCACGTGATCGGGCCGGGCGGCATTTTTCATGGCCAGATCGCCAGGTCCAGCCCCGCGTTCTTGTTTGTCTGGACGCTTCACGCGCTCGGCGTGACGGGGATGTTTTCCCTTATCCTTGCCGTGCGCGGGCTGTGGACGCGGGCATGGAGCCGGACTGGAAAGTCCAATAATCCGAGCATGGAAACGTAGCAACGCTATTACGGTAACGGAAAATATAGGAGACACGTCTCATCTACGTACGACGTGTGATTACCAGGAGGTTTTCCCATGTTCAGGACGGCTTTGCTTGCGCTGCTTTTTGCTTCTCCGGCCTTTGCTCAAAATTCCGCAGTAAGCCCGCTGGCAGCTGCCGGTTGTGGGGCGAACGAAATACGTTTCGACGTCAAAACGGACAAGAAGCAACACCCAACTGCACAACCAGACGCTGGCAAGGCTCTGGTATACGTAATTGGCGCTGCCTCGTCCGACTATGTTGGCGTGCACATTGGAACGCCGCCGACACGATTCGGAATCGATGGCACCTGGGTAGGAGCGAATGGCTACCGGTCTTACTTTTTCTTTCCCGTCGAACCCGGCGAACACCACTTGTGTACAGGTATTCAATCGAGGTTCGAGCGGGTGGTCAGGTATTCCTTGGCGGCGACCAGCTTCACGGCTGAGGCCGGCAAGACGTACTACTTCCGGACAAAGACGCCGCTCGAAGAAAGTTCGAACCAACAGATAAAACTTGTACCGGTTGATCCGGCCGAAGCGCAGGTGTTGATAGCGGCCGCAGCATTTAGTACGTTCCATCGAAAGAAATGAAATTGTGACGAGATCGTTGCGTTTCCGAACTGTGACGATGCGTAAAAGCTTTCGTTGCCGAATGCGCAGCTAGACCAGTCCCATGCAAGAGGACCGACGATGAAAGAGGATTTTCTGCGATTTGACGGTGCCGCGGAGCGAGACCCCGCCATCGATGCCTGGATGAAAAAGCATAAAAGGGAATTGGGTGCGATCGCGCAGCGGTGGTTTGAAGCGATGCGAACGTGCGGCGACGAAGTGCGCGAGCTTTTGCATGACGGCCATCCGACGGCGTGTTTAGGCGATGCGCCGTTCGGCTATGTGAATGTGTTCGCCTCGCACGTAAACGTCGGATTTTTTCACGGCGCGGTGCTGCCCGATCCGGCGCGCTTGTTGCAAGGCACGGGCAAGCACATGCGTCATGTGAAGCTGCAGCCGGGAACGGCCACAAACGCGGCGGCGCTCGGCGGGCTGATCGAAGCGGCGTACGCGGACATAAAGATGCGCGTCGAACGCGGCTAGCTTCCCCCGCGCAAACGCCAAACCCTGCCGTTTCAAACGCGAATCGTGCGGCAACCGGCTCGGGAGACCGACGGAAGAGAGTGGACGAAATCTCGCAAGAGATCGCGCAATCGTGTGCGGGCCCGATGAAGCTGCCCTTTTGACGTTCCGACCGACGAATCCATCATTTCGGCGATCTCGTGGTGTTTGTAGCCGTGGATGTCGTGCAGCACAAACACAATTTTGTGGGCAGTGGGCAACAGTTCGACGGCGCGTTTGAGGTTCGCGCGGTGAATCAACCCGGTGAGCAACACTTCGGGGTTGCCCGCCGCGCGGCCCGCCGCGGCGCCTTCCTCGCCGGGCTGCATTGTTTCGTCCAGCAGCTCCGTGCGCAATTTCTTCTTGCGCAAATGCATGAGCACGACGTTGATCGCCAGCCGGTGCAGCCAGGTGGAAAAGGCCGATTCGCCGCGAAACGTCTGAATCTTGCGCAAGACGAGGAGGAAGACCTCTTGCGTCAAATCCTCGGCTTCCGTTGGATTTCGGATCATCTGCATGCACACGGCATAGACATGGCGGCTGTGCTTGCGATAAATCCTTTCGAACGCCGCGGCGTCGCCCGCCTGAGCTTGCTGGACGATTCCTGCCTCCGGCAAGTCGTTTCCGCGCCGGCGTTCGCCTTCGCAATCCTCCATGCGCTTTCGGAGCGCGGGCACATGGTTGTAGTCATGACCGATCATCTCGTCCCCACCTCGTGCGCCGCTCTTGCGCCGCCCGCTGCAATGTTGGTTGGAGTGGTGTGCGCCCGCGCAGGACATGTGCAACTCCGGCGACCCACTTGCTGTGCCGCCGAAACTGTTTGCAAATGGATTTCCAACGTTCAAATCGATAACGCACAGAGAAGAAAGGGAATAGGTCGGATTCAGAAATTCGGCATGCGGTAAAAATTACGTGAGCCGTGGAATCGCCGGGTACTGGACCCATGCTCGGTGCGAGAAATTTTGCCGGCCGCTCGTTGTGATTCGCTTTCCCCATTTCGCCGATTGACGCGCCCCGAAAGAGGATCGACCCGACTCTCCGCATCGGCGAGCAAAAGCAATATTGCGTTAAGAAAGTTCACTTCCGTTGAAGGCAAAATAGGCGTTGAGCATCCGTCACGGGCGCTGCGGGGTAGAGATCGAAGCAATGAGGTCTACAGTATGGCGGCGGCCAGAACAACAATCGCGATGAGTAGGGTGCGATAGAACAGGAGTGCCTATTCCATTGCTTTGCTTGATTTTCAACCTGTACCCGGAAGAATGTTTGGACGCAAAATTGAGCAAAAGGTGCCTTGAAGCTGGCGACGCAAAAATGGGTCGAAATTACAAACCTTGAACCGAACCTAACGCACGGCTATAGTGCGTGAATGTTGTCACGTAGATTGCTAACGAGCTTCGTAATCTTGCTATCGTACCCGGCGGCCCTTTTCGCGCAACTTCCCAAGCGGCTGGAGCGCTGTCTTCCTAACCCCACTTTGGCCCAGGAAATTCGCGACATGCAGCGGGAAGTGGAGCCGCAAAAAGTCACATTACATGTGGCACGCATCGAGTTTGACGCGAAGAGCGGCATTCCCCCAGAGCTTCAGCGCGAAATCAGCGCGGACGTGCAGCAAAGAACATTTGAAGAGGACTCGGACACGGATTACTTGGAAGAAGCAGCGAAAGATGTTGCGGAAGTGGCGGTTCGCGGATCGCTGCAGAACCGAGGCTATTTTAAAGCGCTGGCCCACTCTGAACTGACGGTGCTTAAGGAGGAAGGCTCGGACATTCAGGTGGCGGCCGCAGTCAGCGCCGATTTGGGGTCGCAATACCGCGTCGGGAAGATAGAGATTAAGCCTGCTGATCCCGACAAGGTGCTTTCGATGCATTCACAAGCGCTTAAAAGAGAGTTGGGGCTTAGAGAAGGCGAAATTCTTAATGTGGATGCGATCCGCGCTGCGCTCCACAATCTCACAAAGATTTATGGCAAGTTCGGATTTATTGACATGACAGCGGAACCTGATTTCGCGGTTGACGACACGCAAAAAATAATCGACCTGGCCATTCGTATTGATGAGCAAAGGCAATATTACGTTAAGGAAGTTCAGTTCTTCGGTGTGGATCAGAAACTAGAGGAAAAACTAAAAGAGGAATTGCCAAAATCCATGTGGCTTTTCGATTCTGGCCGTCTGGAAGATTTCTTCAGAAAAAACAAGAACGTTCTACCTTCGTATGCGTCTCTGGACGATATGGAAGTCCATCGCAGTGCCAAGGAGGGGTCGGTTTCGATTTTGTTCGATTTCCGGCGGTGCCCGGGAGAGACAAAATAATCGTTGAGCGGCTGTGACGTGCGTTGCGTGGCAGGCATCTAACCGGCCAGTCTGCCTGGTTCGGGCGGACGAACTTATCCCGAGGTGAAGGCATGAGCGTTTATGGTGGCAAAGAAATGGCGGCCGCGTTTCGCACCGTCCGCAAGAACACGATTCAGATTGCCGAAGATATTCCGGAGGACAAGTACGACTTCGTGCCCGCACCGGGCGTGAAGCCGGTGGCGAGGACGCTGGCGCACATGGCGCTTTCGCAGCGCATCTGGCCGGAGCTGGCAAAAGAAGGCCTCACCACGCTGGTGGGATTCGATTTTATGAGTCTGCGCGAGCGAATTATTTCGGAAGAAGCCAAGCCGCGCACGAAGGCGGAGCTTTTGGAATTGCTCCGGATCGAAGGAGAAAAGCACGCAACGTGGCTGGAATCGCTGACCGACGAATTTCTTGCCGTGGAAGTAATCGACGGCGATGGCAAGACCGTGAAGACGCGCTTTGAAAGAGTTTTGGGCGGCAAAGAACATGAAATGCATCATCGCGGCCAGTTGATGCTGATCGAGCGGCAGCTTGGAATTACGCCGCACTTGACCAGGCAGACGGAAGAGCGAATGAAGCAGCTGCGCGCGGCAAAGGCGTAAAAGCAAGCGGGCACGAACGATCGCGCCGCTAAAAAACTTGACCGATGAAATGACCGTGGCCGTTCAGTTGGCCGCAGTCATTTTCTTTTGCCAGTATTGGTAAAAGGGCAGGCCGATGAGGATGAGGCCGAGGCCGATCGAAGAGCGGCCGGGATTTTGGAACAGCACGCTCACGGTGAGCGCCAGCGCGCCGGCAACGAAGATTCCCGGCACGACGGGATAGCCCGGGCAGCGATACGGGCGAGGCAAGTTCGGTTCCGTGATGCGCAGACGGAAAAGAGAGACGACGGCGAGGCCGTAAAAAATCCAGGTGGCGAAAATGAAGAGGCTGGTGAGCTCGTCGAACGTGCCGGTGAGCGCCATGAGGCTCGTCAGCACGCCTTGAAAAATGAGCGCGCGGCCGGGCGTGAAAAATTTGGGATGAATGCCGTCGGCCACTTGAAAGAAAACTTTATCGCGCGCCATGGCGTACGGAACGCGCGCGCCGCTGAGGACGGAAGAGTTGAGCGAGCCGATGGCGGAGATGACCATGGCCAGCGTGATCCAGATGGCGGCGCCGTGGCCGGAAACATGTTCGACCACGTCGGAAGCGATGTGCTCCGAAGCGGCGACGGAAGAAAATGGAAGCACGCGAAGGCAGGCGGCGCTGAAGAGTAGATAGATGACGGCAACAAGTCCGACACCGCCGACAAGCGCGCGCGGAAAATTCTTTTGCGGGTCTTTGACTTCGGAGCCGACGAGATTCAGATCTTCCCAGCCGTCGTACGCCCATAGCGCGGCGGCAAGCGCGGCGAGGAAAGCGGTGAGCAGGCCGCCATGGATCGCCGCGGGCCAGATCGGGTCGGCGCCGTGCGCGGAGGTTGGCGCGAAGAACGCCACGCCAATGATCAGCAGCACCGAAAATATCTTGATGAACGTCAGAAACACCTGCACCGCGCCGCCGAATTTTACGCCGATGTAATTGATCGCCGTCATGACGACGAGCCAGACGACGGCGAGCGGCTGCGCCCACGTGAAAGCAAAATCGTACGGCTTGATCCAGTGAGCGATGCCGGGCAGGTGAAGCGTAAAGATTGGCGTGGCGATTCCGGGAACAAGATACGCGAGAAATTGCACGCCGCCCGCGGCGATCGACGCGGCGGACGCGGGGCGTCCGACGATCGAGTGCATCCATCCGAAAAGAAAACCCCACGTTGGTCCGAAGCCGCGGCGGAGATACGCGTACTCGCCGCCCGCTTCCGGAATGGCCGCGCCCAATTCCGCATACGAGAGCGCGCCAAAAATGGAAAGCAGCGCGCCGGCGATCCACGCCGCAAACACAACGGAAACGCTGTGCCCTTCGCGCGCCATCTGCGCCGGTTTCAAAAAAATTCCGGTGCCGATCATCGTGCCCACCACGATCGCGGCGGAAGCCCACGGGCCGAGCCCGCGCACGAGTTCAAGCCGGTTTTCTTGTGGAGGAGAGCTCACGCGCTTTTCTCCCGCGACCGCGCTCGAAGAATTCTGCTCATCAGGCTGCCGACGAACAATGTAACAGCAGAACCGATGAGGACATACCACGTAAATGCGACCGGCGTGAATCGCCAAATCGAAACAATCACGGCGAGGCCGGTGAACATGCCGATCGTCGCGCCGGTGGCGGTGGCTTTTTTATCAAACGTGCCGAGAAAAAAAAGCCCAAGAAGGCTGCCAAAGGGAATCGACGCCACCTTAAGGCCGGTTTCAAGAAAAGGTCCCCACGTTTTCATGCCGAAGGCCAGCAGCACCGCGCCCCACGCGAGCGTGACGCGGCGCGAAAGTCGCAGGAATTCTTTGGGATTCGTTTGGCGGCCGCTGAGGCGCGAGAAATCGAGAACGGTGCTCGCGGCAAGCGAATTAAGCGAACCGCTCGCGTTGGACATGGCCACGGCAAGAATCGAGGCGAGCAGAATTCCCGCAAGGCCCGTGGGCATTTCGCGAACAAGAAAAATCGGAAGAATGGCGTCCGGCTTTTGCCCGGCGGCGAGCAGCGGCGTGTGTTGCGAAAAAACGAAAAGCAAAACGCCGACAAGAAGAAAAAGAGTGAATTGAAAAAGCACGATGAAGCCGCTCGCGACGAGCGCGGCGCGGCTGTCGCGTTCGCTTTTTGCGGCAAGCAGCCGCTGCACGATGGTCTGGTCCGTGCCGTGGCTGGCCATCGTAAGAAACGCCCCGCCAAGGAGGCCGGACCAAAACGTGTATTCCTTCACGAGCGAGAATGAAAAATCGAGGAACGCAAGTTTGCCGCCGGACGCAGCGGCAACTTGCTCCACTTCCGCCCAGCCGCCGGGAATACGGTGAAGCAAAAACGCGAACGTGACGGCGCTGCCCACGAGATACAAAAAAAGTTGCGCGACGTCCGTCCAGATCACCGCTTTCATCCCGCCTTCAAACGTATAAACAATCGTGAGCGCGATCACGATGAAAACCGCAAGCCGCTCCGAAGTGCCGAGCGCGACGCTCACGACCAGCGCGATCGCGGCCACGCGAACGCCTTCCGCAAGCGCGCGTGTAACGAGAAATGTCGAAGCGGCAAGCGATCGCATGCGCGGCCCGAAGCGCTTTTCGATCAGCGCGTACGCCGTAAAAAAATCTCCGCGAAAATAGCCGGGCAGTAGCAGCAGGACGATGAGGAAGCGGCCGAGCACGTAGCCAAAAACGAGTTGCAAAAAAGTGATATTGCCTCGGAACGCGATCGCCGGCGTACCGATGATGGTCAATGTCGAAGTTTCCGTGGCAACGATCGAAAACGCGATCGCCCACCACGGCGCGGTGCGGCCGCCGAGAAAATAATCGCGCACATTCTGCTGGCCGCGGCGAAAATAAACGCCAAGCGCGGTGACGCCGAGTAAATAAAAAACGACGATGGCGAGATCGAGCGCGTGAATGGGCATGAAGTGCGAAGAGGATAGAGGCGGAGGCACGCAGCCGTCAAGAACGGAGCGCCAGGAGAATTGAGTTCCGCTATGCTTTGAGAATGCGAATCGGCATGGGCTTGGACGGCGGCGGCACGAAGACGGATTGCGTCGTGATGGAAGAAGGTGGAAGAATTTTGGGGCGAGGCCGTGGCGCGGCGTCGAATCCTTCGCGAATTGGATTGGAAGCGGCGGCTCGCGGCGTGCGGCAGGCCGCCGAAGCGGCGCTGAATCACGCAGGCTTAAAAATGGAACAAGTGACCGATATTTGCGCGGGGCTCGCCGGAGTGGCGGCGCCGGAACGCGCCGCGCCGATGCGGGAAATGTTGAGCGGATTTTTTGCCGGAAGAAAATTCGAATTGTGCACGGATTTGGATCTGGCGCTCGCAGCGGCGGGCGCTTCGAGTGCGATCGTTCTTGTCGCGGGCACCGGGTCGGCGGCGATTGGAAGAAACGGCGTGGGACGCGTGGCGCGCTCCGGCGGCCACGGGCCGAACAATAGTGACGAAGGAAGCGCGTTTTCCGTGGGGAAGCGCGCGGTGGAAGCGGTGAAGAGCGGAGCCGGCGGCAGCGCGAGCGCGCTCCGCGCGCGGATTTTGGAGCAACTGGGTGTGGAATCGGCGGAAAGCATTTCCGGTTTGGAAGGAGACGCGGCGGACGCCGTGTATCCGCGCGTTTTTCCCATCGTGGCAAATGCCGCCGAGGAAGGCGACGAGCTTGCGCGCGGTTTGTTGCACGATGCCGCAAAGAGCCTTGCATCCTTGGTCAAAGCAGTGCACGCAGAACTTGGAATCGCGGGAATGGATTTCCTTTTAGGAAAAACCGGCGGCATGGTGGGGCGTTCGAATTATTTTGACGACATGCTGGACGCGGAACTTCGCCGCATCGCGCCGCAAGCCAAACTCGAAATTCTTCGCACCCCGCTTGCCGAAGTCGCGGCCCGTCTGGCGGTCGAGCGATGAGTGAACCATTGGAATTCGAAGAGAAAAAAACGAGCGGCGAGAATCCGGAGTTAGGCGAACGGCTGCGAACCGCTTCGCCCGACGTCCTGCGAACGCTCGTAAACGATCCCGCGTTGAACGAAGAGCAAGCCGCATTGCTGCTCACTCGCAAAGACCTCGCGGGCGAATTAATCGAAGAACTGGCGCAGCGCAAAGCGCTCCTGAAAAACTACGCCGTAAAAAAATCGCTCGTCCTTCATCCGCACACGCCGCGGCTCATCAGCCTGCGCCTCTTGCGCGACTTATATTTGATGGACCTCGTGCAACTTACTCTCACGCCCGGTGCGCTCGCCGAACTCAAACGCAACGCCGAAGCGCAACTCATCGCGCGCCTGCCGCAATTGCCGCTCGGCCAGAAAATCACGCTGGCCCGCCGAGGCCCCGGCCGCGTTGCGGGAGAATTGCTCGCCGAAGGGCATCCGCAAATCCTGACCATCGTCTTGGACAATTCGAATTTGAACGAGGCGCACGTATTGAAAGCGCTGGCCAAGGTAAAGCTCGCGCCGCGCGTGGCGGAAGCCGTTGCCCGCCATCCAAAATGGTCCGCGACGTATAACGTCAGGCTGGCGCTCGTGCGCCAGCCGGCCGCCACGCTCTCCACAATCCTCGCGTTTTTGCCCGAATTAACCGTTTCCGATTTGAAAGAGCTCACCGCTCCGGGCATTGTCGCCGAAAATTTGCGCCGCTACCTGCAAGCGGAAATACAGCGCCGAATCAGGCGTGGAAAAGGCGGCACGACGAAGCAACGCGAAAACGGTTAGCGTCTCGCGGCGCAAGGGGCGCTTCTTGGTGGCGATTTCGGCAATACAGGGAACAAAACAAAGTCGCACGGCGTCGTATAACAATGAGTGAAACAGGAGTATTGTTTCTTGCAAGCGGCGAGATCGCCCGTGCGCCGTGGCTTGGGAACCCGCTTGGGGGGACTCACCAGCATTATGGGCAGTGGGGATCAAGCAATTCGCCGGTTCGAGCGCCGCTGGGCGCCTCGTTTCCGTTATCATGCCGACCTCGAAATCGAATGGGGTTCCACCGTCGTGCGCGCCCGCACCAGGGATTTGAGCGCGAACGGCATGTTCATCGAGTCGGTCGATCCCTTGTGGGTGGGCGCCGGCTTTTCCGCGGAATTGACGCTCGATCGCCCGCTGCGTGTGAATTGCTTCGTAAAGCGCGTCGAGCCCGGCCGCGGCATGGGTGTTTCCATCGCCCTCGCCGAAGAGGCGCACCAGCAGCAATATCAGGATTTCATCAACTCGCTTTCCGGAGCGACTCCGGAAATTCAGCCCTGACATCGCGGTATGATTCCTGAAATGACACGATGCCTCGATTGCGGCGCCGAGCGCGACGCGGATCAGTGCGCTTCCTGCGGCCTCACCGCGGACGCAGCCGAGTTGGTCTTCCGCCGCAAGCTCATCTATCGCACGCTTGCGTTTCTCGCCGGCTCGCTTTGCTTCCCGTACGTCAGCCAGGTCTTCCCGCCGCTCGATCTCGATTGGATGCTGGTTTTCTTCGGTCTGCTTTTTTTCATCGCGCTGGCGCTCGCCGTCTTGCTCGATCGTCTCGCGCGGCGCCACGCCGAAATCGAAGTCGTAAAAAGAATTTTCACCGGCTTTCTGCCGTTGCCGTGGATTTTGACGGCCATTTTATTCGTCAATGGCAAGTTCGACAGCCCGAAACACATCGAGTACGTTCCCGCCACCGTTCGCGACACCTTTTACATGAAAGGAATCGTCCGCGGCAGCCGCCGCCTCATCGTCAATTCGTGGCGCCCGGGCAGAAAATTCGAACGCATCCCGGTCGAAGTGGACGACTACGAACGCTTCCGCGTCGGCGATTCGCTCGAAGTCGCCGTCGAGCCGGGCGTCGCCGGCATTCCGTGGGTTTACGGCGTCTATCGCAAAGGCCCGCCGCGGCCCTGACGCCGCCATCCGCCGGCACCGCTCAATACAACGGTTCGCCGTTCGCCTTCAGCGGCGTTTGAATGTCCAGATAGTTGCCTTTCGCGCCAAAACGAAAACGCAGCCGGCGCAACTGGCCGACGTCGCGTTCGCGCCAGTCGGTAATGTCCGCCGGGTCGCCGGTATTCGCTTCCGCCAAAAATTCCACGTCGTCGCCTTTTTCCTTCACTTTTTCCGGATCGATGTCGAACACGAGCTGCTGATTGCGATCGATCAACAAATAGCGTTTCCACAAGCGCAGCAGCAAAACGCCTCGTTTGCCGGAGTAATAAAGATTCCAGGATTTTGGCGCATCGTCGTTGTAGCGCACAATCGCGAACGGCACGCTCTTCCAAAGATTTTTCGTTTTTGGCGCCGATTGCGCGCGCCCCGGCGCAGCGCCGGCAACGAAAACAGCGGCCGCGCAGAGAGCCAGCGCCGAAAAGCGTATGCAACGTGAGTTCATGGTCACCACTCCGAGTTTACGATGCAAGACCATTGCCGGCAAGGAAGAGGCCTTTAACGAAAATACAGTGCAGGTATAATGCGTGCCGATGAATCGTGCCATGAGCTTGTTCCGCCGCGCGGTAAAGATGTTCGGGCGCGTCTTTCCTCGATGCAGCATGCTTTCCCAGGCCATCGCCTTCAATCTGTTCCTCGCCTTTTTCCCAACGCTTCTGCTCGTCGTGGCCATCGCCACCAGTCCGCTCGGCAGCCACACCGACATGCTGAACATGATCACGGACTTCACGCGGTATCTTCCTCCCGGCAGCCGTCAGATCGTTTCCGAGTTTTTGATCCGGCGCGCGCCGCAAGCCTGGAAATGGGCGGTGGTCGGCTGGGCGGGCACGCTTCTCGCCGGCTCGCAGGTGATGAAGCTCATCATGGAAGGCATTCACACGATCTACGGAGACGTGGAAAAACCCGGCTTTTTGCACCGGCAATGGCGCGGATTGGTTTTGCTCCTCTCGACCATCGCTCCGCTCCTCGTCGCGTCCGCCCTCGGCGTTTTCGGGCGTCCGATCCGGTATTGGGTCACGCGTGAACTCGGTCCCGCACATCCTTTCAGCGGTCTTTGGCCATTTTTCTTTCCCCTCGCGGCAATGCTTTTGTCGCTTTCCGCGCTCACCGTCATCTATCGATTTGCGCGCCCGCAAGAGCATAGTCTGCGCAACGTCCTGCCCGGGGCCGTCGTCGCCACTTTATTGTGGTGGGTCGTCGACGTTTCCTTCGGCTTGTACGTCAGAAGGGTGCCGTATTCAATCGTGTATGGCGGCCTCGCCGCCGTCATCGGTTTGATGGTCTGGATGCAGTTGTCCGCCGTCGTCGTCTTTCTTGGCGCCGCTTGGAACGCCGAATTGCAAGACGCAAGGCGTGCCGCCAACCCGCATTGAATAGAACATTACGAAGGCGTATATTCGCGGTACGGCGCTCACCCACCCTGGGGCGTATTCCGGCGCGGATGGCAGGTAGCCGCCGTGTGGCCGCCGCCGGAAAAAAGGAAGGTACGTCCTGCAAAGCGATTTTCACGCGTTAAGAAGGTATGTGTGTTGGAGCGGTGCGCTGCTCTTGGCGTGCGCGCTCACTTCGTTCGCGCAATCGCCGCCGGATAACAACGCGTCCCCGCCCACCGCGCAAAGTCCTTCAATCTCCGCGCCTTCGCCGGAACCAAAAAAACCGGAAGTCGAAACCCGCGATACACCCGCCGTTTTCAAGGTTCGCGTAAATCTTGTCCTCGTGCGCGTTGTCGTGCGCGACCAAAAGGGCAAAGTCGTCGAAAATCTCCATCAGGAGGATTTCGCGCTTTCCGATGGCAAAAAGCCGCAAATCGTCTCTTTTTTCAACATCGAGACGCCGGCGGCAAAAATCATGCCCGTCACCACCGCGGAAAATGTGCCGGCCGCGCCCGCCGGCGTTGCGAAGGCCGATCTTCCGGCAATCCCGCAGCGGTTTGTCAGCATTCTGTACGACGACATTCACATGTCGTTGGAAGACTCCGTCATCGCGCGCGACGCCACCACGCGCCTTTTTGGCGCGCTGGCCCCCACCGACCGCGTGGGAATCTATACAACTTCCGGGCAGAGCACGCTGGAGTTTACAAGCGACCACGAAGCTCTAAAGCGCACGCTCAGCGGCATTCTGCCGAAACCGCTTTTCGGACGCGTTTCCGGAGTGCCGGATTGCCCCGATATCAGCTATTACCAGGCGGACCTGATCGAAAACAAAAACGACACCCAGGCTTTGGAAGTGGCCGCGGCCGAAACCGTGGATTGCGCCTTCAATGGCGATCAAACCAAAATCACCCAGGCCAGGGTGATCGCGACGCTCGCGGCGGAGCGCTCCTTGAACAGCGGCGACGAAGAATCCCAATTCGTCTACCGCCACATTGAGGATGCCTTGCGGCGCCTCGCCGGCATGCCCGGCCAGCGCGTGATGGTTTTCGTTTCTCCCGGTTTCATTCTTTCGCAGTTGTTTACCGAGGCGTCTGGAATCATCGATCGCGCCACGCGGTCAAATATCGTAATCGACACTGTCGATGTGCGCGGCCTCTACACGCCGGACCTCCTCGGAGACATCGCGAATCCGCCCGGCGGCTCTTTCCGCGTCTCCGGCCAAAAAGCCGCATACCGGACCGCAGCGCAATTCGAACAATCGGAGATTCTGGATGAATTCGCCGCCGGCACCGGCGGAACGTATTTTCACAATCGCAACGATGTGGACGAGGGTTTAAGGCAAGCCGTGGCCGCTCCTCCCGTTTCTTACGTCCTCGGCTTCGCGCCGCAAAATTTGAAGCTCGATGGGAGTTATCACACGCTCAAGGTCACGCTCACCGGAAAGCAGAAATTCAGCGTGCAAGCCAGAAAAGGTTATTTCGCTCCGCGCAAGGCTCGCGATCCCGTGGAAACCGCGAAACAGGAAATCGAGGAAGCCATTTTTTCGCAGGATGAATTGAAGGATCTGGCGGTGGACCTGCAAACCCAGTTCTTCAAGCCGGAACCCGCGCAGGCAAAGCTCTCCGTTCTGGCTCATGTCGATCTGAAATCGTTGCAATTTCGCAAAGCCGACGGACGCAACCGCGACGACTTGACGCTGGCCACCGCGATTTTTGACGACAATGGAAATTTTGTCACCGGCGGCGAAAAAATTGTCGAGATGCGTCTGCTGGATGCGACCTTGGACCGGCTGGGCCGCTCCGGCATCAGCATCAAGTCCAGCTTTGACGTGAAGCCGGGTTCGTATCTCGTGCGCCTCGTCGTGCGCGACGCTGAAGGCGAATTGATGGCCGCGAAAAACGGAGCGGTCGTGATTCCGTATTAAAACGATTTCTGCCGAGTTCGTTGGTTTTGCGTTCGGCCAGTTGGATGTCGGAAGTTGGGCAAAGCGGAGGGAAATATGTCCGGAAAAAAAATCGGTTTCGGCGCAAAAAAATTGTCGATGGGCGCGTTCGCCCTCTTGCTCGGATTTTCGCCGTTTGTCGCAACCCTTCGCGCGCAAGAGCCGCCGAAACCCGCTCCCGCGGACGCCGCGGGCGATTTGATCTCTTCGGACACGGTGATCAAGAAAGAGTCGAAGCAAGTGCTCGTGGACGCGATCGTCACCGATAAAAAAGGCAAATACGTTCGCGATCTCGCGCAAGGCGATTTCAAGGTGTACGAAGACAATAAAGAGCAGCCGATCTCGAGCTTCAGCGCCGGAACTTCGCAAACTCCCGGACCAAACAACAATCAGAAACATTACTTAGTTCTGTTCTTCGACAATTCATCCATGGAAATGCCGGACCAGTTGAACGCGCGCAGCGCCGCGACGAAATTCATCGACGCCAACGCCGGTCTCAACAATCTGATGGCCGTCGTGGAGTTTGGCGGCTCTCTTCGGATTCTGCAGAATTTCACGGCAAGCGCGGAATTGCTGAAACGCGCCGCGTCGGGCGTAAAGGCGGCCTCAATCGCTTCAAATTCGGACGCGCCCTTTAGCGGCAACGGCACGATCTCGGATTCCGGCGCGATCTCTTCCGTGTCCGCCGCCGAAGCGGATTATGGCGCACGCTCGATGTTGCTCGCCATTCGTTCGCTCGCCAAAAATTTGCGCACGATTCCCGGAAGAAAAATTGTCGTGCTGATTTCCGCCGGCTTTCCGATGTCTCCCGAGCGCCAATCGGAATTGACCGCGACGCTCGACGCGTGCACAAAAGCAAACGTCGCCATTTACGCCTTGGACGCGCGCGGTTTGCTCGCCGGTTCGCTTCGCGACGCTGAACGAAGGTTTCCAAATACCGATTCGAATCGCGCGCGCGCCGTCGCATCCGTCGGCCTTCGAACCAAATCTGTCACGCCGCGCGTCGCGCTCGCATCGTTTCCCGAGCCCCAGCGCCCCGGCGGCGGCGCGGGCGGCGGCGGTACAGGCGGTGGCGGAACCGGGGGCGCAGGCGGCCGTGGCGGCGGAACGGGTGGAACGGGTGGTACCGGAGGCACGGGAGGACGAGGCGGCACCGGCGGAACCGGCGGAACGGGCGGAACCGGCGGGACGGGCGGGCGCGGCGGCTCGGGCGTTGGCGGCGGCGGAACGGGAACGACGCGTGCGCCGGTGAATTCGAACGCCTTCAACAATCCTTATACGCAACCGCGGTCGATCGTGCCGCAGTTGCCGCCTTCCGCGTTGCCGAATCAGGAGATTCTATCGGCGCTCGCGGCGGGAACGGGCGGGTTCACGATTTTCAATACGAACGATCTACTCGGCGGTTTGCAAAAAATTGCCAGCGAACAAAACGAATTTTATTTGCTTGGATATGTTCCGCCCGATACGGCCGAAGGAAGCTGCCACACTCTGAAAGTGAAACTGAACCGCGGCGGAATGAATGTGCGGGCGCGGACGGGATATTGCAATTCGCGTTCGACAAACGCGCTCGAGGGCACGCCGGTGGAAAAGCAGCTGGAATTGCGCGCGAAGGATTCCGCGGCGTCGAGCGCCTCGCCGGTGCAGGTGCCGTACTTTTATTCCGGCGCGAACGTCGCGCGCGTGAATCTGGCGATGGATATTCCCGGCGAAAGTTTTCATTTCGACAAAGACAAAGGGAAATATCACGCGAATTTGAGCGTGCTGGGCATCGCGTACAAGCCCGACGGAACCGTCGGCGCGAAATTCAGCGATCAAGTTAAGCTCGACCTCGAAAAAGACGAATGGAAGGAATTTTCCAAGGGGCCGTATCACTACATGAATCAATTCGACGCCGCGCCCGGCGCTTACAAAATGACGGTCGTGCTGAATTCGGGCGGCGAGGCGTTCGCCAAATCCGAGTGGCCGTTGAAGATCGAAGAGTACGACGGAAAACACTTGAGTCTCGGCTCCGTCGTGATTTCGAACGCCGCGCAGCGCGTGGAAGCGATTGCGACCAGCGCGGACCTCGACGCCGTGCTGCTCGAAGACCGCACCCCGCTCGTGGTGAGGGGCATGGAGATCAAACCCGTCGCGATAAACCGCTTCAAAAAAACGGAAAGCGTGATCATGTATTCCGAAATTTATGAACCGCTACTCCTTGGAGAAAATCCGCCGAAAGTTGTATTCGGGTACAACGTCATTGACCGCGCCACGAACCAGCAAGTGATGACGACGGGAAGCATCCCGGCGGCGGACTTCATGCAAAAAGGAAGCCCCGTGATTCCAGTCGGCCTGATGGTGAAAGTGAATGAGCTGAAGCCGGGGCAATACCGATTGGTCCTCATGGCAATCGACGGCGCAGGCCAGCAAGCGGCAAACCGAACCGCCGATTTCGATGTGACGGAGTAGCCGTTTCTTCTTGACGGCTAGCAACTCCGAGACGAACCCCAAGACCCAGGTTCCCAACACCGGAACCATGGGGCACCCTCAGCCCTACTGAACTTTCCTTAGACGTAACACACTGATATTCTCTCCCCGTCTACTATGTCAACCAATTTCGCCAAACCAATCTCTGGACACCCGGCGAGGAAAAATACCGCGTTTGCTAGTGACAAAAGGCTCGAGGGTTTTTCTAAAATTCAATAGACCTAAGACAGAGGTAAGTGGCCCATGATCCTTGTCTCGACGAGATTTTGCGCCAGACTAGCCATCGCGAGCCGTAGCTTTTCATCTGCCTATTCGACTCGCTCGCAGCTGTTCTCTTTGCCATGTAATCCTTCGCCGCGAGTAGTACGAAGGTAATCTGTGCCCAGCGTTGCGCTGCCCCAAACTATTTGAATTGAGGGCTATGTCTAAGCTCCCTTTCACATGTCAAACTCAAAACTCTTGAACTTTTACACCGGTGTGGCACCTGATGATATAGGCCGGTACTTGAGCGAGATTCTGAAATGGTCAGATGACGAGCTGGAACTTCGCCACGACTACATTCAATGGTTGTTTCCCTTGATAGAACGGAGTGGCTTCAATCCAAGTGCGCCAGTGCTGGACGGCCAGACTATTCAGGAATTCCAGTCGCGTCCGGACCTCCAACGAGTCATGCGATCCTCATTTCTCCGAATGTTAGGCTTCTACGGGCTGGAGATCGTTGAGTCCCGCCCGCCAACAGTTAGGCGTGCGTCCTTTTTCACGGAGCGCTCTAAGAACTGGCTAACATTCAGCAATCACAATCACTTGAGAATTACGAGAATCCTAAAGTCCATGAGGATTCTTGGGCTGGACGTTGAGGCCACTGCGTTATTCGATTGTCTGGCGAGCATCTACAACGAGGAATCAACCAAAGACTTTCCCGGCATTTCTGACGAGACGTTTCGATTCTGGAAGGAAAGAGTTTGAACTCCTTTCTGATTCTGTCGATGATGCGGCGGGACTCGTGAAGTGAATCGAAAAAAAACAGACAGCGGATCCCTACGGCGCTTTCCAGATGACGTTCTTGCTCCTGTCAAACAGAGTGAGAGAAGCGGCGGTTGTCTTATGCGTTTCGCCGGCGGGTGGCGAATAGGTCGAGGCATTAAGGCGGGTGGGTCGTCCTTCCGCATCGAGCGCCACTCACGACAACCCTAAATTCGCCGCACCTTCTTGGGTGGCCTACCCTTTGCGAAGTTTGCAAAGGGTGGGCCGCTCTTCTCTCGCTCTTTCCGTCCGCAGCAATAATTCAGTCTGCGCAACCTAGCTCTTCCCGATCGTTCTTACTCGGCCATCCCCAACAGTTCAGAACCACGGATCGATCTTCAAAATTGCTTCGCCTCGATAATAAAAACACCAACTGCTCCACGGCCAGTCGCCCGGATGTGTCACAAGCTTTGCGTCGACAGGATTCGCATGCATATAGTGCAACTTCTCCAACACCTTCGCCCGTGAATAGACGTTAAAATCGTGATACCTCCGTTGCCAAAATCTCCGCAGAACCTCGCTTTCTTCCGCGAACGGAAGTGCCCGTTGACCCCGTTGCCCTCGTTTTCTCCCACGCATCCGCCGGGAAACTCTTTGCTTAAACACTTGCATAACTTTTGCCGGACGCACCGCTTCGGATTCGCTGATCAGCAGATGCACGTGCTCCGGCATGACCACGTAGCCCACCAGTGCAAACCCGTACCGCGTTCGAACTTCCTCGAGTATCTTCACCACAAGATTTCGAGCGCGAATCGTCCCAAGCAAATGCCTTCTCTGATAGCAGCAAAACGTGATGAAATGCAGATCGCCATGTCCGGTAATTCGTTTAAGATTCTTCGGCATCGGAGTGAAGAGCCGCCCACCCTTTGCCCACTTCGCAAAGGGTAGGCCACCCACGATGGCCCTTCTTATCACTCTGCGATACTATTTAAAAGTGGTTACTTCGCTCGAAAATAAAAACGGCAACCCAAAGGATGACCCACCCGCCCGGCAGAAGATCAAAGAGAACTACCAAAACTTAGACTCACCGACTTTTACGAAGGGAGCAGCTCTACAGCCATGAATGTTTCGAGAGCCATACATCTAATCATCCTCTGCCTCTTACTCAATACGTTTAGCCCTGCACAAGTCGCACGAGATATTGAGCAGGATTACTCAAAGCTACTTATCGATGTAAATAAACCATATGTTTATCTAGAAATGGATCACGTTGGCCCGAGAAAGCCACTACGGAACGACGAGCCAAGTATCGGAATATGGTTGCACATAAAGAACAATTGCAATTTTCCAATCGTTGTTTTGGCAATCGGCGAGCACGATCAAGACGTAAAACAAGGCATTGCTCTACAGGATGAGATCGTGCCCGAGCCTCAAGCGTCTAACGAACAAAGGGGCGAGGATGCAACGGGGGGCGGTTTCATAGCTCCACAAGCACTTAAGGATATGACGGATATCTTCCGCTGGCCCAACATGACTGAAGAGGAGGTTAGAAGCGCAGAGGAAAAGCAGAGGACTTCCAGCAAGCACTTAGAGCGCCCTTTCGGTTACGGGAGACAGAATTATTTCAATTCATTCGTGCTCACCTTAATTAAACCCGGAGATCAACTCTATTTTAGCGTTCCTGCGAACCACGTGAGCAAGACTTGGCATTTTGAGATACCTTTTCGGCTCGCGGTGCCTAACAGGAGCCGAATCCGACCACCATACAGCTACGTGGCTTTTTATCAAGAGGACCTCGACCAAGCAGAAGGGAAGGCACCTATTCGTACGACTCACTAACCTATATGTACGACGAGCCACTTCGAATTCGGGGAGATGTCCAACGAAGTCGGCGGGTGGCGCACTCGATCGGAATCACCGTAAATTGAATGAGCGAGCAACTCGGGGCTGGACTCGCGTTTGCGATTTCGCTGCAGGCAAAGGGTGGGTTCTTTATTTTGAATTTTCTTGCTGTACTAAGCTGCTTCCGGACTGTGCGCGCGGAATTGACACGCCCCACGACGAATACAGCTTAGCGCGGCAACGCCAAAAGTACTGCGTTCCATGAATTGAAGGGTGGCGCGAAGGGTACAAGGTGGGTGCAAAGGCGCAACTTGTGCGGCGGAGCAGGGTTAGCCTAGGGAGAGCGTGAGCCTCTGCGCGGTGGCAGAGGGGGAGCGGACTCCTGGTGCGACACCGAACAAATTTCAAGAAGAGTTTGCTTTGTGGACGGATGATTCGGAACCGGCGGTCGGCGATTGCGTTGCTGACGGCCGCGATTTTTTTGTGCACTTTCGGAATTGATCTGCCTTCCTTTGCGGCGGTGGCCGCTGCGGACAAAAAACAAAAACAAGATCCGGCGCTGAAGAATTTGCCGATTACGGAATTGAGCGCGGACGAAGCGATTCAGCACGCGCTGAATCGGCTGGCGTATGGGCCGCGGCCGGGCGACGCACAGCGCATCAAGCAGATGGGCCTGGCGAAATGGATCGATCAGCAACTGAATCCGAACGGCATTGACGACAAGGCGGTCGAGGCGCGGCTCGAGAATTATCCGACGCTGAAGATGTCAACATTGAAATTATCGCAGGAATATCCGCAGCCGAAGCAGGCGGAAAAACAGGCGGCGAAAGCGGCGCAAGCGCAATCGGCGGAGCCGCCGAACCGGGCGGACCTTGCCGCGGCCGTCGTTGCGAACGACATGCGCGCCGGCAAAGGACAAAACGCAAACGCCGCGCCTGCAAGCGAAAGCAATAGCGGAACGATGAAGGACGAGCCGGCAACGGCGAACCCGGCGACGCGTGGAAATGCGGGCGGAAATAAATTGAGCGTGGATCCGAATGCGGTGCCGCGCGCGATTGCGGACGACAGCAAGCGGCCCGCACGCGTGGTGGAAGAGTTGGCGATGGCGAAAGTGACGCGCGCGATTTACAGCGAACGGCAACTGCAGCAGGTGATGGACGATTTCTGGTTCAACCATTTCAATGTGTTCGCGCAGAAGGGCGAAGTGAAGTGGTATTTGACGTCGTACGAGCGCGACGTGATCGAGCCGCACACGCTGGGAAAATTCAAGGATTTGGTGGAAGCGACGGCGAAAAGCCCGGCGATGCTTTTTTACCTGGATAATTTTTTGAGCGCGGACCCGCGCGCGGCACAGCGGGCGGCGGCGGAGCGCGCGGCGCGGCAGGCGCGGCGCGGAGGATTTGGCGGCAGGCCGTTTCCGCCGCCGCCGCAACAAGGGCAGAAGAAAAAGCAGGAACGCGGGCTGAATGAAAATTACGGCCGCGAGTTGATGGAACTGCACACGCTCGGCGTCGACGGCGGATACACGCAAAAAGATGTGACGGAAGTGGCGCGGTGCTTTACGGGATGGACAATTGAAAAGCCGCGCGAGAATCCGGAATTCAAATTCGACGAACGGCTGCACGATCCGGACACGAAGATTGTGCTCGGAAAAAAGATTCATAACGGCGGAATGGGCGACGGAAAAGAAGTGATCGATTTGCTGGCGAAACATCCGAGCACGGCGAAATTTATTTCCACGAAACTGGCGCGGCGATTTGTTTCGGATACGCCGCCGCAATCGCTGATTGCGAAAATGGCGCAGACGTTCGAATCGAGCGACGGCGACATTCGCGCGGTGATGAAAACGATGGTTTATTCGCCGGAATTCTGGTCGCGCGAAGCGTTTCGCGCAAAGATAAAGACGCCGTTCGAACTGGTGATTTCCGCGGCGCGCGCGCTGGGAACGGACGTTGATACGCCGATGCCGCTGGTGCAATGGACGGGAAGAATCGGCGAGCCGCTTTATCAATGCCAGCCGCCGACCGGATTTTCGGACAAAGCGGACGCGTGGGTGAATACGGGCGCGCTGCTGAACCGGCTGAATTATTCGCTGGCGCTGGCGGGAAATAAAGTGCGCGGATCCAGGTCGGATGCGGCGACGCTGCTGGGGCTCGATATGTCCGCCGATCCGAAGGCGGCGCTCGATCGCGCGGTGGAGATGTTTTTGGGCGGAGAAGCGGCGCGCGGAACCGTGGAGACGCTGGAGAAGCAGATTGAGGATCCGCAGATTGTGCAGGCGAAGCTGGACGATCCGGTGAAGCGAGTGGATATGGGAGTGGTGGCGGGATTGGTGCTGGGCGCGCCGGAATTTCAGCGAAGATAGTTGACAGTTGAAAGTTGAACGAATCAGGCGGCGCTTGCGATTTTAGAGGATTTAACGCAGAGGCACAGAGGACGCAGAGAAGAGCGGAAGAGACGGCAAGAGAAGATTTGACACAGAGCGCGCAGAGGGAAGCGGCACGGAGTTCATAGAGAAGAAGAATGAAGAACGAGGGTGAGATGAGTTACGCATGTTGTGAGGGGATTCGCAATCTGAAGTTTTCGCGGCGGTATTTTTTGAAGCAAGGCGGCGTGGCGATGGTGGGGCTGAGCGCGATGCCGGCGTTTTTGCAACGCGCGGCGGCGGCGACGCCGACGGGCGGCAAGAAACAGCTTGTGGTGTTGTTTCAGCGCGGCGCGGCGGATGGATTGAACATTGTGGTGCCGTTTGGCGAAGCGCATTATTACCGGATGCGGCCGACGATTGCGATTCCGCAGCCGAAGAACGGCGCGAATGATGCGGCGGTGGACCTGGATGGATTTTTTGGCTTGCATCCGAGTCTGGCTCCGCTGGAAGCGCTTTTTCGCAAAAATCAGCTGGCGATTGTGCATGCGGCGGGATCGCCCGATCCGACGCGATCGCATTTTGACGCGCAGGATTTTATGGAGTCTGGCACGCCGGGATTGAAAGCGACGGAAGACGGCTGGCTGAATCGCGCGATGGAAAGCATTCCCGAAGAAGAAGCTTCGCCGTTTCGTGCGGTGGCGATGGGACCGAATTTGCCGCGCATGCTGCGGGGAAATTCTCCGGCGATTGCGCTGCCGGATGTAAGACAGTTCAAGATGATGGCGCAAAATCCGGGCGCGGGGAAAATTGCGGAAGGCGGATTCGAGGCGATGTACGCGCAGACGGTGGATCAGGCGCTGCGCGGAACGGGCACGGAAACGTTTGAAGCGATTGAAATGTTGCGGAAAGCCGATCCGACGAAGTATCAACCGGAGAATGGCGCGGCGTATCCGAACAGCCGGCTGGGGCAAAGTTTGCAGCAAGTCGGACAGTTGATTAAGGCGAATATCGGCGTGGAAGTTTTGTTTGTGGATTGCGGCGGCTGGGACAATCACGTGAATGAAGGCGGCGTGCAAGGGCAGCTTTCGAATTTGCTGAAAGATTTGGGGCAGGGGCTCGCGGCGTTTCATCAGGACATGGGCGACCGGATGGGAAATATCGTTTTTGTGACGATGAGCGAATTTGGGCGGACGGCGAAAGAGAACGGGAATCGCGGAACGGATCACGGTCATGCGAATTGCATGTTCGTGATGGGCGGCGACGTGAAGGGCGGGCGCGTGTATGGAAAATGGCCGGGGCTCGCGGAGCATCAATTGAATGAAGGGCGGGATTTGGCGCTGACGACGGATTTTCGGTCGGTGCTCGGAGAAATTTTGACGAAGCATGTGGGCGTGCCGGATTTGGCGCCGGTGTTTCCGGGGTTTGAAAATAATGCGCGAAAGTTTACCGGATTGATTCGCTCGTAGGGTAAATAACGCGGACGGCCCGCTTCAGAAAGCGGGCCCTACAACTTCAACGGCAAAAGAATCCTATGCGTGAATTTGCGTAAGGGGTTGCACGTCACGCTCGACTTTTCGCGCAATTTCGTCCTCGGCGACTTCCAGATCATAACGAGTCTGGAGATTCATCCAGAAAGCAGGACTGTTTCGGAAATAACGAGCGAAGCGCAGCGCCGTGTCGGCGGTGATGCCGCGGCGCTGGTTGACGATATCGGCGATTCGCGTGACCGGTACGCGCAGGGCCATGGCTACCTTGTTCATGCTCAGCCCCAGAGGGACCATGAATTCTTCGCGGAGAATCTCTCCGGGATGCACAGGTTTTAGTTTTCTTGCCATGCGTACTCCCTGGTGATAATCGGCCACTTCCACCTCATACGAGATCTGTCCAGCTTCGACGAGCCTCAAAAGTTTACCTGGATTGGGCCAGATTTGATGATGTTTGACACCTCCACGACTTCGAGGTTGGTGTAGCCGGACTGATTCGGATTTAGTCGATTTGCTTAGGGTACGTTAATGGTTCCCACGCGGAAAACATCGGTCCCGACGACGTGATCGAACCAAATTTCTCCACGTTCGGTCATAAACCCGCGCCAACCCATTGTGATCGGCGACTTCTGCTGCGTCAGGACCCGCTTGACCTCGGGCGTGAAGACTTCTCCATATTTCTCAATAAGTTCTTTTCGGTTCTTCAGTTGAATTCGATTCCCTGGAAAATTAACTATAAGTGGATACCGGCATAACCGTGCGACCTTCTTTCGATCGTCATCGGCAACCGCTTGTCGTAGCTCTATCAAAAAGTTTTTGGCTCCAAGTTCAGAAGTTGATTTATCTTCGTAAAACTTTTCGTAATCCGCTGGAGGGGAGATATGTAGGATAATAGTTGGACCGCTATCGATTTGATCGATTTCAATCTTTCCATTCGCGATTGTGGCGCTACCATTGGGTTTGTCCTTCAACTCGCAAGCGGTGTTGCTAGAAAGCTCGCGCTCAACATCGAAATTAAAGATCATGTCGAATTTTTCGATAAATTCTTCTTCATCCGCGATTAGGGTTGATTGTACTTCGCCTCTGTGGCCGGTAGGGTACAGAGTCGGTGTGTATTCAACTTCAATGGGGTAGCTGTTCAGCCAGGCCGCGATCCTTGTTTTTTTCTTTGCTTTGACGGCGCGTTGAAGGGATCTGCAGAACTTAACCGCAGCTTCTCGATTGTCAATACCACCTTTGGACACTTCCTGCGACTGTACACGCATCTGCCCAACCAAGACGAGAAGAAGGGTAACCGCGATTCCTCGGATTAATAGGTGAAGTTTTTGTGTTAAAGCAGTCTTCATTCAACTAAATACTAACACGGTAATTCTGTCCCTTGGAATAAGCATCCGATTTGACGAAACCAGAAAGTTCGACGACTTCGAGGTGGGCGGGGCAGTCGGGCCAGTTGTGGCGCCAGCAGACGATGAGGTCGCAGCCGGTGGTGGGATGGCCGTGGTCGCGGAAATTGCGGCTCTCGAATTCAAATTCGATGAGGACGCGCTGCCAGCGTCCAGAACCGACCTGCCTCTTCGCTTCACAATCCGGGAAACCATTCTGAACGCTTTCGATCAGGTAGCCAAGCTCTTGCGCCACCATTCCGAATAACAGCACAACCCCTTGCTCATTCACCGGTTCGTGCCGCAGCCCGCGAAAGTCGATGGGATTGCCATAAGTGGAGCGTTTTGCGAGCGGCACATGTTCCGCGCTGTCATACACTGGCCCATTGCCGGCCATAAGAGAACGATTCGCCTTCGATTTGCAGTTGGAGAGGATCGCAACCACGTCGTCCCATTCCGGCCTGTTCTTGGCAAACCTCTTGAACGCTCGTCCCACTGCCCTCCAGTTGCCAAACCGCGCCTCCAGCGTGCGCGGACTATGGCTTCCCACCCGTTGATAGGCGGCACGCGATGGCAGCCCTCTCGCTTTGCGCACTGCCTCGCCCCAATCCTTCAAAAGCGCTGTGTCCTCCAGTCGCTTGTATTGCCGGCAGGGCGGCAGTCCGGCCGCTCGAACTGCTTCATTCCACTTACGAAAGTAGCGAAATGCCAATTTTCGCGGAGTTCTCGTCCGAATGCTGAATTCCATGAGCGACGGCGTTCGCCCGAGCTTTTTCGCCATGGCCGAAAGGGAAGCCAGAATTTGCCGCTTGCTGGACATGATTAGCGCGTTCGATTCGTAAGTTAAAAAGAAGGAGACCGCCACGCGGTCGCTCAGGCAATTGACGCGAACATCCGCACTAAAAGAAAAAAGCGGGAGAAGAATCTCCCGCTTTTCGAGGCACAGTTGTCTACGGAGATAAGTATATTCGGGATGAAATGGGCTGTCAAGAGATGGGGAGAAGAAACGGCAAGTGGCCCGGTAGACGTCTAATCGAATGAAGCAAAGGTAATTGAATGAAGCAAAGGTCGGAGTCTTCGGGAGGAAACATGGCAAAGCGGCTAAAGATGGCTGTCGTTGGATTTGCGATGGCGTTGCTGCTAGCGGGCAGCGTTTGCGCGCAGGAGAAGAAAGCAAAGGATCAAGCTTCGACCGCGGCGCCGATTCCTGCGCAAATTCTTGCGGCGAAAAAGGTGTTTATTGCCAATGGGGGAGGGGATGAATCCGGCTACGAGGAAGCGACGTACAGCGGCGGGCCGGACCGTGCGTACAACGAATTTTATTCGGTTATGAAAGCCTGGGGACGCTACGAACTGGTTGCGTCGCCGGGCGAAGCGGACCTGGTGTTTGAGATACGATTCATCGTGTTTCAACCGGAGCATGCGCGCGGGTTGAAAGAGGACGATCCGGCGACTGATGCGCAGATGCGGTTGGTCATTCGAGAGGCGAAGAGTCGCGAGAAGCTTTGGGGATTGACGGCGCACGCGCGCGCTGCGGTGCTGCAGAGCAACCGCGACAAGAATTTCGAGGAGGCGCTGGGGGAGGTTGTCGTGGAAGTGAAGAAAATTGCGGGGCCGGCGAAGTGACGGGCGGCGGGTTGAGTGGCAGGTGGGAGAGCGAAGTGCGGGCGGCATCGAGGAGGCCGGCTTCGCGCCACGGCGGGCAGGCGGAAAGCCGGCCCTACACGGGCTTCGATGGACGCGGTTGTTGATTGTCCTGCGTACAATTGAAAAGGATTTTTGTGGAGAGATGGGCGTGAACAAAGAAGAGGCTTGGAAGCTGGCGAAGGATTGGGTTGCGGCGTGGAACGCGCACGATTTGGAGGCGATTATGACGCACTATGACGAAGCGGTTGAACTGACTTCGCCGGTGGCGGCGCGGCTTCTGGGGATTTCGGATGGGAGAGTCGCTGGAAAGACGAATCTGCGCGCTTACTTTCAGCGAGGACTAGAGGCTTTTCCGGAGTTGCACTTTCGGCTGGAAGACGTGTTGTGGGGGGAGAAGAGCGTGGTGATCTATTACACGAATCAGAAGGGAACGCGGACGGCGGAGTTCATGGAAGTGTCGAGCGCGGGAAAAGTGGCGCGAGTGGTGGCGAACTACAACGCTTGAGACCCGGGTTGCGCAAAGCGAAGCGGGCGACTAGGGCACGTGGGGAGCGAAGTGGGGCCGGCATCGAGGAGGCCGGCTTCGGAAAGCCGGCCCTACACGGTCTTCGATGCATGCGCCGCATGATGGTCTTGCGGGTGCGATTGAAAAATTCAAATAGAGAGATGGCAGTGAACAGAAGCGGAAAGCAAGCCCGTTTGAATTTCGGCTTGTTCATTTCGGTGTCTGTAAGTACAAACCCCGAGCCACATTTGTGACGATCGACAAAATTGAAACTAACCTGCGGCTGAAACTGCCGTAGTGCCTGGCGTTGTAGGTTCCGCGCATTGCTTTTCAAGCGCGCGGATTTCCACATGTTCAATTTTGGACAGACGGAGCCTTAGGGGGAGCGGTAGCTTCCCTCTGGAAAGTTGAAGTTGCGTATTGGATCGCGATGACCGTTTTTGGAATGCCTCCGAGGGCGGTCACCGCGCGTATTTGTCGTAACAGTGCACGGGCGGAAACGACAAGTTGATTCAGGTTCGACGGCTGACGATTCAGCGGTCTGCCGCGTGTTGCATTCGAGGAACAAGGAGAAATGAGAATGAAAAAAGTAGCGATCGTGTCGGCAGTTGCGGCATTAACCATCGTCGCGGGATTAGTCGGAGTTGCAGAGGCTCAGAAGGGCAAGCAGGTGATTTACGCTTCTTCGGCGGAAGGGACATATAAAGCGTCGCCGGCGGGCGGCACTTCGATGCAAGCGGTCTGGGGCGACAGGGAAAAGGGCGCGCATGGAACATTCACGAAGTTTGAGCCCGGGTTCGACGCGGGGATGCACACGCACACGAACGACGTTTCGATCGTGGTCGTGAAAGGCGCTTATTTGTATAAGGATGAGGGCGGGGAAAAGCGCGTGGGGCCGGGGGAATTTCTGTTCGTTCCCGGCGGGCACAAACACTGGAGCGGCGGCGACAAGACCGAAGGCGCACTGTTTTACGAGGAAGGTTCGGGAAAATTCGACAGCATACCGGCGAAGTAAGCGGCGATTTCGACTGACCATTGAATGAGCGACGAAGGCGATCGCGCTCGTTGCAATACCATTTAAATTGTGGTTTTTTCTGCATTCCAGGTTCGCTCCGGGAAACAGATGCATGAGTCGTCTGTTTCCTGGAGTAGAAAACTATTCGGCGGGCTCGATCGGTGAGGGCTCGAGGTTGCGGATTTCCCGACAGATAAAATCGTCGATCTCGACGTCAGAGAGATGATCGGATTTCTTAGGGGTGTTCGGCGTGCCATTGGAGCCAGGGGGCCATCTCTTGCGCTTCAAAAAAGTGTTCGAGGGCGCGAAGCGCTTCCGGTGTGGTGATATCCCATTCGGCGGGATACTCGTCGCGCTGACCGTTGGAAAGGAAATATTCAATCACAGCGTCTTTGGGTCCTTGGTATTTCGGATTCCGGGTGGAAAAGCCCGAGTCTCCTTCCACGCGAAGAAACATGAGCCAGGCAGAACCTCCGTTCACGAGAGCGCAAACGGCCGGCCAGCGGGACTCACCGTTGAGCCAGACTTCGCAAAAACGTCTTTCGGATATTTTGGGCAAGTGGTAGCGCAAGCCGCCGAGACTTGCGACTTCGTAGGATTCGCCATTGAGAATCAGTTCCATGTATTCCTGTAGCGACGACAAGGTGTAACGGAGGGCGGGAATCCGTTTTTGAGGTCTGGGTTAAACGAAGAGTGCCACGAAAAGCGCGGAAAGGGAAGCGCGGTCAAGCATTCCGCGGACGGAGAAGTGCCAAACGTCGAATGGCCGAGACGATTCAAAAGAAAAGGCGTCCCGAGCGAGCGGGACGCCTTTTTGATTTGGCCCGATGGCCGGACGGTTAGTGTTTGGCGTCGGAGCCGATGCGCATGGAGTAGAAGGAACGATAGACGAAGGTGAACGAGACGACGAAGAAGACGGCGGCGAGAATGTGCGTCAGCGCGTTGCCTTGGGAGGCGGTCAGTTGAACGGCGAGCTCGACGGCGAGAAGGCCGAAGAGCGTGGTGAACTTGATGACCGGGTTGAGGGCGACGGAGGAGGTGTCCTTGAAAGGATCGCCGACGGTGTCGCCGACGACGGTGGCGTCGTGAAGCGGCGTGCCTTTTTGCTTCATTTCGACTTCGACGATTTTCTTGGCGTTGTCCCACGCGCCGCCGGCGTTGGCCATGAAGATGGCTTGATAGAGGCCGAAGATGGCGATGGAGAAAAGATAGCCGATGAAGAAGAAGGGTTCGACGAAGGCAAAGGCAAGCGTGGCGAAAAAGACGGCGATGAAAATATTGAGCATGCCTTTTTGCGCGTACTTGGTGCAGATTTCGACGACTTTTTTGCTGTCGGCGACGCTGGCTTTTTCGACGCCTTCAAGTTTGATGTTGGCTTTGATGAATTCGACGGCGCGGTAGGCGCCGGTGGTGACAGCCTGCGTGGAAGCGCCGGTGAACCAATAGATCATGGCGCCGCCGGTGATGAGGCCAAGGACGAAAGGAGCGTGGAGGAGCGAGAGTTTTTCGACGTTGGTGGCGAGGCCGTTGGTGAGGGCCATGATGATGGAAAAGATCATGGTGGTGGCGCCGACGACGGCGGTGCCGATGAGCACGGGTTTTGCGGTGGCTTTGAAGGTGTTGCCCGCGCCGTCGTTGGCTTCGAGAAGTTCCTTGGCGCGATGAAAGTTCGCGTCGATGTTGAAGTCCTTTTTGAGTTCTGCCTTGATGTTCGGCACGCTTTCGATGAGGGAAAGTTCATAGACGGATTGGGCGTTGTCGGTGACGGGACCGTAGGAGTCGACCGCGATGGTGACGGGACCCATGCCGAGGAAGCCGAATGCGACGAGGCCGAAGGCGAAGACGGCGGGCGCGATCATTAAGTGGGCGAGGCCGAGATTGGTGATGAGATAGCCGACGCCCATGAGCGCGACCATGGCGAGGCCGAGATAATAGGCCGAAAAATTGCCGGCGACGAAGCCGGACAAAATGCCGAGCGACGCTCCGCCCTGTTCAGCGGAGACGACGACTTCCTTGGTGTGGCGCGATTCGGTGGAGGTGAAGGCTTTGACGAGTTCGGGAATGATGGCGCCGGCGAGGGTGCCGCAAGAGATGATGGTGGCGAGCTTCCACCATTGCGTGGGATCGCCGCTGAGGGTTGGGATGATCAACGAAGAGATGACGTAAGTGAGCGCGATGGAGACGAAGGAAGTGATCCAGACGAGGCTGGTGAGCGGCGCTTCGTAGTTCATTTCGTCGACGTTGCCGTATTTTGCCTTGGCGATGACGCCGTTGATGAAGTAAGCGGCGGCGCTGGCGATGAGCATGACGATGCGCATGACGAAGATCCAGACGAGGAGTTGGACTTGAACCGTGGTGTCGTGCACGGCGAGGAGAATGAAGGTGATGAGCGCGACGCCGGTGACGCCGTAGGTTTCGAAACCGTCGGCGCTGGGGCCGACGGAGTCGCCGGCGTTGTCGCCGGTGCAATCGGCGATGACGCCCGGATTGCGCGCGTCGTCTTCTTTAATTTTGAAGACGATCTTCATGAGGTCGGAGCCGATGTCGGCGATTTTGGTGAAGATGCCGCCGGCGATGCGAAGCGCTGCGGCGCCGAGCGATTCGCCGATGGCGAAGCCGATGAAGCAAGGGCCGGCGTAGTCGCCGGGAATGAAGAGAAGAATGAGGAGCATCATGAGGAGCTCGACGCTGATGAGCATCATGCCGATGCTCATGCCGGCTTCGAGCGGCGTGTGATAAATGGGATAGGGCTTGCCGCGAAGGCTGGCGAAAGCGGTGCGGGAGTTGGCGAAAGTATTGACGCGAATGCCGAACCAGGCGACGCCGTAGCTGCCGGCGATGCCGACGAGGCTGAAGAGCAAAATGATGGGCAAAGTGAGAGCGACGGGCTTGCCGGGAACGGGCGAGAGCCATCCGAAATAGAGGACGATGACGACGGCGATGAAGACCCAGAGCAGCATGAGGAATTTGCCCTGCGTGACGAGATAAGTCTTGCAGGTTTCGTAGATGAGCTCGGAGATTTCGCGCATGGAGCGATGGACGGGAAGATTCTTGAGACGGCGATAGATGGCGAGGCCGAAGAGCAAACCGAAGACGCAAACGAGCAAGCCGAAAAGAAGGAGCTTGTGACCGTTGACGCCGAGGAACGAAACTTTGGAAAGGTCGGGCAGCTTGAGATTTGCTTCGCCGCCGACTTCGTGAGACTCCGCGAGCGCCGCGGAACCGCTTAACAACAAGAGCCCTGTGGCCACGACGGCCTTGTGCAGGGGGCGAAAAATTTGTGAAATTGCGTGAGACCGGGCGCTGCTTAGCCAGGTTTGCATAGACGATCCTCCAGCTCCTTTTAACGTTACTTTTGTTGGGCCGTGTTCCACTTTGAATTTTTGACCAAGAGCGTCACGAACCAAAAAATTCAAACTAGAACACGGCCCGTACTGGGGCGATTGGGCACACCGGGCCTTGAAGGCCGCACCCGTGGCCGCACACTTGTTACCGGCTCTCTATCGGAACTTTCGCCAATTTTATGTCGGCGCGGGAGGCCTGCCGGTTGATGAAGGGCTCCCTTGATGTGACGGGACTCGGAAAGTCCTGAATGCGTTCCCGGGACCCCTGCCCGGAACCCGCCAATGGCATGGCTGGAAAGCCTGTATAAGCCAAAGCAGGGCCGCAACAAAACGTGGATTTATAACATTTCGAGAGAAATTTTTCAAACGGGCGCGGAGGTAATAGGGGTGGAACAGGTCCGTTTGAAGAGAGAAGAGGCATTGCGGCCGATTGGAGTGGATTGAGGTTGTGGCGTTGAAGAGAGATTGAGTAGGTGATTGGATCGAAGAGGGCCGACTCGGAAGTCGGGCCCTACAAATGCGGACGATAAATTGTAATTTGGGGAATTGGTTGAAATCGAAGAAGGCCGGCTTCGGAAAGCCGGCCCTACATGAGAAAAAACAAGGCGGGAGGTCGGCTTTGGAAGGGGGCTGCTGGAAAGGTGTGGGTGTGGGTGACAGCGAAGAGGGCTGACTCGGAAGTCGGGCCCTACAAATGCGGACGATAAATTGTAATTTGTGGAATTGGTTGAAATCGAAGAAGGCCGGCTTCGGAAAGCCGGCCCTACAAATGCCGACAACAAATACCGATAACAAATGCCGATAGCAAATACCGATAACAAATGCCGGCAACAAATACAGATAGCAAATACCGATAGCAAGTACCGATAACAAATGCCGATAACAAGTACCGATAGCAAGTACCGATAGCAAATTGTAGTTTGGGGAGTTGGTTGAAATCGAAGAGGGCGGCTTTCGTCGGCGGCGGGCAGGCGGAAAGGCGGCCCTCGGGAGTTGGCGATGTGCCCGGGGCGGACCTCTGGTAACATGCAGGGAGTTTATTTAACAAAACTGCGTGGCGGGCCGGGGGTCCATGAGTACCAAGACGGATGGAGTGAGTGAAGCGGCACAGGCGGAGCGGTCTTCTCTGCGCTATGACTGGACGCGGGCGGAGATTGAGGCGATTTACCGGGCGCCCGTGCCGGAATTGGTTTTTCGCGCGCAGACGATACACAGACAATTTCATGCGCCAGACCGCGTGCAGACCTGCCAATTGATTTCGATCAAGACGGGTGGATGCCCGGAGGATTGCGCGTATTGTCCGCAGAGCGCGCACTATGAGGCGAATGTGGAGCGGCAAGGGCTGCTCGATCCCGAGCATGTGGTTTCGGTGGCGCGGGAGGCGGCGGCGCGAGGAGTGACGCGGTTTTGCATGGGCGCGGCGTGGAGGCAGGCGCCGGAGGGCCGGGAGTTTGAAAAAGTTTTGGAGATGGTGCGGGGAGTTTCGGCGCTGGGACTGGAAGTTTGCTGCACGCTGGGAATGTTGAAAGAAGAACAGGCGAAGAGGCTGAAAGAAGCGGGACTTTCGGCGTACAACCATAATCTGGATACGTCGCCGGAGTTTTACGGGTCGATCATTACGACGCGGGTGTATGAGGAGCGGCTGGAGACGCTGGCGGCGGTGCGGCGGGCGGGGATTACGGTTTGCTGCGGCGGAATTTTGGGAATGGGCGAGCGCGAGGCGGATCGGATTGGATTGTTGCAACAACTGGCGGCGCTCGAGCCGCATCCCGAGAGCGTGCCGATCAATATGCTGGTGCGGGTTGCGGGGACGCCGCTCGAGAATGTGCCGGCGCTCGATCCGATGGAGATGGTGCGCGCGATTGCGACGGCGCGGATTTTGATGCCGGCTTCGCGCGTGCGGCTGGCGGCGGGAAGAAAGGAATTGTCGGAAGAAGCGGTTGCGCTGTGCTTCCTTGCGGGAGCGAATTCGATATTTGTCGGAGAAAAACTTTTGACGACGCCAAATCCCGGACGGGACGAGGATGAGCAGTTGCTGGAAAAACTAGGAATGCAGCCTTTGGAATCGCATGCCGGCTGAGATTCGCAATTCCATTTTGAAAGAGCTGGAGCGGGAGCTGGCGGAGCTTGAAGAGAAGTTCCAGCGGCGGAGTTTGCAGCGCCTGGCGGGCGTGAATCTTTGCTCGAACGATTATTTGGGGCTTTCGGAGAATCCGGAGTTGCGGGAATTTGTGGCGGAAGCGGTGCGGCGCGCGGGGAAAATTGGCGGGACGGGATCGCGATTGCTTTCGGGACAGCACGCGGCGTGGGATGAGATGGAGGAAGAATTTGCGGCGTTTGCGGGGACGGAAGCGGCGCTGTATTTTGGCAGCGGGTATGCGGCGAATCTGGGGCTGCTGACATCGTTGCTGGGCAAAACCGATCTGGTTTTTTCGGATGCGTTGAATCACGCGAGCATCATTGACGGAATTCGCTTGTCTGGCGCGCGGAAAATGGTTTATCGGCACGGAGATTTGAATGAATTGGAAGCGGCGCTGCGGCGGCATGATTCTGAGCGGTGCCGGAAGATTGTGGTGACGGAGACGGTGTTCAGCATGGATGGCGACGTTGCCGACGTGCGCGCGATTGTGGAATTGGCGGAGCGATTTGGCGCGAGCGTGATTGTGGATGAAGCGCATGCGACGGCGGTGCACGGGCCGGAGGGGCGAGGGATCGTTGCGGAAACGGGGAATACGGAGCGCGTGCTGGCGGCGTTGCATACTTGCGGGAAGGCTTTGGCGAGCGCGGGCGCGTTTGTGTGCGGGAGCGGCGTGTTGAGGGAGCATTTGATCAATCGCGCGAGGACGTTTATTTTTTCTACGGCGATGCCGCCGTACATGGCGGAGCAGATTGGAGCGGCGCTGCGACTTGCGCGCCGGATGGAAAGTGAAAGGCGGGAGTTGCTGCGCGCGGCGAGAGAATTTGCGGCGGAGTTGCGGCGAGACGGCTGGGACACGTCGGCGACGAATTCGCAGATCGTTCCGGCGGTCGTGGGCGGGAACGAGGAGGCGCTGGGTGCGGCGGAGAGTTTGCGAAGCGAGGGATTTGCGGTGAGAGCGATTCGGCCGCCGACGGTGGAAGAAGGAAGAGCGCGATTGCGGCTTTCGCTGACGAGCAAGATCGGGCGGAATGAACTTGTGCGGCTGAGGGCAATGCTGAGCGCGTGGCGCGCGCGAACGGAAGTTCACACGGCGGCGGGGCGCGCATGAGGCATCACTTTTTTATTACGGGCACGGACACGGGAGTGGGAAAGACGGTGCTCTCCGCGCTGTTGTGCGCCGCGCTGGATGCGGTGTATTGGAAGCCGATTCAGACGGGGACGCTGGAAGGCTCGGACCGGATGACGGTGATGAGGCTGGCGGGGATCGGATCGGACCGGACGCTGGATGAAGCGTACAAATTTGTGCCGCCGGTGGCGCCGGATCTGGCGGCGCGCTGGGCGGGAGTGGAGATTGACTTGGCGCGGATTGCGCTGCCGAATCATCTGACGAATGACTGGCTGATTGTGGAAGGCGCGGGAGGGGTGCTGGTGCCGATCAATCAGAAGCAATTCATTTTGGACATGGCGGTGAAGTTGAAATTGCCGGTGATTCTGGCGGCGAGGAGTTCGCTGGGGACGATCAATCACACGTTGCTGACGCTGGCGGCGCTGCATGCGGCGGAATTGCCGGTACACGGCGTGGTGCTGATTGGGGATCAGAACAGAGAGAATCGCGAGACGATTGAGAGGTTTGGGCATGTGCGTGTGATCGGCGAAGTGCCGCGCCTGCCGAATTTGCATCGCACGGCGCTGATACAGGTTTTCATGAGTCACTTCGACCGGGCGGCGTTTGCGCAGTAGAGGCGGAGAGAGAGATTTAAGACAGAGGGTACGGAGAAGAGGAAGAGAGAAAGAGAGAAAGAGAGAAAGAGAAAGACAGAAAGACAGAAAGACAGAAAGACAGAAAAGACTTAACGCAGAGGACACAGAGAGAAGAGCACAGAGGGCACGGAGAAGAAGTGGCACTCCACGGCCGGAGCCGCGGCCGGAAGAAAAGCGGCGTCTAGCCGCCGCACTCCAAAAAAAGGCGGGCTGAGTCGCGCCGTTACAATCGAGTTCATGAGTTCTTCGTTGAAGATCTGGCATCCATTTACAAATTCAGCGCTCGATCCGCCGCCGATATTTGTGGAGCGGGCGGAAGGCGCGCGGCTGCACACGCGCGACGGAAGAAAGATTATCGATGCGGTTTCGTCGTGGTGGGTGAATTTGCACGGACATGCGAATCCGCGGATTGCGGCGGCGATCGCGGAACAGGCGCGGAAGATGGAGCACGTGATACTGGCGGGATTCACGCACGAGCCGGCGGAGCGACTGGCGGCGGGATTGCGGAAGTGGCTGGCGCCGGAATTGACACATTTATTTTTTTCGGATGACGGTTCGACGGCGGTGGAAGTGGCGTTGAAGCTGGCGGTGCAATTTTTCAGCAATCAGGGACGGATAGAGAAAAAGGGAATTGTGGCGCTGGAACATGGGTACCACGGGGACACGGCGGGAGCGATGTCGGTGAGCGACGATTCGCCGTTTACGGACACGTTTCGGTCGATGAGGTATGCGGTGCATCGGGTTCCTTCGCCGTATTTGTACCGGCGGCCGGCGGGAGCGAGCGCGGAAGCTTATGTTGAAGAATGTGCCGGCGCATTGGCGGAATTGCTGGAGGAAAAATCCGATTCGATTGCGTGCTTGATTCTGGAGCCGCTGTTGCAGGCGGCGGGGGGAATGATTGTTTATCCGGCGGAGTATTTGCGGCGAGCGCGGGAGCTTTGCACGCGGCACGATGTGCTGTTGATTGCGGACGAGGTGATGACCGGTTTTGGGCGGACGGGAAAAATGTTTGCGTGCGATCTGGCGGGAGTGGCGCCGGATTTGATGTGCCTTTCGAAAGGAATTACCGGCGGTTTTTTGCCGATGGGCGTGACGGTTTGCACGGATCGGGTGGAAGAGGCGTTTCGAAGCGAAGACCGGATGCACACGTTTTATCACGGACATTCTTATACGGGGAATGCGCTGGCGTGCGCGGCGGCGAACGCGAGTTTGCAGATATTTGAAGAGGAGCCGGTGTTTGACCGGATTGCGGCGATTGCGAAGATCAATGCGGAGCGTTTGGCGCAGTTTGCGGAATTCGGAGTGGTGGGAGAGACGAGGCAGATCGGGACGATGGGCGCGATTGAGATGCGGACGGAGGATGCGGGGTATCTTTCGGCGATGAGGCCGAAGTTGTACCGGTTTTTTCTGGAGCGAGGTGTGCTGTTGCGGCCGCTGGGAAATGTGGTGTATGTGCTGCCGCCGTATGTGATTTCGGCAGAGGAATTGCATCGGGTCTATGACGTGATTGTGGAGGCGGTGCAGACGGTGTTGTGAGGACGGCGGGGTGCGACGAAACGAGGAAAGAAGGAATTAACACAGAGGACACAGAGATAAAGACAAAGAGATAAGGGAACAGAAAGCAGATAGCAGAGCGGGTTGGTGATAAGGTCTCCCTCGGATTTGGAGCGGAGAGTGTAAGAGGGGCGTTGAGCCGCCGCATTTGACTTGAATGGGAGGATATTTGTTTTCCTGGTTGAAAACGTGGAAAGGGAAGATTGGGGCCTTTGCGACGGCGCTTGGCGCGCCGGGACTTTTTCTGATTTCGTTTCTCGATTCTTCGTTTATTCCGTTTCCGGTGATCAATGACGGACTGCTGATTACGTTTTCGATCCGAAACCACGGACGAATGCCGCTGTATGCGTCAATGGCGACGCTGGGATCGGTGCTGGGTTGCGTTTTGCTGTACTTCATTGCGCGAAAGGGCGGCGAAGCATTTTTTCGCAAGAAGGCGGGCGCGCGAGCGGATGCGATTCGGAATTGGGTGGAGAAGAACGGTTTCGGAGGCATGCTGACGGCGGCGCTGCTTCCGCCGCCGACGCCATTCAAGTTTTTTGTGCTGGCTGCGGGGGTATTTGAAATACCGATTGTGAGCTTTGCCTCGGCGATCACGTTGGCGCGCTTGATTCGTTATTTCGGCGTGGGATATTTGGCGGTGAAATATGGCGATAACGCGATGCCATTTGTTTCGCAGCACTGGGTGGCGATCGCGGCGGGCCTAGCGATTTTTGCGATGGCGAGTTATGTGGCGTCTCGGCGGATCCTGCGAGAGGAACCCGCGCAAACGGCGCGGAAATAGAATCGCGCGGCGATGGTTAATTTTTGTGCGGGCGATTTTGCCACTGGAGTTGGGCGAAAGTAATTTGGCCTTGCGCCGATAGATGAATTTGAGCGAAGACGGCGGCGGAGTCCTGGCCGAGCGCGTCGTACTTTACGTCTCGCAGTTCCACGGAGAAACCTTCGGAATCGGGCTGAACGGTGGCTTTGGGGAACCGCGCAACCGCGAGGAAATTTCGCGCCGCGTTGGTTTGTTGAGCGGCGTCCAGAACGGCGGATGGCTCCGGTTTGTGGATGTGCACGGCGCTTTCCGGATCGAAATTTGCGCGTGGACCGGTTGGTACCTGCACGGAGTGAAGCGCCGATTCGGTTTCGACGATGCCGTGCCAAAGGAACGGAGAGATTGAGTCCGGGAACGCGGCGGCTCTCTGCGGAGATTCGCCGGCGTAGGAGCGTTCGAGCAACGCCATCGTGGCGCTGCCGTGGAGGAGGCCGCGAAGGACGATGTAGGCGGCGATGAGCACGAAGGCCATGATTGCGCCGCCCTGGCCGCGCGGTTTTTTAGATTTTGCGCCGATTTCGTCGCTCACGAGACGGAAGAGTTCCGGCAAAAAAATTCCCACGACAAGAAAAAGTAAAATCCAAAGATCGAAATGAGGGATCCAATCGAGCGCGATGCGCTTTGCGGAAATTGGCCAAAATAATTTGACGCCGGAGGAGAGCAGCGCGTCCATGCCGACGTGAAGAAGGGCGGCGCAAACGGGTGCGAGCCACCACGCCATTCCTGTGAGAATCACGCCGCGGCTTTTTGCGTACGTGCGAATCGCGATGCTGATCGAAACGGCGATCAAGATGGCGCCGGCGATGGAATGGAGCGGGCCGGCGCTCCAGGAAAGAGAGGCGGACGGGCCGAAAAGGGTGCTGAGCCAATCGAGGTCGGCGAGCGTGCCGGCGAAGATCATGGAGATCAAGACCGGGCGAGGGACCTTGGGGAAAAATCCGCGCTTCAGAGCGAAGGACGCGAGACCATGTGTGAGCGGGTCCACGGTTTTTTTTTAGGCCGCGCCGACGGCAGATTTTGCTGGCAACGCTTCGGGCACGAGGAGCTTTAATGCGCGCGGAACGATTTTGAATTCGACGGGCAAACGAGAGAGAGGTTCACCATCGACTTGCGCGTAGACGGGTTCGCCTTCGGTGGGTTGGCAGAGGAGTGTGTTTGCTTTGAGGAAGTGGATGCCTTCGACTTTGCGGAGGTCGCCGAACCAGAGAGTGGGAAGATAGCTGAGATAACGGAGGCCGCTTTGCGTGGTGAGCACGGCGAGTTCGAATTGGTCTTCGTAGAGATCGGCTTCGGTGGTGATTTTGAAAGGGCCGCCGTAATGTTTTGTGCGGCCGACGATGACGAGAGAGGCTTCGATCGATCGGTGTTCGGTTTTGACGTTGAAGCGGGGAAATTTGTAGAGGATGGCTTCGCGGGCGCCTTGCCACCAGTAAGCGAAGATGCCCAATTTTGCTTTTAGTTCGAGATCGACGGCGTAGGTGATGCGGCCATCGGGGCCGGCGCCGGCGACGCTGAGAAAATAACGCGCTTTTTCCGGTTCGAGGACGGGAGTGGCGAGGCCGAGGGCGATTTCGCGAACCGTGCCGCGGACGAGGCGATGCGCCGCCTGGGGAATATTCCAGGGAAGAGTGAGTTCCTTGGCCAGGATGTTGGCGGTGCCGCCGGGAAGAAGGGCGAGAGGGACGCGATGGCCGTTTTGTTGGCGCGCGAGGCCGTTGACGACTTCGTTGAGGGTGCCGTCGCCGCCGCAGGCGATGACGAGTTGGCGGCCTTCGTTGCCGGCGCGCAGGGCGATTTCGGTTGCGTCGCCGGGGCCGGCCGTTTCGGCGAGATCGGCTTCGATGCCACCGGTGGCGAGGATTTTGCGCGCGACATCCAGCTCTTTGCGGCGGCTTTTGCCGCCACCACCGGCGTTGGGGTTGTGAATCAGCAGCGCGTTGCGCAGTTCGGAGGTTGCTTGCATTTTTGCCTGAGTCCCGCCCGTTTCGAGTCGCTCGAATTGAATCTTCATTCTATATAATATGACGCGAAATGATGCAGCGGTTGTGTATAAAAAGGGGTACGCGGAACAATTTGAGTTTTTGACTTGGCTTTTGAGGCTTCAAAAGATTCAAACTGCTTGCCGATCCGCAGAGGAACCTATGGCCAAAGCTGCGCCTGCCACAATCAAGCGAGAAGCGGAAGAACTCCGCGAGAAGCTTCGCTATCACGAATACCGGTATCACGTGCTGGACGATCCGGAGATTTCGGATGCTGCTTACGACAAGATGCTGGCGCGGCTGAAAGAGATCGAAGCCGCGCATCCGGAGTTGGTGACGCCGGATTCGCCGACGGTGCGCGTGGGAGCGACGCCGCGCGAAGGATTTACGACGGTGAAGCATGCGCGGCAGATGTTGAGCTTGGACAACGCATTTTCGTTCGATGCTTTGCGCGATTTTGACCGGCGAGTGCGCGAAGGAATCGGCCGCGAGGAGATTGAGTATATTGCGGAGCACAAGTTCGATGGGCTGAGCATTTCGCTGCTGTACGAGGATGGAGTGCTGGTGCGCGGCGTTACGCGCGGCGACGGAACGACGGGCGAGGACGTGACGCCGAATATCAAGACGATACGGTCGATCCCTTTGCGGATTGAGGAAGGCGTTCTGAAGAAGGCGAAGCTGAAGGGAGATTTTGAAGTGCGCGGCGAAGTGATCATGACGCGCAAGGCGTTTGAAGCGATGAACCGGCAGCAGGAGCAGATTGGCGGAAAGATTTTTGTGAATGCGCGGAATTCGGCGGCGGGGTCGGTGCGCGTGCTCGACCCTTCGATTACGGCGCAACGGAAACTGGATTTTTTTGCGTACTACCTGCTGGCCGGCGACAAACCGGCGTTTCCCAAACATTCGGAGTCCCTCGAAGCATTGAAGCAATTGAGGTTCCGCGCTTCGGACGATTGGAAGTTGTGCGAAGGAATTGAAGCGGTGGTGAAGTATTGCGAGTCTTGGGACGCGAAACGGGAGAAGCTGCCGTACGAGATTGACGGCGTGGTGGTGAAGGTGAACTCGATTGGCGTGCAGTATGAGCTGGGATTCACGTCGAAATCGCCGCGATGGGCGATTGCGTACAAATATCCGGCGCGGCAGGAAACGACGGTGGTGAACGACATTTTCGTGCAAGTGGGGCGGACGGGGACGCTGACGCCGTTGGCGGCGCTGGAGCCGGTGCAAGTGGGAGGCGTCACTGTCAGCCGATCCACGCTCCACAACATGGATGAGATTGAGCGGCTGGGGCTGCACATTGGCGACACGGTGCTGATTGAACGCGCGGGCGAAGTGATTCCGCATGTGCTGAAAGTGGTGAAAGAGGGAAAGAATCGGAAGGCGTTTCGCATGCCGAAGGAGTGCCCGGAATGCGGAAGCAAGATACATAAGGTGGAAGGGGAAGTGGCGTATCGGTGCGTGAATGCGGCGTGTCCGGCGAAGCGGAAGGAATCGTTGCTGCATTTTGCGGGGCGGCACGCGATGGATATTGATGGGCTGGGCGAAAAGATTGTGGACCAGTTGGTGGAGAAGGGAATTGTGAAGGACCTTGCCGATCTTTATAGATTGAAACATGAGGAGGTTGCGGGACTGGAGCGGATGGCGGAGAAGTCCGCGCAGAATTTGTTGGATGAAATTGAGGCGAGCAAGAAAAATCCGTTGTCGCGCGTGATTTACGCGCTGGGAATGCAATTTGTGGGCGAGAGGACGGGACAATTGCTGGCGGAACATTTTTCTTCGCTGGATGAACTTGCCGCGGCGAAGCAGGAAGAATTGGAAGAGGTGAATGAAGTGGGGCCGAAAGTGGCGGCGAGCATTGTGGAATTTTTCTCGGAGCCGGCGAACCGGCAGTTGATTAAGAAATTGGAGAAGGCGGGAGTTCGGCCGACGGCGGAGAAGACGAAGGTCAAGAGCAACAAGCTCTGCGGAAAATCGTTTGTGTTTACGGGCGGGCTAGCGAATCGTTCGCGGGAAGAGGCGGGAGAGATTGTGAAACAGCATGGCGGAAAGATTGTTGGGTCGGTGAGTAAGAAAACGGATTACGTTGTGGTGGGGACCGATCCGGGGTCGAAATATGAGAAGGCGAAGGAATTGGGTGTGCCGATTTTGGATGAAGGGGGATTTGAGAAGCTGGTGGGATTGAAATAGCTTTCACTTGCTCGACAAAAACTCTTTGATCACGATCACTGCGGCAATAAGAAACGCGATGGCGACTCCAATTCCGATCTGAATGAAAGCGTCGCGCCTGGGATGTTCGCTCGGGGGACAGGCGCTCCATAGAACGAGGATGTAGTGGTCTCTTTTCGATAGTGTTTTGATCGCTTCATCCCAGTGGCGACTCGTCTCAGGATTTTCCTTTTTGAGCCGCCTGTAAGCATTCTTCATGAGGCCGGCCATCTTTGCTTCGTACGCCGCCGTATCGTATTGAGCCTCGAACTCCTCGTTCAATTGGATCTGATTCACGCAAGACTCGTCAGACTCCGTGAAATACATCATTCTTGTTTCGAGATCGGAGAGCGCAGTTTCCTGAATTGCTGCTTGTCGCGCGGTTTGCTCAACGAGAAAGTCTTTTGCTTCCTTTGTGTTCATCAGGCAGATTGTAGGCTGTGATTTCAGTAAGGGCAACGCATGATTATCCGACTAGCAAACGGCAATGACCGTGACGCGATTTGGGAGATTCTGGAGCCGATGATTCGTGCCGGAGAAACATATACGCTGCCGCGCGAGATGGGCAGGGAAGAAGCGCTGGAATATTGGTTTGCTGCGGAAAAAGAGACATTCGTTTGGGAAGAGAATGGGGAGGTGCTGGGAACGTATTTTTTGAAGGCGAATCAGCAGGGCGGTGGGGCGCACGTGGCGAATTGCGGTTATGTGACGTCGGCTGCGGCGCAGGGGCGAGGGATTGCGCGAGCGATGTGCTTGCACTCGTTGCAGCGCGCGAAGGAGCGTGGATTTCGCGCGATGCAGTTTAATTTTGTGGTGAGGACGAATGAGCGGGCGGTGAAACTTTGGTTGAGCCTTGGTTTTGGGATTGTCGGGCAATTGCCGCGGGCGTTCGAACATCCTACACGTGGATTTGTTGATGCGCTGGTGATGCATCGGAAGATCGATTGACCTCGCCTTTCATAACTTTGAAAACGATACTAGGAAGACGAGGTATAATTAGGTTCAGCGGGTGAGCCGGGTGATCGCTGGTCCGAGCTGCGAGGCGAGGACGGGAGGAAAGTCCGGACACCGAGGTTTCCGGTCAGCAAGGTCGGGAACCGATGGGCAACGCGCCTGGTAACGCCAGGGGGGCCGTAATGCACGTCATGCGTGCGATGCGGTTCACGGAAAGTGCCACAGAAAATAAACCGCCGGTGGAATGGAGCACGGTGGCATCGAGCAGGGAAACCTGCAAGACGCCTGCGAAAGCTGATTCCGCGGTAAGGGTGAAACGGTGGGGTAAGAGCCCACCGCTCGTTTGGAGACAAACGAGGCACGGAAAACCCCGCGTGGTGCAAGG
>DATGEI010000064.1:0-13372 GCA_035310365.1 Candidatus Acidiferrum sp.
AGGAAGAGGGTGAGGAAACCGAAACGGGAAGCGTGTGCCGTGAAAACTAGAGTCGCAGAGCAGGACGCTCAGCAGCTGGATTGAAAGGTAGTGCGAAGGCTTCGGCTGGAACACGAACGAGTAGATTAGGCAGCGAAGCAGGACAGCTGTACGACACAGTTTCAAAGGGCGCGAAGCCGCAAGGCAACGCGCCCTCTTTTTTTTTGAGTTTTCAGTCTTCAGTTATCAGTTTTCATCCAAATACCAATCCTTTTAAAAGCAGTGCGGCCCGACCAGGTGTGGGCAGGCAAAAAAAACGGCGGCGGTAAGTACGTTCGCACAATGTTAGAGAACGGGGGGTACAGGCGCGTTGGCGAGAGGCGGCGGAAGGGCTTGGCGGAGTTTTTGTATTTCCGGCGGGAATTGCGGGCCGCCGCGATGCATGCGACCGAGGCTGATGGCCCATTGCTCGATCCAGCCGTTGCCGTGTTCGCCGACGTAGGTGTTGGGCGTGCTGTAAGCGCTGTCGTTGAGCGCGGATTCGAGTGAGACGAAGCGATAGCCGCGCTTGCGGAGAACTTCGAGCAGATCGGCGAGGTGATCGGCTTCGAGATTGTTGCCGTGCAGCAGGATCACCTGCGGCGGCTCATAGCCGAAAAGTTCGCGCGAGAATTTCTCATAGTAGTCGAAAACTTCGTCGGCGTACTTGAGAAACGCGTCGGCGACTTGCTGCTGGAGGGCGGCGTCGCCGGAACGTTTGGCGGCGTCGTAAATGGGAGCGAAGGCCCAATCTTCGGGATCGAGCGTGACGGGCGCGATGGTGTAGCCGCGGCTTGCGAGAAATGCTTCGAGTTCGCGGCGGGACTGGAGATCGCGGCCGACATCGAGAAAGGGATGGCGGAAGTAGCGCATCTTCTTGCCGTGCTGGGCGAGAAGAGTTTTGGTGACGGTTTCGCCGCGAATGACGGACTCTTCAAAATCCTTGAGTCCGATTTTGTTGAAGGACGGATGCGAGAAGGCGTGATTGCCGAGTTCGAGGCCGGCGTCGAGCCATTGATTGAGGGTGGCGATGCGCGCGTCAACTTCGCCGGTGTGCAAGTAAAGTTTATTTTCGTTGACGAAACCGACGGCGGGAATTTGCCGTTGCTTGAGCGTGGCGACGATGCGCGTGGTCATGTCGGTGATTTCCTGCGCGGACATGGACTGGGCGGCGCTGGCGGGAAGATCGTCGATGGTGATGACGACCTGGCGATCGGGATTGTCTTTAACGGGCGGCGACTGAGGCCGTGCGAGCGGACCGAAGAGAGAGAGAAGGACGAGAAGAGTGGCGGCGCGAATCATGAGCGAGTCCCCTTTTGTGTTTCGGAAAAATTGTACTCCGAAGGATGGCGCGGGCAAACGGCGATGAGCTTTTCGATTTCGGCGACGGGGCGAATGCCGCCGCGCGCGCCGACGGCGGTGCAATTGAGCGCGGCGGCGGCGCAGGCGAATTCGAGCTGGCGCGGCGTGGGCCAATTTTGCAGAAGAGCGTAGAGGAAGGCGGCGTGGAAAATGTCGCCGGCGCCGGTTGTGTCCGCGACGTGAACCTGGAATGCGGGCGAGTAAAAAAATTGCGCGCCGTCGAAGGCGAGAACGCCTTTGTGGCCGAGCGTGGCGGCGGTGAGTTTGTTGGCGAATTTTTTCTGGACGAGCGCGAGAGATTTTTGGAGATCGGATTCGGCGGCGATGCGGCCGGGAATGTCGTGGCTGGTGATGAGGAAATCGATGTGGGGAAGAAGCGCGTCGATGCCGGGGTAGAGATCGTCGAGATCGGCGACGACGGGAATTTTTGCGGCGCGAGCCCATTCGGCGGCGAGGGATGCGGCGGCGGTGTCGTGGCCGTCGACCAGAAGGGCGCGAGCGGAGGCGATCCATTCGCGGCGAAGTTCGGCGGGTTGGAGGGCGAGGCGTTCGTCGTGTCGGCGAAGGACGGTGCGTTCGCCTGTGGCGTCAATGAGGATGAAGGATTGATGGCTGGGGCAATTCGTCGCGGTGAAGAGATGCGCTTCAACGCCGGCGCGATCGAATGCGGCGCGATGAAGCTCGGCGGCGTAGTCGTCGCCGAACTTTCCGACGTAGCGAGAGCGAAGGCCCCAGGATTGGCAAGCGATCATGGCGCTGGCAACTTGGCCGCCGGGAAGAATGGTGGCGGAATTGAATTCGACTTTGGAGCCGCGCGCGGGAAATTCGCGGAGCGGGATGAGAGTGTCGGTGGCGTTGAGGCCGAGGCCCACGACATCGACTTTAGACGCCTCGCTCATTGGAAACGAGTGGTGCGCCAGAGGCGGAGGCCGCAAGCGGCGAGGAGAATTAGAGAAATGATGGAGAGAAGGATTGCGGGAGTCCAGTGCGCGGGGATATTTGGCACGCGCGCGATTGTGGCGAAATAGAGGAAGACGGCGGTGGCGAGAGCGACGAAAAGCCAATCGAGGGCGCCGCGCGAAGGTGCGGCTTCGCCGGCGGATTGGCGGCCGTCCATGCGAGCTTCGACGAATTCGGCGGAAAGCGCATAGCGATTGGATTCGCGGCGGGCGGCGGCGCGCCACTGCGCGCTTTCTTTCGGAGAAGCGCTGGAGAGCGCGATGGCGGCGACGCCGAAAATCATGAGCAGCGAGCCGCCGATGACTTGCGCGTATGTCGTCGAGCTGCGGCCGTGGAGTTCGCCGAAGACGAGCACGCCCCAAAGTAATCCCCAAAGTTGATTGGTGTTGGAAAGCGGAATGCCGCGGCTGATGCCGACGTATTTTGCGGCGTACTGCTGGAAGAGGTCGCCGATGACCCAGATGAAACCGCCGAGCATGAGCCAGAAGATGACGCCGCGCGCGGAAGTGAGTTGCGCGAAAAGAGTTTGCGCGCCAAGCGTGCCGAAGGAGAGCGCGGACATCATGCCGAGTTCACCGATGGTGAAGAAGGTGACGAAGCTGAGCGGGTTCATGCCAGAGAGATACGCTTTGCGATAGGGGATGTACATGGTGCCCCAGAGAACGCCGGCGCCGAGAGCGGCGAGGACGCCGTGCGCGGGATTCTCTCCGGCCGCGTGCGCGCCGGAAGAAGCGACGGCGAGAATGGCGGCGCCGACGCACATGACGAGCGTGCCGCCGAGGACGCCGAGCCAACGGGTGAGGCCGGCGCCGCGAAGCTCATTGAAAAAAAGAAAACCCCAAAGGATGCCGAGGAGCGAATTGGAATTCCAGAGAGGAAACGCGATGCTGAGGCCGATATCGCGAATGGCGTACACGGTGAGCGTGTTGGCGACGGCCCAAAGGCAACCGGCGAGAATGGCCCAAATTATGAGATGCGGAGCGCGGCGAGCGTCGGCGCGGATCGAGCTGGCGCCGAGGATGAGGGCGGGAAGACTCCATCGCGCGAGAAAGACGCCGACGACCATGACGAGCGAGATGACCATTGGAGAAAGGCCGAGCGTGACGAGTTTGGTGGGAGCTTCGGCGGCGCCGAGCCAGGCTCCGGCGGTGAGGCCGGAGAAAATGCCGAGGAGCTCGAGAGAGCGGGAGCGGGAAGGCTGAGGCGACTCAAAGGTTGGCGGAGCGGACATTTTTAGCGGATCCATTCGAGGAGGAAAAGGCCGGCGAGGAGGACGGCGACGGGAACCCAGAATTGGACGTCGGTAAAAATTTTGGCGAGGCGATTGGAAGAGGGTTGAGGCGTGCCGGAGCCGTTCGTCACGAGTTCCCTTTCCGAGGTCGGTAGATGAGTTGCGCGGACAAGATAACAGAGAGTGGGCGGAAAGACACGCGCGGCGCGGCGATCGATTGGCTACTTCTTAAAAAGATTTTCGAAGGCCTGGCGGGCATCGAGAGGGCGCGAAGGAGCGGCGGCTTCGGCGATGGCAGCTTGTTGCGCGGGCTGGGAGTAAGTTGTCGGCGCGGTGTCTTTTTCCACGGTGGTGCGAAATTCGTAAAACGTGCAGGTGTTTTTGCCGTCTTTGGGCGAAATGCGATCGGGGACGGGCTGCGTACATTCAAATTGGGCGCCGGAATCGAAAAAGCGGCATTGCTTGCAGCAATGGAGTTCGAGCTTGCACTTGGGACACTGGCCGTTGGGGTCGAAGCCGGGGGTGAGGACGGCGCCGCAGTTGGAGCAGCGCGCGCGGGTGACGGTGCCGACCATGCGCGGGGTGCGCGGGCCGAGATGATCGTTCTGGCCGCGCGGGCCGCCCTGCGGCGGCTTTTTGTCCTGATGACGATGCTCTTTTTTGTCCTGCTTTTCGCCATCGCGATAGCCGCGATGGCCATACTTACGGTCCACGTACGCCTCCGTCTTACCGTCCGGGCGGGCGGCAACTACTAAAGCTCACACTATCGGGCAAACACAACACACTCTGGTTAGTATCCAATCGGATTGCTACACTCGGCGCGGCAAGCGACTTCAGAGGGGTATCAAAGTGGGTTTGCCAGCAGCCAAGTACAGGAGATGAGACAACATTGTTTGTAGCGCTATGGGAGTTCGAAGTCAAGCCGGGAAGTGAAGAAAAGTTTGAGAAGGTATATGGGGCGGAAGGGGCGTGGGCGAGATTGTTTGCGCGGGATGCGGCGCATTGCGGGACGCGGCTGGTGAAAGATGTGGAGCGCGAGCGGGTTTATTTGACTTTGGATTTTTGGGAGACGCGGGAAGCGTATGAGAAGTTTAAGAAAGAGAATGCGGCGGAGTATGCGCGGATGGATCGAGAGTGTGAGGGGATGACGGTGAGGGAGAGACTTCTCTGCGATTGTGAAGTCGCAAGCCGTCAAAACCTGTCGGAAATGTGAGCTCTTAACCGCACGTTGGCAATTATGTCTTCATCCCAACCGAATAGTTTCTCGGTTGAATGCGACCTTAGGAAATAGATCCTGCCCCAAGGAAAAACAAAACGCCTGCACCGAACGTAACCGTAAACCCAAAACTCGCCGCAATCCACAATTTCCGAATATGGCAATTCATGCCAGCGAAATAGTCGCAAATACCTTACGCTAGTGCCTTGAAGCTTGATTCGAGCCACACTTAGAAAAAAGAGGCCCGGGATGAGCAACACAACGCCAATAATTCCCGATCCGAGCGGATGCGCCCGATTAAAGACAAACAGAGCTGTCCCCAAAAAACCGAATCCAAACCAATACTTGAAGGCTAAAGTCGCAGCATTGAGAGAGCTCTCTTTAGTAATCATTGTTATAGTCTAGTCGGAAATGGGTGACTTAGGCAGGTTATACACACGAATCGCAAAAAGATGCCTCAAGAAATTGGAGTGCTCTAGGCGAAAAAGCGCGAGAGGCCTGTTGCAGGCAGGTCGGGTTGGAGGAATTGGGCGGGGGAACCGGCGGAGCGGAGGACGGCTTCGGCGGCGAGGTAGCCGCTGCGGACGGCGCCTTCCATGGTGGCGGGCCAGCCGGTGGCGGTCCAATCGCCGGCGAGGAAGAGGCCGGGCGTGTTGGTGGATTGCGCGGGGCGGAAACGGTCGACGCCGGGTTCGGGAGAAAACGTGGCGGAGGCTTCTTTGATGACGGTGGCTTTGACGAGCTGGGCTTCGCGCGCGGCGGGAAGCGCCTGGCGAATTTCCTTGAGGCAGAGATCGATGATTTCTTCGCGCGATTTTTTGAGCAGGTCGTAAGAGGCGCTGATGACGAGCTGAAGATATTGGCCGCTGGACCTCGCGGCGATTTCGCTTTGCTTGTCATTCCGAGGGCGAAGTTGGCCCGAGGAATCCGCTGTTTGCTCGGCCGGATGCAAAAGCAGATCCCTCGCTGCGCTCGGGATGACAACCGCGGCGGCGGTCGAGTAAAGCGCGGTTTTGTTGAAGACCCATTGGACATTGGTGTCGAGGAGCGTGATAAACGGCTCTCGCGTGATTTCGCGATCGAACCAGAAGTGGACGCCGGTGATGGGCGAAACTTTGATTTTTTCGAGCGAACTGAGCGCGGGATTGGCGGATTGGATTTCCGGCGGAAGCAAACTTGCCAGCGCGGTGTGCGGCAAAGCGAAAACGTAAGCGTCGGCCGATTCTTCGCGGCCATTATCGAACTGAACCGCGGCGATGGCGCCGTTTTCCATGCGAACGCCGCGGACCGGCGCACGAAGCGCGACTTCCCCGCCTTTTTTTTCGATGGCGATGCGGCAGCCGTCGTAAAGTTCGGCGAGCGGAACGGCGGGAACGCCCATGCGGTAGCCGGTGCGATTGGAAAGAAACGCTTTCCAGAAAACGTCAATGCCGAAGCGCGCGTCGGTGCGGTCGAGTTCCTCGTCGAGCGCGCTGACGAGGACGACGCGCCAAAAGCGCTCGATGGCGCGCGGGGTTTGCTTCTGGTTCTTGAGCCAATCGAGCATGGAGATTCCCGCGGGTGTATCCGCTTCTTTTGGTTTTCCGGCGGTGAACAAAATTCGCATCATGGCGCGGGCGATGGAAAGTTTGTCGCCGAGCGAGAGCGGCGCAAAGGTGGCGAAGGAGCCCATCATGTGAAACGGCGCGGGAAGGATTCCGGCTTGCATTGCGCCGCTGCGGCCTTGCGGATCGAGAAAAAAGAGGCGGTCGAAGAATTTTACCTTGCCGGCGGAGCCGACGCGGCGGTAAAAATCGTCGAGATTGGTGCAGCAGCCGAGCGTGACGTGCTGGCAATTGTCCACGTGTTCGCCGCTGGGGAGAACGAAGGAAGTGGCGCGGCCGCCGAGAAAGGGCCGCAGTTCAAAAAGTTTTACTTGCCAGCCGGATTCAGCCAGCGCGACGCCGGCCGCCAGACCCGCCAGCCCGCCGCCGATCACGATCACGTTTTTCGAGGACATTTTCCCTTGTGTGGCGCCCGAATCGAGCGCGAGCGATGGACAGAATTTTTTCCGGCTTTCCGAGACGGACGCGTTCCCTGAATACGGCAAAATCGAGCGACTCGATGCGCGCGAGGAGCGCGGAATAGGTGTGAACGAGGAGCCAGAGCGTGCCGCGGCTGTCGGCGTCGACCAGATCGAGAAGTTCGGCGCCTTCTTCGTAATTTTGCCACGCGCGTTCGGCTTCAAAGCGAAGAAGTTCGCGCACGCCGAGCGTGGCTTCGCTGCGGCCGAAGTCTTCGGGCGAGACGCTGTAACGGACAAGGTCCTCGTCCGGAATATAGACTCTGCCAAGTAAAAAATCTTCGTGAACGTCGCGAATGATGTTCGTGAGCTGAAAGGCGAGGCCGAGTTTTTCCGCAAGGTCGAGCGCGCGCGGATCGCTGAAACCGAAAATGTGCGTGCAGGTGAGGCCGACGGTGCCGGCGACGCGATAACAATATTCGCGGAGGCGATCGAAGGTCGGGTAGGACTGGATGGTTAGATCCATTTCGGCGCCGGAGATGAGATCGTGGAGATAGCGCGTGGGCATTTTGTAGCGATCAATCGTGTCCACGAGCGCGGGAAGAGTTTCGGCGGCGTGCTTTGGATATGAATCGGACCGGTTGAGCGCTGTGTTGCCATCTATTAGTTGAGAGAATCCGGTGACAAATTCGTCGAGGGCGGCACGCCATTTGGCGAGGCCGCGTTGTTTGGCGGCGAGATCGTGGCCTTCGTCGGCGACATCGTCCACGAGACGCATGAAAGCGTAGAGGGCGACGATACCGTCGCGTTTCGGTTTGGGGAGAAGGAAAAACGCGGGATAAAAGCTGCTGTGCGCGGAGCGCGCGATGGCGTGACAATTGTCATAGGAGTCGGAAACCCAGTTCGATGGAACCAGTTCGGGCAGTGCGGCCGCGCGATGGGACGAGTGCGCATCATGTTTCCGGCGCGAAGATTTATTGAATAGTTGCGAAAGGAGAACACGCCCGAGTAGGCGCGCCTGTTTGCCTTTGCCAATCGAGGGGCGATGGTTGAGCGTGTCGTAGCCTCGCGCTTCGATGGCGTCGAGAACAGCGAGGCCGCCGCGGCTGAACATTTCAAGGTCGATACGGAGGCGCCCGTCGACCATTTTTGCGAGCGTATCGCCTTCGGCGAAAAGCTGGCGCGTACGAGCGATGAGATCTTTCATCAGCGAAACGTAGCGATCGCTGAACTGGCGCGCGACGATTTCGTTTTCGCCGACGCCGTGTTGCGCGGCCACATCGAGCGGAATATAGATGCGGCCTTTTTCGAGATCGCGCGAAACGTCCTGCCAGAAGTTGGCAAGCTGCAGCGCCGTGCAAGTCGCATCGGAAAGCTTTTGACGCTGCGCGTCGCGGTAACCGCAAAGATAAAGCACGAGACGGCCGACGGGATTCGCGGAATTGAGGCAGTAGCCGATCATCTCGTCCCAAGTTTGATAACGCTTGGTGGTTTGATCCTGGCGGAAGGCTTTCAGTAGATCGGCGAAGGGCTGCTTGGGGATATTTTTTTCGCGAATCGTTTCGCCAAGCGCGATGAAAATCGCATGCCATGGCTTACCTTCATAACAGAGATCGAGCTCGCGCTCCCACCAGTCGAGAAGTTCGAGTGCGCGCGCGGCGTCGGGAATTTCGTCGCCAAGGTCGTCGGCCCAGCGGCAGTAGGCGTAGACGTTGTAAAAATGTTGATGAAGTTCTTTCGGCAGGAGCCAGGAGACGACGTTGAAATTTTCGTAGTGATGCGTGGCGAGCCATTTGGTGAACTTCTGCGCGGTTTCCGGCGAGCACCCCGCGGGCGGGGCGTTTGCGGCGATTTCGAGTTCACCGGGACGAAGCATCAGAAGAAAAGGATATCGTTGTTTGGGGAAAAATGCAGGCAACCAAACTGAAAAGTAGCGTCCTAATCTAAGTCTTCGGTAGTGGGCTTAACAAGCAAGTCGATAGCTGGCATCTGGAATTCTTTCTTACAGTATGGACAAGTTACCGTTGCCAAATTTGCGGCATGAATTACCGTTTCCGAAACATTCAAAAGAAAATCCTCATCGCAAATCTTGCAACGCACTTTAACGCCTTTGCGTTTACCCGTCACAACTTCACTCCTTTCTCTTTGATTTGTGCAACTTTGATCCAATTACCGCAACACCTAGTCCGGCCCAGAAGGACACACCGGCTGCCAGTAGGCCATTGCGATCGAAAACCTTAAACCATAACGGTAGGAGTATCGGTGTAAACCCTAATAGTCCAGCCATCCACATACAAACACCTAAGTAAACGACTGGAGCGTCGTGGAGTGCTTCGAATTGCTTTACAACCCACTCACGAAGTGTAATCACGGGAAGGCCACCGAGCAAAGGTGCTAGACCTAGCTAACGTTGAAAAATGTAAACGCCGCGTTAGGCAGCCATACTACAAATTACGGACGGACGGCGACTTTGATTTCGCCGCTGCGGGCTTTCATGCGTTCGAAAGCTTGCGGAAGATCGGCGAGGCCGATCTCTTCGGTAACGAAATCCTGCGCGGAAATGTCGCCGCGCTTGACGGCTTCGAGCGCTTCGCGGATGAAACGCGGCGTGTGATGGAACGGCGAGATGAGGCGAATTTCCGAATAATGAATGAGCGCCGGCTCGATTTCGACTTTGCTGCCGCTGGGCAGGCCGCTGAAAAAATTGACGACTCCGCCGCGGCGAACCATCGAGAGCGCCAATTCCCAGGCGGCGGGATTGCCGGCGGCTTCGACAACGGCGTCGGCGCCGCGCGACTCGTCGGTGAGCGCCTTGACGGCGGCGGGAACGTCTTTCGTTTCCGTGACGTTGATCGTGGCGATGGCGCCAAGGCGGCGCGCAACATCGAGCGGCGCGGCGCGGCGAGCGAGCGCGACGACGCGAATGCCGCGGCGCGTGAGCATGCGAACGTACTTGAGCCCGATCGGGCCGCAGCCGATAACGACGGCGGTATCTCCCGTGCGCAATTCCATTTCGTGAATGCCGCGGAGGACGCAAGCGAGCGGCTCAACGAGGGCGGCGCTTTGATCGTCCACGGAGTGCGGAACTTCGAGCATGTTCTCCATGACGATGCGGGCGGGGATGCGCATGTATTCGGCGTACGCGCCATTGTTGAAGAGCAAATCTTCGCAAAGATTTTCCTGGCCACGGCGGCAGTGGTAGCAACGCAGACACGGAGCGGAATTGGCGGCGATGACGCGCGTGCCGAGGCGCCACTTCTGGTCGACGCGCTTTCCGACGGCGACGATGTCGCCAACGACTTCGTGGCCGAAAACGGCGGGCGGCTGAATCATTTTGGCGTGGTAGCCGCGCTTCCAGACCTTGAGGTCGGTGCCATCGGTGAGCGCGAGGCGCACGCGAAGAAGAACTTCGTCGGCGGCCACGCTGGGCACATCCACCTGTTCGATGCGGAGATCTTCGCTGCCGTACAAAACCGCCGCGGTCATTTTCTGCGGCAGGACGCGCCGCGCGATGGCGACGACTTCGTCAAAGGCGGCTTCGATCTTTTTTTGCGTAGAACTTTTCATGCGTGTGTTATCAAAATTTTGAGCGACTGCGCCGTGGGACGAGCCGCCAGCTCGAGCGCTTCTTGAATAGTATCCAGCGGAAAACGGTGGGTAACGATATCCATGACGGGGAGTTTCTTCTGCAGCACCAGCGCCGCGGCTTCCGCCTGAATGTCCACCGCCGCACTGTAGCTGCCCAGAATTTCCTTCTCGTCGATACCGACCGCCGCCGCGGGAAATTCAATCCGCGTGACCGGATCGTTTGCTGCGAATAGAAGTACTCTTCCACCGGGCCGGGCCGCCGCAAGAGATTCTGTAACAACGGCGGGATGCGCAACGGCGACCAAAACCGCATCCACGCCACGGCCCTCCGTCCGGGCCTTAACCTGTTCCACAAGCTTACCACTGGTGGGGTCAAAAGACTCGCTTGCTCCCAACGTAAGGCTTTTGGCGCGGCGTTCGGCCATCGGGTCGCTGGTGATTAGATGCGCGCCGAAGAGCTTGGCGACCATAAGAAGTTGCAAACCGATGGGGCCGCAGCCGGCAACGAGAACGTTTTCGCCAGAAGCGATGCGGGCTTTTTGTACAGCTTTGTAGATCGTGTTGATCGGCTCGATGAAGGTGGCTTCTTCGAACGTGACGTTGTCGGGAAGAGAGACGACGCCGCGTTCGGCGACCCACGGCATGGCTTTCACATATTCGGCGAAGCCGCCGCCATTGGGCGTGAAGCCGGCGGTGAGGCCGGTGGTCTTGTACTGCTTGCATTGCGAGAAAGAGCGGCGCTCGCAGTAAAAACAAGTGCCGCAGGGGATGTGATGAAAACTCATCACGCGATCGCCGGGTTTGAATTTCTTCATGCCAGGGCCGACGGCGACGACGGTACCGGCAAGTTCGTGGCCAAGGATTTGCGGCGGCTCAACGTACCGCTGGAAAATTTTCTTAATGTCCGTGCCGCAAATGCCGCACGTGGCGACTTTGATGAGGAGCTCGCGTTCGCCGACTTCCGGGACGGGGACCTCTTCGACGCGGACGATTCCCTTTTCGCGGTAAACGCCGGCACGCATGGTTTTGGGGACGGGGCCGAGCACTTGAAGCGAGCCGGTCATCATGGGACTAGAAGTCATCGGGCGGCAACCTCCCTTAATTCTTCCGGCGGCCGGCCATGAGTAAAAAATGAAAGCTTCTTGATATATGCCTCTAGAAAATGTGCGAGGGCTTCGGCGGCGGTTTTGCTGTCCCTACCGAGCCGGACAAGAGCCGGCAATTGCAACGGATGGCGGGCAATGTAACGAACGATCCCTTTGACGCTAACGCGCCCGAATTCATCAACGGCGGTGTTCACGACCGCCGGCAAATCGTGTGTGGCGGAATCCGAAATAACCCGAATCGCAACTCCGGGAACTTTGTGAACTTTGGCCGCGGATAACACTCCAAAGCTTTCCATTTCGACGGCATCTGCGAACGGCTGTAGTTGTTTCTTTTCCTCGACCGTTCGCACCACGTGATCTGCGGTCAAAAAAAGCGATACTTCGGCGGCGCCATCTTGTCGTGCGGCGAAAACCAAATTCCGACTGCAAGTGTGAGTTTTTGAACTACCGAGCAGCTGCACCGCATCCGCGGCAAGAATATCGCCAATAGCATGAGCCTCTTTAAGCGAACCCGCGAATCCACTGGTAATGCAAAATTGATAAGGCTCGGTCATAACGGCATCGGTTATACGGTATGCGTTATCAACTCCCATCCCGGTCACGACAAAATCCACCTGGGCGCGGCCTATTTCCGCTTTGTGGATTCGAAAACCGGAAATTGTGGACGGCTCAAGATTCCGCAGTTTTCGCCACGGGGCGAATTCGGCTTCGACGGCGAAGGTGACGAGGATGCGCATTTTATGCGGCTCGCTGCGCGGCGATTTTTTTTGCGCGGCGTGGCGAAACGTAGCCGTTGTCGGCGTACCAGCGGACGGCGCGCTCGAACGCCGCGGTGACCGAACCCGGCTGGAAGCCAAGTTCTTTTTTTGCACGCGCGGCGTTCACAAACATCATGTGTTGCGCGATTTTCACGCCTTCCACGGGAATGCCGGGCTCGCGGCCAAGCAGTCGCGAAAATGCCGTATTGGCATAGGCTACACCCAATGCGAGGCCGTGCGGGATTTTCAGTTTCGGCGCAGCGAGGCCTGTAATCCGTGCGAGCGTATCGAGAACTTCCTTGAGCGTGAGGTTTTCCGCGCCGAGCAGATAGCGTTCGCCGATTTTGCCTTTTTCGGAAACGAGCAGGTGACCCGCGGCGCATTCTTCGACGCCGACAAAATTCAGGCCGGTTTCGACGTAGCCGGGCATTTTGCCGTTCAGAAAATCCAAAATGATTTTTCCGGTGGGCGTGGGTTTCCAATCCCACGGGCCGACGGGCGTTGTGGGCATGGCCACGATCGCCGGAAAGCCTTGTTTCGCGGCGTCGAGAACTTCGCGCTCGGCTTGCCACTTCGAACGTTTGTAATGGCCGATCATCTCTTCGAGTTTGGCGTCGGTGAATTCGTTGGGATGCTCGGGACGATCGACGGCGATGGTGGCGACGGTGCTGGTGTAAATGAATTGCGAGACGCCGGCGCGCCTGGCGGCGTCGAGCAAATTTTTCGTGCCGCCGACGTTCGAATCGTAAATCTCCTGCTTGCGCCTGGCCCAGAGGCGGTAATCGGCGGCAACGTGAAAAACGCGGGCGACACCGGCAAGCGCGCGAGCGAGCGAAGCGGAATCGCGCAAATCGCCCGTGACGTATTCGAGCGGAAGATCGGCGATCGCGCGATTGTTGCTGGACGCGCGCAAAAGCACCCGAACGGTTTCGCCGCGCGCGACAAGTTGTCGCGTGACGTGGCTGCCAAGAAAGCCCGATGCGCCGGTGACGAGCGTCGTCATGCTCAGTCGCCTTCCTCGTACGCGCCTTCGCCCGGCGCGGAAATTTTTTGCGGCGCGCGAGCGGCGGCAGCATAAGAAGAATCGAGAGCGCGCGAAAAATTCTCCCAGCGGCGGCAACGGATCATGGC
>DATGEI010000065.1:0-19075 GCA_035310365.1 Candidatus Acidiferrum sp.
CTATTCGCAAATCGAAGTCGCGCCGCGACTGCGATAGACTTGCAGCATGCAGCGAAACGCCCGGCAACGCATTCCACGAACCATTGCGGCATTGCTGATCGTCGCCGCCATCACCGCGTTTTACCGAAAAACAAATCTCCACGTAAATCAAACCACGGTCGCGCTGTCCCTGCTGATGGCGATTTTAGCAGTTTCCGCGGCCTGGGGGATGGCGGTCTCGGCGTTGATGTCCGTGGCGGCGATGCTAGCGTTCAACTATTTTTTCCTTCCGCCGATCGGCCGTTTGACGGTGGCCGACCCGCAGAATTGGGTGGCGCTCGCGGCATTTTTGATGACGGCGATCATGGGAAGCCAGTTGTCCAGCCGCATTCGAAAAGAAGCCGACGTGGCCCACCGGCGGCGAATCGAGATCGAGCAGTTGTATACGTTCAGCCAGAAACTGCTGGGCGAAGGCAACGTGATTCAACTGCTGAACGCGATTCCCAATCACATTGTGGAGTCGTTCGAAGCGGGCGCGGCAAGCGTTTTCCTTGCGGAAAAGCAAAAATTTTACCGGTCAGGCCACGGAACGCTGCAGCTGGAAGAGGAGCAATTGCGGGCGACCTTCGAACGGGAAGAACCGGCAATCGACGCTGCGAACAGTTTCAGTTTTGCGCCCATTCGGCTGGGCATGCGGTCAATTGGAAGCTTCGGCGTTTCCGGCGCGCGCCTGACCCGGCAAACTCTTGAGGCCGTGGGCACGTTGCTCGGAATCGCAATTGAACGGGCACGCGCCGTCGAACAATTGAGCAAAACCGAAGCGGACCGGCAGAGCGAGCGGCTGAAGTCCGCGCTGCTCGATTCCATTACGCACAATTTTCGCACGCCGCTCACGTCGATCAAAGCGTCGGTCACTTCGCTCCTCTCCGACCGGCCACCGCGAGCGGAACAAGGCCAGGAATTGCTGCAAATCATGGATGAAGAGTGCGACCGGTTGAATCGCTTGATCGAAGAAGCCTCGGAGATGGCGCGGCTTGAGGCGGGAGAAGTGGTGTTGGTGTACGAACCCGTCGATGTGGCCGAATTGATCGATGCGGCGATGGAAGACTGCAAACACGCTCTGGGTGAGCGCGAAGTGAAAGTGAAGGTTCAAAAGGGACTCCCGAAGCTCCGCGCGGATCTTTCGCGCGCCAAAGAAGTTCTGGTGCAGCTGCTGGACAATGCGAATCTTTACTCGGAGAAAAACAGGCCGGTCGTGGTAAGCGCCGAGAGCGCGGGAAACTTCGTGTCGCTTTCCGTCTCCGACCAGGGGCCGGGGATTGACGGTTTGGAGCAGGGATTGATTTTCGACAAATTTTACCGCGGCAAGGAGCAGCGAGCGGTGGCGCAAGGAACGGGAATGGGACTCTCAATTGCGCGAGCGATCGTGGAAGCGCATGGAGGATCGATCGGCGTGACGAGCCAGCTGGGGCACGGATCGGTCTTTTCGTTTACGTTGCCGATTGTGCGCACGGCAGGAGAATCGCGATGACCAGCGCAAAGGTTTTGATTGTAGACGACGCGCAGCAGGTGCGGCGCGTCCTCCGTACGGCGCTTTCCGCGGAGGGCTACACCATTTTTGAAGCGGGCACGGGAGAAGAGGCGCTTAGTTTGATTCGAACGTCGCCCCCGGACGCCATTTTGCTCGATGTGAATATGCCGGGCATGACGGGACTCGAAACGTGCCACGAAATTCGGCGGCACTCGGACGTGCCGATCCTGATGCTAACCGTGCGGAATGCAGAGCGCGACAAGGTGATGGCGCTCGACGCCGGCGCGGACGACTACGTCGTAAAACCCTTCGGCATGCAGGAACTCCTCGCGCGGTTGCGAGCGGCGCTGCGGCGGCGCGGCGCGCAATCCAAGTTGACGAGCTTCGAATCAAAAACGCTGAGTGTGGATTTTGAGACGCGGCAAGTGACGGCGGGCGGAAAAGAAGTACACCTGACACCCAAGGAATTCGAATTGCTCCGCCAACTGGTGGCGAGCGCGGGGAAACCGCTGACGCACCGAAGATTGTTGCAAACGGTGTGGGGACCGGACTACGGCGACGAGCCCGAGTATCTGCGGGTGATGGTGAATCAACTGCGGAAAAAGATTGAGGCGGACCCCGCAAAACCCAAATTTATCTTGACGGAACCGTGGGTAGGGTACCGTTTTCAGCCGCCAAAAGAGAAAAAAGAAGAAGCGGAGTAATCGAGAGCATTCCCCGCGCGTTCACACTGGCATCCATTGGTTTCAATAAAACAAGTGGACTCTTCGTCGAACAGACTCTTTCCCCGCGACAAGCAAGCCCCATTCCCACAGTCGGCGGAGTCGAGCGCAAGTTTCAATTCCGACACATTGACGCGAGATTCTCCCACGGGAACGAACGGGCAGCATCATGGCGCGCAAGGAAATAAATCGGTTTTGGCCAACCAAGCCAAAGCTTGATCCGGGCTAGCGTGCGCGGCAGCGCCTAAAGAATTGCCAAGATGTGTAGTGAAGATTTTGTGCGCCCGGTAAACACAAGCGCCAGAGGCCAATCGAGACGCCTGGAGTACACTCTTTTTGCCGATTCAGGGCGGCAGAGTTTCCATGGACCTATCGCGCGTTGCGGAAGAACTGAGAAGCGTAGTGCAGGGCGAGGTGGCGTTCGACGCCGGCGCCAGAGCGCTCTACGCAATGGATGGATCGAACTACCGGCAAGTGCCGTTAGGCGTGGTGGTTCCGAAGTCAATTGAGGACGTGGCCGCAGCCATCGGTGTGTGCCGCGCATATGGAGTGCCGCTTTTTTCGCGTGGCGCCGGCACAAGTTTGGCCGGTCAGTGCTGCAATGCCGCCGTCGTGCTGGACTGGACGCGGCACATCAATCACATTCTAGAAATCAACGCGGCCGAACGTTTTGCGCGAGTGCAGCCCGGCGTCGTGTGCGATCAATTGCGCGATGCCGCGGCGGAGTTCGGCTTGACGTGGGGGCCGGACCCGGCAACGCACACCCATTGCACGTTCGGCGGAATGATTGGCAACAATTCATGCGGCGTGCATTCACAGATGGCCGGAAAAACCGTCGACAACGTGCTGGAACTGGAAATTTTGCTCTACGACGGTACAAAAATGAGGGTTGGGCCGACGACGCAAAGCGAGTTGGAAGCGAAAGTCTCATTGAGCGGGCGCGAGGGCGAAATTTACCGGAAACTTTCCGCGCTGCGCGCGAAGTATGAAAGTTTGATTCGCGAGCGATATGCAAAAATTCCGCGGCGTGTTTCCGGATACAACCTGGATGAATTGCTTCCCGACGCGCGAGGAAACTTCAATTTGGCGCGCGCGCTGGTGGGCACGGAATCGACTTGCGTGACGGTGCTCGAGGCGAAGGTGAGGCTGGTTGAAGGACAGCTCGCGCGCGCGCTGGTCGTCCTCGGGTATTCGGATATTTTTGCGGCGGCAGACCATACCGCCGAAGTGCTTCCCTTTGGGCCGATTGGGCTCGAAGGATTCGACAGTGTCACGACGCGCAACATTTTGAAGAAGGGTTTGCTACAAGCGGAATATTTGCCGCTGTTGCCGAAAGGCGGCGGGTGGTTGCTGGTGGAATTTGGCGGCAAAGAAACAGCGGAGGCGGAAGAAAAGGCTCGCGCGTTTTTGCACGCGGTGGAGGCGAAACAACGCGTGACCTCGCGATTGCTCTTGGACCCGGGCGAGCAGCGGAAAGTTTGGACGCTTCGCGAATCGGGGCTGGGCGCGAATTCGTATGTGCCGGGAGAAGACCCAAGCTGGGAAGGTTGGGAAGACTCGGCGGTGGCGCCAGAAAAATTGGGGCCGTATCTGCGCGATTTGCAGGCGCTTTACGAGAAATTCAATTACAAGGCCTCGATGTACGGCCACTTTGGCCACGGATGCGTGCACAGCCGGGTGAATTTTGATTTGGCCACGGCCGTCGGCGTAAAAAAGTGGCGCGAGTTTATGGAAGATGCCACCGACTTGTGCGTGCAATATGGCGGGTCGCTTTCCGGTGAACATGGTGATGGTCAGGCGCGGGCGGAATATCTGCCGAAAATGTTTGGCGCCGACCTCGTGCAGGCGTTTTGCGAGTTCAAGGCAATCTGGGATCCGGACGGAAAAATGAATCCGGGCAAGGTCGTGGAGCCGTACCGGATCGATGAAAACTTGCGATTGGCCGTGCCGACGAAAGGGCAGATGGTGGCGACGCATTTTTCCTTCGCCCAGGACGGCGGCGATTTCTCGCAGGCAGTCGAGCGTTGCGTGGGCGTTGGCAAATGCCGTCGCGCGTCGGGGCAAGGCGAGCAAGACACGATGTGTCCCAGTTTTATGGTAACGCGCGAAGAAAAACATTCGACGCGCGGGCGTGCGCACCTGCTTTGGGAGTTGACGCGCGGCGAAGTGCTGACCGGCGGCTGGAAAAGCGAAGAAGTGAAGGAAGCTCTGGACCTTTGTTTGGCGTGCAAAGGATGCAAGGGCGATTGTCCGGTGAACGTGGACGTGGCGACGTACAAGGCGGAGTTTCTTTCGCACTATTGGGAAGGGCGAATGCGACCGGTGCGCGCTTTCGTTTTTGGGTGGATCGATAAGTGGGCGGCAGCGGCCGCAATCGCGCCGCGAATTGCAAATGGATTCCTCCGGCTGCCGATGGCAGGCACATTGATAAAGAAATGGGTTGGGATCGCGAGCGAGCGCACCCTTCCCCCCTTTGCGCGAAAAACATTTCGTGCGGCGTTCTCCAGACGTCCGCAGAGCGACGCCGGAAAGAAACCGGTGATGCTGTGGACGGACACATTCAACAACAATTTTCGGCCGGAGACTTTAAACGCGGCGGTCGAGGTGCTCGAGGCGGCCGGATTTTCCGTGACGATTCCCGAAATTCGTTTGTGTTGCGGTCGGCCGCTCTACGACCACGGATTCCTGGATATGGCGCGAGCTTACCTCGAAAAGATTCTGACGGCCTTGCGCGAGCCGATTGCACAAGGAATTCCAGTAATCGTTTTGGAGCCAAGCTGCTGCTCGGTGTTTCGCGACGAGCTAATCGATTTGCTTCCGAAGCGAGACGATGCACGAAAGTTGTCCGCGCTGGCGCTGACTCTGGCCGAATTTTTGGAAAAGTATGCACCGGCCTTTTCACCGCCCAGATTGGAACGAGATGCAATCGTGCAGGGGCATTGTCACCACAAAGCGATCATGCGAATGAAAAACGACAAAGCGCAAATGAACAAACTGGGATTGCGTTACGAAGTATTGGAATCCGCCTGCTGCGGCATGGCCGGAGCTTTCGGCTATGAGAAAGATAAATATGAAGTTTCGCAGGCGTGCGGCGAACGAGTCCTGCTTCCGCGCGTGCGACAAGCGAACGAACAGACTTTGATTGTTGCGGACGGATTTAGTTGCCGCGAACAGATCGAGCAAGCCACCGGCCGCAAAACCGTGCATCTCGCGGAAGCATTGCAGATGGCGCTCCGGCTTCGTTGATTCCGCTCGTCTGCGACGAGGCGCGGCGCATCGCGCAACATTTCCTCCAACAAGAAAAAACCGTCCACACTCGGCGAAGCGCGGCGGCGGTCAATTCACTTTGGTGAAGTTGAACATCCAATTCACCCCGAAGCGGTCCGTAATCATTCCAAAGTAGGCGCCCCAGAAAGTGTCCTGCAGCGGCATGATTTCTTTTCCTCCCTCGCCAAGCGCAGAAAAAAGTTTTTTGGTCTCCTCCTCACTCTCACACTCGATCGAAATCGAGAAATTATTGCCTTGCAGAAAAGCCATTCCGGGCATCGTGTCCGACGCCATGAGCAGGAAAGCGCCCTTCGTAAGGCGTGCGTGAATAATTCTGTCTTTCGCCTCCGGAGGCGTGTCGAATGGAGCCGTCGAAAACGGCATGAGATTCAATTCGCCGCCGATGCACTTCGAGTAAAACTCCATCGCTTCGCGGCAGTTCCCGTCAAAATTCAGATATGTGTTGGCGCTCTTCATTGCGCGCTCCTAAAAAAGCGAACCGCGAATTCGTTGCGGAAGTAGTTTAGCCGCCGGCAATTGCGCCGATAATAAGAAATGGCTCGGCGCCCGCAACAACTTCGGGCGGCACCGGCGAGTCCGGCGATTCGTGCGACAAATCCTCTCCACACGCAAAGAATCGCAGGAAGGGACGCCGTTGCTGCGTCGTGTGATCGCGGATCGTGCCCTTCAGCATCGGGTATTCCGCTTCGATCGAGTCCAAAATCGCACGCAGCGTAACCGGCCCCGCGACAGCGATTTGTACTTCACTGCCCACATGAGCGAGCGTGCGAAGATGTTGCGGCAGCACCACGCGGATCATTTGAGCGTCTGGACCTCGACGGACAACACACCGGGAAGATCGTGCACGATCGGTTTCCACGTGTCGCCCGCGTTCGAAGAAACATAAACCTGCCCGCCCGATGTGCCGAAATAAATGCCGCACTCATCAAGCGTATCCACGGCCATCGCATCGCGAAGTACGTTCACGTAACAATTTTGCTGCGGCAGCCCCTTCGACAGCTCTTCCCATTCGTTGCCGCCGGTCTTGCTGCGGTAAACGCGGAGTTTGCCGTCCGGCACAAAATGCTCGGCGTCGCTCTTGATGGGCACAACGTAAATCGTTTCCGGCTCGTGCGCGTGCACGTCGATCACAAATCCAAAATCCGTCGGCAAATTCCCGCTCACTTCGGTCCAGGAGTCGCCCGCGTTGTCGCTGCGCATCACGTCCCAGTGCTTCTGCATAAAAAGCACTCCGGGCCGTTTCGGATTCATCGCGACATGGTGAACGCAATGCCCAACCTCCGCCGTCGGATCCGGAATGTATTGCGAATGAAGCCCCTTATTAATCGGCTTCCATGTTGCTCCGCCATCGTCGCTCCGGAATGCGCCCGCCGCCGATATGGCAATGTAAATCCGCTTCGGATCGCTGGGATCGAGAATGACCGTGTGCAAACACATACCGCCCGCACCCGGTTGCCACTTCGGCCCCGTACCGTGGCCGCGCAATCCGGAAAGTTCATGCCAGGTTTTGCCGCCGTCTTTGGACTTGAACAGCGCCGCGTCTTCCACGCCGGCAAAAACCGTGTCGGATTCCGTGAGCGACGGCTCAATGTGCCACACGCGCTTGAATTCCCACGGATGTTGCGTGCCATCGTAAAACTGATGTGTCGTCAGCGGTTTGCCTGTTTCCGCGGACACATCGTAAACAAATTTATTGCTCTCGCCCTTCGGCATCCCGCCAGGCCCCGTCTGTTCGCCCGGTGGCGTCCCCGGCTGAATCCAGGTTTTGCCGCCGTCGTCGGAACGCTGAATGATCTGCCCAAACCACCCGCTGGTTTGCGAAACATAGATGCGATTCGGATCGACCGTCGAACCCTTGACGTGGTAAATCTCCCAGCCGGCGAAGTGCGGTCCACTGATGTCCCACTTTTCGCGCTTGCCGTCCGAACTTAAGATGAACGCGCCTTTGCGTGTTCCCACCAGAACTCTTACGCCGCTCATGAAGACTCTCCTTCGATCGAAATTCGAATACTGTTAAAGGATTCCCAAGCGGGATGGCCCCCTGAGTGTACGGCGGCCGGCTCCGTCTGGCATCAAAAACTTTTCGTTGCGCATGGCTTGCCGCAAAAGTGCCGGAAGTGTTTTACTTGAGCCCAGCCGCCGAGAGCGCTATGCCCAAGACACCGAATGATCGGCCGACGATCGGCGATGTGGCGCGGGAGTGCGGAGTCGCCCGCATGACCGTTTCGCGCGTGGTCAACGGCGCGCACCTCGTGAATCCGGAAACCGCGCAGCGCGTGCGCGAAGCGATCCGCCGGCTCGGTTACGTGCCAAACGAGGCGGCGCGCATCTTAAAAGGTCGCGCTCCCAAAACAATTGGATTGATCGTTCCCGATCTCGCCGACACCTTCTTTTCGATTTGCGCCCACGCAGTTCAACAACTCGCGGCAAAACACGGCTACCTCACTCTTCTTTTGGCCTCCGAGCGCGATCCGGCCAGCGAAGCAACCGAGCGGGCACTCATGAACTCCCGCGAAATCGCCGGTCTCTTGATTGTGCCGTCCGGCCCGCAAAGTGTCGTCCAACTCGAGGAGGCTCGCGCGCGCGGCCTGCCCGTCGTCATGCTCGATCGGACTTTTCCCGGGTTGGACGCCGCCGAAGTGCTCGTGGAAAACAAAGGCGGCGCCGAAACGGCGGTCCAACACCTGCTCGAGCATGGGCATCGCAGGATTCTTTGTCTTGGCTACGACGGTCACATCAATTCCATCGGCAAGCGCATCGAAGGATACGAAAAGGCGATGAACAGCGCCGGGCTTGCGCCAGACCTTCTGATCGCCGATCTTCCCGGCGAAATCGAACCAATGTTGCGCGCGCGACTCGCCGCCCCGAACCGGCCAACCGCCATTTTTTCGCTCAACAACGTGACCACCATTCACGTGCTCCAGTTTCTCGCGTGCGAAGGCATTCAGGTGCCCGGCGAAGTCGCCCTCATCGGCTTCGATGATTTTGAAATGGCCCCGCTTCTGCGTGTGCCGCTCACCGCCATTCGCCAACCGGCCGCGGAACTTGGCCGCACCGCGGCTCAGCTTCTGCTCGATTGGATTCGCACGCGAAAAACGAACGGTCTTCCCATCGAACGTACGGTCGTTTTGCCAACCGAGCTTGTGATTCGGCGCTCCTGCGGCTGTACGCGTGATCCTTCCCAACTCAAGGAAAGTCTCGCGACGAAATCCGCAACGCCGCAATAGCGCGGCAAAAAGTATACTGTCGCCACTTTTTCGCGCGAAGGATCGCGCGCCTCGCAAAGTTGCCCGAACGCCGCCAATTCATTCGGTCGCGTCCGGCACGCGCCCGTTCGCCTCCAGCTTCCGCTTCGCAATCTTCAAACGGTGAAACGCCGCGGAAACTAGGTTGACACCCGCGCCAACTCGCTCAAGAATCTCTCCGCCAACCCTATGTCAAAAAATTCCCTTCCGCCCACCGTCGTCAGCATCGACGATCTCCGCAAAATGGCAAAACGCCGCCTTCCTCGCGTCGTCTTCGACTATCTCGACGGCGGCGCTGACAGCGAAATCACTCTCCGCGAAAATTGCCGCATCTTCGACGACGTCGCTTTCCGCCCCCGCTGGGCCGTCGCCGTGCCCGAATGCGACGTTCGCACGCGAGTCCTCTCCTTCGATCTTTCCTTTCCCGCCATTCTCGCGCCCGTCGGTTACAGCCGCATGATGCATCGCGGCGGAGAAGTTGCCGCCGCCGCTGCCGCCGGCGAAGCGGGCACGATTTACACGCTCTCCACCATCTCCGGTCATCCGCTTGAAAACGTTCGCGCCGCCACCAAAGGCCCCGCTTGGTACCAGCTTTATTTGGTCGGCGGCCGCGCCGTCGCCGAACACTCCATCGACCGCGCCAAAAAAGCCGGCTTCAACGCCCTCGTCGTCACCATCGATACTCCCGTCGCCGGTCTTCGCGAACGCGATTCGCGCAACGGCATGAAGGAACTTCTCGGCGGCTCGCTTTTTTCAAAACTTCCTTTCGTCTCGCAATTTTTCGCGCGCCCCCGTTGGTTCGCATCCTTCCTCATCGATGGCGGCACTCCGCCTCTCGCCAACATCGTCATTCCCGGCCAAGGCCCGATGCCGCTCATCGACGTCGGCGCTGCCCTCGCCTCCGCCGTCGTTACCTGGGAAGATTTTCGCTGGCTCCGCGAACTCTGGCCCGGCCCCATCATCGCCAAAGGCGTTCTTTCCGCCGACGACGCTCGCCGCGCCGTTGACCACGGCGCCGCCGCCATCGTCGTTTCCAATCACGGCGGCCGCCAGCTCGACACCGTCTCTCCAACTCTTCGCGTCCTTCCCGAAATCGTCGCCGCCGTCGGTGGCCAAACCGAAATTTTGCTCGACGGCGGCATCCGCCGCGGCTCGGACATCGTCAAAGCCATCTGCCTCGGCGCCCGCGCCGTTCTCGTCGGCCGCGCTTACGCTTACGGCCTCGGCGCCGCCGGCCAGCCCGGCGTCTCGCGCGCCATCCAAATCCTCCGCGACGGCGTCGACCGCACCCTCCGCCTCCTCGGCTGCTCCTCCATCAAATCCCTCGATTCGTCCTACATCTCCGTCCCAAACTCCTGGAAGTGAGAATGTGGCGCGTGCAACACGCTAGCGGATTGAGCGACACGAACTACACCGCGCAACCGTATTTCCACCGCACCTTGTTGGCTGGCCTTTTCTCGTATCGAAGCGCCATCGCGATTTTTTCGCGTTGAGCGCACTTCGGCTTGCCACCAAATGGTATTGACCGAAGATTCGCCGTTCAGAAAATTTGAAGTTTTTGAAAAGGAAAGAGTTGGCTCCCCGAGCTAGATTCGAACTAGCAACCCTTCGGTTAACAGCCGAATGCTCTACCGTTGAGCTATCGGGGAACAGGCAAATTAGATCCTTATTTTACAACATGATGCGCTAGCGTGCCACTCTCCTCTCCACCAGTTGGGGTCCAAATGGGGTCCAACTTGGGTCCAATAACGGCTTCACTTTCGCCATTTCGGGGGCGTGATGCTGGCGCAACAACTTCGTATAGTGGTCAACCATCTTGTCCGAAGAGTGTCCGCACCAATCACGGATGACCTGACGGCTCACCCCGGAATAAACAAGGTGAGAAATCCGGCCGCGTCGAAAAGCGTGCATTCCCATGCCGGTTTGGACGAGTTTCAACTCTCGCAAGATCGGTTGAAGTTTGTCCTCCAGCACATTCGATAGACGCAACGGCGTGCCGTTTCTGGTTTCAAAGAGATAACCGGATCGTCTCCCTTGCAGGTGCTTCTTGAGCTCCATCGCTACGGACGGATCAATAGGCACTGTGCGGGTTCTGTCCTCATCACCCGTGTCACTCTTCGACGTGTTCTCTTCTCCTTCGAAGACCGAACGGCGAATGGTGACCGTCTGTTCGTTCAAGTCCAAATCCGTCTCAACTCTCAGCGCAAAAAGCTCTCCGGCCCGTGCCCCCGTGCCGGCGGCCAGTGCGAACAACGCGCGATTGAGTTGCGTTTTCGCGGCGTTCACGATGGCGGCCATTTGTGCAGCGGTGAAGTACGGAAGTTCCCGTTGTACGGTCTTGGGCGGTGCGACCTTTTTCCATTTGACGAGCCACGGCGACACAATGGGTTTGCCACTCTGTGCCATTTCGTCGAATTGAAAGTTGTAGATCGCGCGGACAATGCCGAAGAGATTCTTGATCGACTTGCGGGATAAACCTGCTCGCTGCCACGTCTGAATCAAACCTCGCATGAGGGGATAGCTAATCTCCTCGAGCTGAGTGTTCTCCAAGTGTGGAAGGACGTGCTTGTTCAACTCGCAAGACATGCTGCGTTGCGACGAGCGCTTCTTGTTGACAGTCAGGTGAAGATTCTTCCAACCACGAGCCGCCAGACCAAAAGTAACGACTGGCGATTGGGACCGGGCAAGATGACTCGCGTCATTGATGCCCGCGTCCTCGATGAACTTCGACAGCCATCGTTCGGCTTTGGGGCGCGTGAACTGGTTGATGTTTCCGATTATCACTGTACGTCTGACTCTTTTGTTCTGGCCCGGCACATCAGCCCGATAGCGGCCGATGTACTGAGAGCCTTTTACATATACAGAACCACTTTGTCCGGATCTGCGAGACATTGATCTCCTGTCTCGTTGATTCGGCACCGTAACCGTTTCTACGGTATCGGTTTTGGTTCCAGACGACAATGGGGTCGGACTCACTGGTCTTACCTTCGGTCGATATCCTGCTGTTCAGCTTTGTCCGCGATGGCTTCGGGAGGCCGAAATTCCGTACGCTGATTCAAATCTTGCAATGCTTGGGAAGGATCGCGTTGCCAGTCTCTATGAGAAGCCGCCTGAGCTTTTTCGACTGTGTGTCTCGCATAGTAAAGCGGGTCTGCTTTGTCGTCAGACCTATAGTCGGCGATGCGCTGGATGACTTGTTGCGGGTCGTCGCCACGAGCGAGGGCACGCTTGGCGTAGGCCCAATCCGCTTCGGATTGGCTGCGATGGCCGGCGGGTATTCGGCGAGTTGTGTTGTGGCCGTCCGAAAGACGGCGGGGCGATTCGGGCGAGTCCTCGGTAATCGTAAAATCGCGGGGCTGGTAAATCGCATCTGATTGTTGAATTGCGCGGACGACAAATTCCTCATTGTATTTACGGTTGGCGAATCCGGGCACGCGGAGCACGCGTGAGATGTCTGTGGCCGCCATGTCTCCTTGGAATTGATCGGCCAACGAACGCAACAAAACTTCAGCCTGTTCCCTGTCGAGGCCGTCCACGCGCCAGACTACCTGGTTCTTTTCAGGCGAGGTATCGAGAACGAAGTTGGGAACGGGCGTGTTGCCGTCCGTTCGCAGGGCGCGCAGAGAGGCGGGGCCGTCTTCATCTAGATCAAGGTAGACGTGACGGATTTCGCGAACGCTTTCCTTGGTTCTCGCGAGGCTATTCGCGCGAAGGGGATTCATCCCAACGAAGATATCGGCGCCTCCATTGTTCTGCTCCTTGAGCCAATCCTGAAAGCTGGGACTCGCGATGTGTTCCGCGAGGAGGATGCGCTGGATGGTTTGCGCGCGGGAACGGTTGCGGACGAGCATGGCAACACGGTCTTCAGGTTGGTGCAGCGCCAAGACGTATTGCGCGGCGGAGAGTTGTCTGGGTGTGAAGGAATTGACGGCTGTCATACATGTTCTGTCGGAGCGACGTAGATGGAACAGAAGTCGAAGAGGTCGGAGTCCGGATCGTAGCTGTTGATCTCCAGGACCTCGGAGATGAATCGCCGCCCGGGCCTTCGCTCGATGTGGACCACGACGTTGAGGGAATCAGCGATGTTTGTCTTAATCGAACGGTAAGGAAGTTCAATCCCGCTCTGTAAGACACAACTGGTAAAGCGAGCAAGTCCCTGTTTTGCGGAGCTAGCGTGGATGGTACTCAGCGTTCCGGCGTGGCCGGTGTTCAGAAGCTGGAGCAGGTCGAACGCCTCACTTCCTCTAATTTCTCCCAATAGAATGCGATCGGGCCGATGCCGCAGTGAGGCTTTGAGAAGTTCACGAATGGAGACGGCGGGTACTCCGTTCTGTTCGCGGCGGGCTTCGAACCGAACGAGGTTCGATTGAGCGAGTTGTATCTCCGCGGTGTCCTCGATCAGCAGGATGCGTTCATCCGGCGGAATGAACTTTCCAAGTGCGTTCAAGAGGGTCGTCTTACCTGTGCCGGTACCTCCGCATATCAATACATTTCGCCGCTGCAGAATGTAGTCTTCGAAGCGGTTCGCCAATCCGTGGGTGAGCGTTCCACCTGCAATGAGATCCGCGATCTCAAAGTGGCGGATGTTGAACTTCCGAATCGTGAGGGTCACGCCGCCCAAGCTGCAGGGAGGAATGACCGCAGCGACTCGGCTGCCGTCGGGCAATCTGGAATCAAGGATGGGCTTCGCTTCCGAGATATCGTCGCCCAGGCGCCGCGCGATGTTCTTGACCGCAACGAGGAGGGAGCGCTCCCCCAATGAAACGCCGCGAACCTGCTCCACAAAGCCCGCCTTCTCAACGAAAACCTGATCTGGTCCGTTGACCATGACTTCGCTGATGGAATCGTCGAGGATGAGCTGTTCGATTGGTTTGAGGAACGGAAGAATGGTTTCAAAGCCGGGCATCAGAGTTCTCCTGCAGCAAGTTGTTCGAAATAGGATTTGTTGGGGTCGTTGTAATAGGGTTTCAGGTAACAAAACGTCGGCGGAATCGGATTTAGCCCGTCGTAGGCGATCGTGACCGATTGAGCGTTCCGCAATTCCGTGAACGTCTTCATGTCGAAGCGGAAGTCGGTCTGGGTGTTGTAACTCTTGGACGCAGTGATGTTGGCCCGGTGGGAGACGGCTTTGCCGGTAAGCAGGCTGACCCTCGCGTCGTGACCGCTTTCCGACAGGTTGTAGCTGACTTTCAGACGGTCTTCCCGGCCACAGAGTTCGCTTGCCGTCTTTGCCGAGAAATCATCGGAGAGACATAGAAAAATCTTCGTCCGGAACGTCTGGAGCAGGGTTCTCCAACTGTCGCCGGGCAGCGAAGAACGGAGCGAACTGATGCTCTGTGTCGCAACGATCGGAATGCACTTGGCTTGCCGGGAGAGACTGAAGAACTTTTCGTCCCCGGTCGGATCACTTTCTCCGACGGTGGCGAAGTGTTGGTACTCGTCGCAGAGAAAGAGAACCTGGCGAAAATGCCGGTCTTTTTCTGCCTCAATCTGCGGAATGCGATTCAATACCGCGCGTTCGAAATCAAGTTTCATCATCACGCCGATGGCCTTGGCCAGTCCGGCGTTCATGCCTACAGGAAAGTTGAGCGAACAAACTGCGCCTTGCTCCACGAGCCAAGAGAACGAAGGCAACGGTTTTCCGAACTGGCCATTGGCGTTGAGTTTCGGGTCGTAACACTCCTTCTTCGGGCAAAAAACACGCTTCACTTTGGGGTTGTCATCAAAGAGCGAAAGAAACACGGAAATACCTTCGACGATGGAAGTTCGGAGCTTTGGCTCGATCCGTCTCCAGTCTTCGCGGAACCACCTTTGGACTGCATAGAGCTGTTCGAGCTTGTCGGGGTCCGCAAAGGCCGGGTCGAGGATGGTGATTGGTTCTGCCTTGATGCCTATCGTTTGGACCTCCGTCCAGAGTTCCTTCGAGGCTTCGGCGAGATAGCGTTCCTTTCCCGGGTCGTGTTTGAAACCAAGGCCGGCGAGTTCGACCGGGTGCGCACCGAACACGTCGGGAGTTACTGCCGCAAAATAACGTCCCATGATGATCTCTTCTGCTTCGCGAATGCGTTGTTCCAGCAGGGGTGGTGAAATGGCGCACTCGTAGACGTTAAACAGCGTCACGTAGTCGTAGGCGATCTTGTGGAGCAGGATGATGAACTTGACGAGATTGGTGTAGGCCTGCTGCCAGAACGGTTCCTTACCGCGGCCGAACAGGTTGTTTAATAAGGATGCGATATTGAAGGCAAGTGCGTAGGCATCGAGGTCGTTGTGCAAGGGGTTGTAGCGGTAGGCGGAATCAAGGCTGATTTCGATGAAATCCTCTCCCCGGTCGTGACGGTCGAGAATCTCTTTCACCTTCCGGCAGAAGTCTCCCTTTACCTCGAGAACTAGCGCGCCGATTTTGCGCTCTTTGTCGCCCGCTTTGAACGCCAGAATCTGTTCCGCAAATGGATACATTGCCGTCGCGGTTTTGCCCGACCCGACCGCTCCGAGAATGACGGTTCCGGTGAACAATCCGCGCTCGGGTATGATCAGCCAGTGAGGCGTCCGGCTAGGGCCTGGCTTGCGCGCGTCGTGCACCTCGCCCACCACCAGAAAGAGGTCATCGCGCTTCTTGGGATCGGGATACAGCGGAAGGTGGCCGGGCGCGATCCGTTGCCGGTATTTGAGCGTGCCAACATAGAGGCCTGAAAACGCCGCCAGATAGAGAAAGTAAGGTGTCGTGAAAAGGCAAAGGTTGTAGAGCCACCGGAAGCTCACGAACGCGTTCGGCGCACGCAATGAAATCAGGTGAAGGAAGAACGACCGTTCGGGGAACGGATGCTCATAGAAAAGGAGCACGCCCGTTCCCATCGCCAGTAGGCTGGCGAGGAAATGGCGCGACGCGAGGACCCGCTGCATCATGACTTCGCCCCAGCTTCCGGTCCGCGCCGGCCGGCGCCGTTGTCCGCACTCTTCTTCTGCTCTCGCCACTTGCGGTAGTCCTGGTCGCGCCACAGCGTTTTCTTAATGGCGGAGTTGAGGACGTGGTCAGGGCTGCTTTCGATGAACTGGGCGTAGTCATCTAGCAAGAGACTGACGGGCTCCTCCAACTTAAATTCACGGGTAAGAATTGCAGGTGCCTTCTTGATGATGGACATAGTGTTTTCTCCTTTACGGTTCGCTCTCCGAAACTCTCTGTGCCCGGCGGAAAAATCGGAGGCACCGGACCCGGTGCCCAGGGCGGGAGCGACCCCAAGAACTTTTTGGGCGGCTGAAAGCCCAAAAAGTGGGGTCGCTCCCGCCCGATTTGGATCTTTTTTCGCCGGGCATTTTCTTCTCCGGGGGTTCTCTTTCCCTTTCCTTTCCGGAACATGCGTCTGCCACAAGGTGAAGGACAGGGAGAAGTTTCGGGTGAAGGGTGTCGTTTTTACGTTCTTCACCGCGCCTCCTCTTCCGCTTCACCGGAAGCGGCAAACGACTCCAAGACTCGCGTTTCAAAATGCGTTAGGTGCGGCAGGGGGTGGCCTTGAAACGCTGCGCGAATGTGAGCCTCGCCGATGCGATCGGCTTTCCACGCCCGATAGAAATGTTCAAAGCGTTCTCCCGAGAAGCGCTCCTTCGAGACATTCCGAAAGGCGAGGTCGGCGTCGGTGACTGAGCCGTATTGATGTAGGTCCCAGGCCTTACGGATTGCGAAATAGCGCAGCAAATCGTCGGCGGGATGCGAATCCAGCGGCACGGTAACCAGGGCATGAAACAGCTCGCGTGCCTTCGCGAAATGCGCCTCCGTTCGCGCCAAATAGAGGAAGCGAAACTCGCGCAGTTCCCGAAATAAAGAGGAATAGACGTGGAGATGGTGAACGAACGCGGAAAGATTGGCTTCGCTTCCTTGAATGAAAGACAACGTCACGACGCGCGGCGCCTGATTCGACTGCGGAAGAAACATGGGAAAGCGGTCCACGAAATACCGAACGGTGGGTTGTACCGTCTGCCGACCGAGATATGTTTTTGCTGGGAGAAGTCTTGCCTCAATCCCGAGTTCGCGGCAAAAGAAGGCGAGCTTGTCGGGCTCCGTTTCCAGGTAGGAAAGCTCTGGGTTTGCGAGCACGAAGTCGAGAATCGCAATCCTGGCCTCGATGTATTCGTGTTCATGCCGGCGCCGGTTGCGAAGGTGCTCCCGGTGGAGTTCGCGGTAAATCTCGCGCGCGAAGAGGTGATAGACCCTCCGGTATCTCGGAAGTGCGCCGCTCCGCGCGTGTTTATTGGATTGGAGCTTGTTCCAAAACAGGTTCGTGCGCTTGCCCCACTGGACGCCCGTGAAAGCGAGAAATTGACGAGCCACGAAATAGCCGGAGTGTGTGGCAACGATGTAGAGAAAACGTGCCTCGGCCTCGGTATAGCCGAAGGCTTGCAATGCGGAGATGTATACCGCGTCGACGTTCATAGGGAAAAGATCCTCGCCGTCAGCTCCGAGTCATCGAGAATGCGACGTAGTTTCGACGCGTCTTCGCGAGGCGCATAGATCGAAAAGCCCGCCTTGGCCTTTTGTGCGAGAGCCCGCGGCCGGTAGTTCCGCGTCGCGAGTTCGAGATTGGTCTCGCGGTGTTCGTGGTCCGCTGTTTCGTATTCAAGACGCAGATCGGGAATCTGGATCCGGTCTCCCACCAGAGCGAGCCCATGGCGTGCGGCAACCTGTTCGCGAGTGTCCCGCGTCTGCTGCGCGTCTCCGAGCCCAGCGAGTTCCCGTTGCACATTGCGCTTCAGTTCGTAGTCCAATACGACTCGAAGTGGCCTGCCTCCCGTCTGCGCGATCCGGTTTGCTTCCTTCTGGTAGAGCCGGTAGAGGGCAGCGTCGTGCTTGAGTTCGCGAGGCTTTACCAGACCGTGGTAAATCGCCTGACCTTGGGGCAGGCGGCCAGATTTAAGGAGGAGCCGCTTCGCTTTTTTCGTGAGAACAACGAGGCGTTCGCTACGTTTGGGTTCTTGCGAAACGGCCTTCCTGGCGACGAGGCCCTGCCGCTCAAGCCTCCGAAGATCACGGGCCATCCGCTCAGCATCTCCGCCGTAGGCGAATTGGGCTAGGTCCGCCGAATCAACGACACGAAACTTGCCGATTTCGACGAGCGTAGTGAACTCGGACTCGCGCAGGATGTAGGTGCGATTTCTCAGGTAGTAGGCGCGGACCGAGTCGTCTATTTCCGGTCTCGGGCGGTGACCTCCTGATTCGAGAGTTGGAGGGTCGCTGCCGCGGTCGCGACTCCTGTGATCCTGCACAGGAACGGGGGCGCGCTCTGCTCGGTCGTCAATCTGCGGGTCATTCGGGAATGGATCGCGAGACATATCAGAAAGGCTCCTCGTTTTGGGGCGGCGCGGGCATCTCAATCTGTCCGACCTGGAACTGCCTATCGAGGTGGGAAAGCTTGCGGCCCGTGTTCTTCAAAAGAAACTTTCGCTGCAGCAGGAGAACTGCGCCGAATACGTTGAAAAACAAAATGGCAATCGATGCAGCAATCCACTCTCCGTAGGCATGGAGCAGGACACTCTTGTAGGAGGCCATGAACTTCAGCTCGCCCATAAGCCAAAAACCGTAGGCGAGAAGGAAAGCGATGGTGATGAGGAGCGCGTTCGCGATCATGACGAGCCTGCTACGGAGTCAGAGTTTGGTGGCGGTTTGGAATTGCCCATCCAATCAAAGGAGCGGGCGGGAGTCCGCAGCAGCCGAGGCTCTCCTGACGTGCGCCGTTTGTATTGAGGGCGGAGAACGGTGGGATGGGCTGTGACGAGTGCGAGGTGAAAGGTCGAGGGGTGAAGGAAGAGGTGGCGCGCGGAGGTTGGGCCGAGGCTGCCAGGCGGACGCCCGCGACTCCTTTCTCTCCATTCCGCTCCTGTCTCATTTGAACGCCTGATCTTCGCGGAAGTAGGAGATCGTCAGTCCCAGCGGGTTGATGGGGATCAATTCGTTTGGAACGCGAGACTGGAAGATGAAAACGAAGTTTGCAGTGTAGAGGTCGCGCTTCAGTTCGCTGTGATCCGCGGGAGAGTAATAGACCATGTAGAAATCGACACGCGCACGATAGGGAGGAGTCTGGAGTTCTTCGAGCGAAACTTTCTTCACGTCGATATCGATCTCGGAGGACGACGTGTTCGTCAGGAACTTCCGGATGATGTCGTCCTTCCGGTAGGCGTCGAGGATGCCGTTCGCGAGCTTGCCGTCGAGAAAGTAGAGTGACTTCGCAAAGTCGTCCTGGATGGTGTAGCGGTTGCGGCGGTAGTAGAGCTTCGTGAATTGGGAGAGGAAGTATTTCGCCTCAGCATCCTGCGGCTTGTAC
>DATGEI010000066.1:0-98584 GCA_035310365.1 Candidatus Acidiferrum sp.
AAAGAAGCGGTCGCTGCGTCGCTCGGCTGCGGCAATCCGACCGCGCTTGCAAAATTGCAGCCTGGCGAAACCGTTCTCGATCTCGGCTCCGGCGGCGGCATCGACGTTTTGCTTTCCGCAAAGCGCGTCGGCCCAGGCGGAAAGGCGTACGGGCTCGACATGACCGACGAAATGCTTTCGCTTGCGCGCGAAAATCAGAAAAAAGCCGGCGTCGAAAACGCCGAATTCCTGAAAGGCGCGATGGAAAATATTCCGCTGCCGGAAAATTCCGTCGACGTAATTATTTCCAATTGCGTGATCAATCTTTCCGGCGACAAGGATCGCGTGCCGCGCGAAGCATTCAGAGTTCTGAAACCGGGCGGGCGGCTTGCCATTTCCGACGTCGTCGTGCGCGGCGAAGTTCCCGCTGCCATCCGCAAGAGCGTTGAACTCTGGGTCGGCTGCGTTGCCGGCGCGCTGGAAGAATTTGAATACCGCGGCAAACTTTTCAGCGCCGGTTTTGAAAACATCGACATCGAACCGACTCGCGTTTACAAAGCGGAAGAAGCGCGCGATTTTCTTTCTTCCGCCGGACTCGACGCCGGCAAGGTCGCGCCTCTCGTCGACGGAAAATTCATGAGCGCGTTTGTGCGCGCCACAAAACCGGCTTCACGGGCGAGCGTTGTCGGCCCTTCCTGCCGCGCCTGACGCTTGCGTGAAAACCATGACGACGCCATACAACGTCCTGTTTCTTTGCACCGGCAATTCGGCGCGCTCCATTCTCGCGGAAGCGATTCTGAATTTTCGCGGCAAGCCGAACTTCGTTGCCTACAGCGCGGGCAGCCATCCGGCCGGCCGCGTAAATCCCGGCGCTCTGAAAGTTCTTGCCGCGGCAAAGCTGCCGAGCATCGGCTTTCGCAGCAAGAGCTGGGACGAATTTGCAAAACCCGATGCGCCGAAAATGAATTTCGTCTTCACCGTGTGCGACAACGCGGCGAGTGAAATTTGTCCCGTATGGCCCGGCCAGCCCATGACGGCTCACTGGGGCGTTCCCGACCCCGCAGCCATTGCGGGAGCTCCGGAACAAATCGAACGCGCGTTTCGCGATGCGTTCGTGGCGCTCGATCGGCGAATCGGTTTGTTTCTTTCTCTTCCCTTCTCGAGTCTCGATCAGCTTGCTCTGAAAACCGAGCTCGGCTGCATCGGAAAATCCTAAGCCGAAAAAATCGGGCTGCCTCGGAAGGCGGCAACCAAAACCGCGTGCCGCACAACTCAGTGCAGGAAATGGCGAAGGCCGGTGAAGACCATGGCGAGGCCGAGGCGATCGCACGTGGCGATGACGTCGCCATCGCGGACGGAGCCGCCCGGTTGAATGAAGGCTTTGGCGCCGGCTTTGGCGGCTTCTTCGACACCATCGGGAAACGGGAAAAACGCGTCGCTCGCGACGACGCTGCCTTCGAGCGAAGATTGCGCTTTCATGACGGCGATTTTGACGGAATCGACGCGGCTCATTTGTCCGGCGCCGACGCCGAGCGTTGCGCCGTCTTTGGCGAAAACGATGGCGTTGGATTTTACGTGTTTGGAAACTTTCCAGGCAAATTTCATCGTGGACATTTCTTCCGCGGTCGGCTGGCGCTTGGTGACGATTTTCAGTTTGTCGTCCTCGAGTTCGCCAAGGTCGGGCTGCTGAATAAGCATGCCGCCGAGAATGCGTTTGAGTTGCAGCTCGCGCTCGGGATCGAGGCCATTCGCGGGAAGTTCGAGAAGGCGAAGATTTTTCTTGGCGGCGAAAATTTCTTTTGCCTTTGCGTCAAAACCGGGCGCGGCGATGCATTCGACGAAAAGCTTGGCGACTTCTTCGGCGGTGGCGGCATCGACGGCGCGATTGAAGGCGAGCACTCCGCCGAAAGCGGAAATGGGATCGGAGGCGAGCGCCTTGCGATACGCGTCACGAAGGGTGGATTGTTCGGCGGTGCCGCAAGGATTGTTGTGCTTGATGATGACGGCGGCGGGGTTTTTGAATTCCGCGGCAAGGCTGCGCGCGGCTTCAAGGTCCACAAGATTGTTGTACGAAAGTTCTTTTCCCTGCAGCTGCCTGGCCGCGGCGAGGCCGTCCGGCGTTTTCCCCCCGGGAACATAGAGAGCGGCGGACTGGTGGGGATTTTCTCCGTATCGCAATTCCTGTTGGAGCCGCAAAGCGAGGTGAACGCGCTCGGGAAGGACTGGCTTTGCGGCGAGCTCGACGTCGTGACCGCTGGCGACGAGCCGTTCGAGTTCCATGGTAATGAGCCCATCGTAGCGCGACGTTGTGGCAAACACTTTGCGAGCGAGTTCAAGGCGCGTGGCGAGCGAAGTTTCGCCCTCTTTTTCAAGTTCGGATGCGACGCGATCGTAATCGGCGGGATCGCAGACGACGGTGACGCTTGCGAGATTTTTTGCGGCGGAGCGGAGCATGGTGGGGCCGCCAATGTCGATATTTTCGATAAGCTCTTCGGCGGTGAGTCCGGATTTTGCGGCAGTGGCTTCAAAGGGATAAAGGTTGACGACGACTAGATCAATGGGCGCAATGCCATGTTCGGCGGCTTGTTTTTGATCCTCGGGGAGATTGCGGCGATAAAGAAGTCCGCCGTGGATTTTGGGATGAAGGGTTTTGACGCGGCCGCCGAGCATTTCCGGCCAGCCGGTGAATTCGGAAACGTCTTTGACGGAAACGCCGGAATCGCGAAAGAGTTTGGCGGTGCCTCCGGTGGAAAGAATTTCGATTTTGAGCGCGGCGAGGCGCTTGGCGAAATCGAGAACACCGGATTTGTCAAAAACGCTGATGAGTGCGCGTTGCACGGCGGGCATGCGAATCCTCCGAAAGAAATGAGAACGAACAGTGTAGCGGGAGATGAAGAAAGTGGCGAGTGGCGAGCGGAAGGATTTGGAACAATGATCCACAAATGAGCGACCGGAGCAGGCTAAAGAATTCTCCACTTGCCGGCCGTTAGTCGTCGTAGATTTTGCTGCGGTGGCCAATGGCGATGAACAGGACGACGAGGCGCGACTGTTTTAGCTGGCAGAGGGTTCGATAGTCGCGAAAGCGAAATCGCCGAAGACCGAATTTACTCTGACGCAATGGCTTGCCAAAAGAACGCGGGTCGCCGGCGGTCGCAATGCGTTTTTCCATGTAATTGAGGATTTCTCGCTGCACTTGCCGGTCCAGCCTCCGAAAATCCCTGCCGGCGGCCCATCGCAAACCGCCTCAACTAAAAGTGACGCGGCAAGTTTTATACAAGAATGTGAAGGGTCTGTAGCGGATTCCGGTGGTGGATTCGCTTATACAGTTTGGAGATGGAAGAGGGTCAGATTCGCCGGCTTACGAGTACTCGTGGTACGCCAGAATTTGAAGAAAAGGTCTACGGTGGATCCAATGACAAAATTGGAAATTGCGGCGAATCGGAATGAGCATGTCCGAAGATTTGGAGAATTTAGATTTGGCCGATATGGAATCGCGGAGAAATTGGCAAAGTTCCGCGGAGTTTCGGCGGTAAGTCCACTGTTCTCAATGCGTGCCGGATATTGTTGCAAACAGGTGAATTGGAAAACCGATTGCACGCTTTGAAGGCGCCCGCCAGTGGTGTGCGAAGCGCGGCGAGTGGGTAGCTCATCGCGCTTCGGCAATCGAAGAAAAGAGTTAGAAAAAAACGAGAAATCGCTTCGACGAGGTCTCGGCGGGGAATTTCCGGGTTGAACTGACGGTTATGTGAGAAGTGGCTTGCCTTCTTTGCGGCTTGTCGACTTCGGCGGAGAAGTATGTTTGAAGCGGAGTGGAATCGCGGCAAATGCAATGTATCGCTAGAAAAAGACCGGATCGGAAAATAGGGAGATGGAAATGAGAATCAAAGCAGTTGTAGTACTACTAGGAACAGCGATTGCAGCGATGGCTTTGCTGGCAAGCGTGAGCGAAGCGCAGTATGTTCGAACGGACCTTGCCTCAAACGTGCCAGGAGCGGCGCCATCGACGGATGAGCAGCACCTGATCAATTCGTGGGGGCTGACGGCGCTGCAAGGAACTCCGTTTTGGCTGAGCGACAACGGGTCTGGATTTTCTACGCTTTATACCGGTACGGGACAGCAGGCGGGGCTATTCGTGACCATCCCGCCGGCGCCGAGCAGCGGGACAAATGCAATTGGAACTCCGACGGGGACGGTGGGAAACATCAGCCCGAACCCGGGCGATTTTGTGGTCACGGAAAAAGGCAAATCCGATAAGTCCCTTTTCATTTTTTCGACGCTGGACGGGACGATCAGCGCGTGGAGCCCGACGGTAGACGGCATCGTGCCGGACCCGGCAACGAAAACGTTTAAGAGCCACACGACGATCATGTGTGACCGCTCGAAAGAGGGATCCACTTATACGGGACTGGCGATTGCGGCGAACGCAAAGGGGCAGTTCTTCCTGTTTGCGGCGGATGGCGGACCGAATCGCGCGGTGGACATTTTCAACAGCAATTTTCAGTTTGTGAAGTCGGTCAGCGATCCGGCGATTCCGCAGAATTTTACGACGTACGGAATTCAAGCCATTAATGGCCAGATTTGGGTCACGTTTACGGCTCTGAATAAAGCGTTGGGCGGTTTTGTGGATGTCTTTTCCGCGGACGGCACGCTGCTGAAGCACGATGCGCTCCACGGACCGCTGCATTCGCCGTGGGGTATCGCCCTGGCGCCGGCGGATTTCGGGCCGATGAGCGGATCGATTCTAATCAGCAATAACACGCCGAAGGGGCAGATTCTTGCCTTCGATCCGGTCAGCGGACAGTTCCGCGGAGAACTGCGCGATGCGAACGGGAACGCGATCGAAATCGACAACGTGTGGGCGCTGCAATTCGGACAAGACGGAGGCCCGAACGGCGCACACAATCAACTTTTCTTCACGGGCGGGCCGAACGGATATGCAAACGGCATCTTTGGAATGATCTCAGCACCACAATAAAAGAACGAGCAAGAGGCGCCCTTCCTTGCGATGCACGCGAGGAAGGGCGTTTTTTATTTGCGGGCAAGACGAAATTCAATTGAGCGCGCACTAACGGAGCGATGCTGAAGTCGCACCGCGATCGGACGTCATTGCCGCCATTGTGACTCGAAACGCGGTTCAGGAAACGAACAAAGCGGCGGCTGCGCCGGGACCGTGTTTGCTTTTTTTGCTCCTCGACAAAAACCGCGGCGCGAATATTTTTACGTTCCCACTCGCGTTCAAATTTTGCGCCCGCTTCGCCAGAGAAGTCTGAGTCTGTGCCACCGGCCGAAAATTTTGCGCCGCATTCAGGAGTGGAGGAGCGACCAGATTTTGGCGAGGTGGTGATCGTCGTGTTCGGCGACGAAGTAGAGGTGGTCGATTAGTCGGAGCGGCTGCTGGAGGCGGGGATGAAGGAGCCTCTGCGAAAAGAACGCGTGGTCAAGAGTTACGAGTTTGTCGGCGAAGGTAGTGCGAGCGGAACGAAATTCCTGCAACACGTCCGCGATTGCGCGGCTATTGTGATTCGCTTCGTGGGTCTTGCGATTTTGCAGATCGGCGGGTGAGAGTTGGGGTTTGGCCTGGAGGAAATCGTTGAGGCGAGCGATCCAGAGCGATTCGAGGTCGCGAAGATGGCCGGCTTGTTCCTGAATGGTCCATTTTTCCTGGCGGCGCGCAATGAGGCGATCGCGTGAAATGCCGCGAAGGATTTCTTCGAGGCGGGCGGGTGTGCCGCGAAGGCGGACGCAAAGATTGGGATAAAGGTCCGGGGAAAAGTTAAATTCAAATTTGCGGTCGAACCATGGGCCGGAATCGCGCATGCAGAGAGTGTAGCCGCGCGCGGCGGTGTGCGGCGGAAATCGTGGCGAGCGCACACGGAGACGGGGCGGACAAATTGGCCTCGCTGCCGCCGCAAGAGCTAGCCTTCGCCGCCTTCTTCGCCGGGTTCGACGGCGCAAGTGTGCCACGCTTCGTCTTGCGCGTGGGCGGCGCAGAACCAGCGCTCGCAGTTATCGCAAAAGACGGATGCGGCCTCGTTGCAGGGTTCATCGAGAAGCGAGACGGCTTCGCACGCCGTGCGGGTTTGTTCGTGGCGGGAAGGTTCCCGTGCCGGTTGAGGTTTCATGGCGCACCTCGTTGTGCGGATTGTACGCTTTGCGCCGAAATTGGGAAGAAGAAAAAACCGTGCGACGGGAAAAACAAGGCGGAAAGCACGCGGCTGTACTAGTGGACGCAAAGCTGGCTCGACAAGAGGGCCGCTTCAGAAAGCGGCACACACAAAAATTGCCGCCGAGCCATCGGGAAGCGCCGGCCGGGAGTTGGTGGGGGTGGCCCCGGTATGTTAGGCTTTCTCTGCGAAAAAAGACCCGGCAAGGCGCCTCGCAAGTCCCAGCGTCGCGTACGTTCTCTTCCTCCAGTTCACTTCTTACCCAGCGGAAGGGAATGCTTTCTTTGCAGGACAGCCGGCAAAACGCGAGGAAATTGAAGAACGACATGGCAGGACAACCCGCAGTGCAAAAAACCGAAAAAGAGCCGGTGGAGATCAAACTGGCGCACTCGCCGGACTCCGACGACGCCTTCATGTTTTACGCGCTGGCGACGCACAAGCTGGCGACGCCCGGCTACAAATACACGCACGTTTTGAGCGACATCCAGACGCTGAACGAAGCGGCGCTGGCGGAGACGTACGACGTGACGGCAGTGAGTTTTGCGGCGTACCCTTCGATTCGCGATAAGTATGTGCTGCTCGATTGCGGGGCGAGCTTTGGCGAAGGCTATGGGCCGATCGTGGTGTCGGCCAAGTCGATGAAAAAAGAGGACATCAAGGGCAAGCGGATCGGCGTGCCCGGGCTGAAAACGACGGCGTATTTGTCGCTCAAATTGTACGAGCCGGATTTTGAAGCGGTGGTGATGCCGTTTGACAAGATTCTGGACGCGGTGCAGAACGAGCTGGTCGAGGCGGGCCTGCTGATTCATGAAGGGCAGCTGCTGTTTCCGCAGTTGGGCCTGCATAAGGTGCTCGATTTGGGCGTTTGGTGGCAGGAATTGACGGGATTGCCGTTGCCGCTGGGTGGAAACGCGGTGCGGAAGGCGCTTGGACCGGAAATGGGCCTCCTGATCGCAAAGACCATTCGCGACAGCGTGGAGTATGGATTGGAACATCGCGACGACGCATTGAAGTACGCGATGCAGTTTGCGCGGGACATGGAGACGGAGCTGGCAGACCAGTTCGTCGGCATGTACGTGAATAAATGGACGCTCGGATACGGCGAAAAGGGCAAGGCGGCGGTGACGGACTTGATTGAGCGCGGAACGAAGGCGGGTTTGCTGCCTGGTCCGGCCAAGGTGGAGTTCCTGAGCAAGCAGTAAGTCTTTTTCTTTCAAGCAGATAATACCTGCACCAAATACCGCTAAAGTTTTTTCCCCAGCTGCCGATAAAGCTAGTGGGGATTTGTCGGCTTTTCTCGCGCGATGTCGTACGTCCGCGGAAAGCGCATGCATTGACACGAAGCCGGCACCCAGGGGGTTTTATGGCGCTCATTGGGCTGGTAAACCTGGCGGAACGTCTGTTCAATCAGACGCAGGGCAATTCGAATCAGGACGGTGCGCTGACGAGCAAATCGTCGAAGGCGAATGCGGCACCGGATGCGCCGCAGAACTCTTCGGACGAGTTTCGGCCGTCGAGCGGAAACGCGGCGAATGAGGCGGGTCTGTTTCAGGTGAGCCAGGCGGCGGTGTTTACGGCGGCGGCAACGGTGTTGTTGGTGCAGAATGGAAACGCCGCACCGGCGCCGCCTGAGAACAATACGGCGGCAAGCAATCCGACAACGACTACCGTGGAGACTGCCGCGCCTGTCACTGCGACTGCCAATTCGCCCGCGAATGGGCCCTCAAACACGACGCCGGCAGCCACGGCGGTAGTACCGGCGACACCGGCCGTGACGGGGCCAGGTGCGCCAGCCAGTGGCGTAACAACCGGCGCGACACAAATCCAGAGCCAATTGCAGAATTTGAACGCGACATTGACGGCGCTGGGGCTCAGCGCGGATGAAATTGCCGCGGTCGACCGCGTGGCGCAGTTGATCAAAGATTTTAGCCCGGCGGCGTTTACGAGCCTCATCAATCAGTTGAATGTGTTGGCGCAAGACACCGCGCAACCGGCTTCACCTACCGCCACGAACACCGCCGCGGCGACTGGCGGAACGAGCGGCGCCACGGCAGGCACCGCGCAGACGGGCGGCTTCTCGATTCAAGAACTGTCCATCAAGTTTGCCGGCGTCAATGAAACGTTGCAGCCGACGGGCAACACTGGAAACGGCGGAACGATTCAGATTTCCGCGTTTCAGATTCAGGTGAGCGAAGTCACTTTGACGCTCAACAACGGCACGACCGGCCAAACGGCGCAAATCACGGCTCCACCGCCGGCAGCCGGTTCCACGACAACCGCGGCGACGCCGCTGACGAAAACAGCAACCGCTTAAAGTTTGCAACCGAAAAAACTCGCGGCGCAAAGCCGCATCGATGGATTCGTCCGCGAGCCGCACTCGGACATTCATTTGCGATGAATGGTGCGGCTTGACGCTGCGTTTTTCTTGCCTTACTGTTTTTTCGCCACCATGAAAAACGCTTGTCTGGTTCGTTTGGGCAGTTCCCTGCTTGCGCTGTTCTTCTTTTTTCCTGTTTCCAATTTTGGACAAAACGCCGCGGACACGCAAAAGTTGTGGCCAAAGCAAGCCGTGCGCGCGGCACACGGAATGGTGGCAACGGACGAGGGGCTTGGCTCGCGCGCGGGCGTGGAAATTTTGCAGAAAGGCGGCAACGCGGTCGATGCAGCGGTGGCGACGGCGTTTGCGCTGGCGGTGGTGGAACCGGCGGCCGGAAATATCGGCGGTGGCGGATTCATGCTAGTTCGACTGGCCAGCGGCAAGACGACATTTTTCGATTACCGGGAAGTGGCGCCGGCGCGCGCGACGCGAGAGATGTACATTCGCGCGGACGGCAAACTCGATCCCGAAGCTTCAACGATTGGATACAAATCGGTTGCGGTGCCCGGCACCGTGGCCGGATTGGAACTCGCGCTAAAAACGTACGGCACGATGAAGCTGGCGGACGTGATGGCGCCGGCGATTCGCCTGGCCGAGGAAGGATTCCCGGTCAGTGCAAAACTGGCGGCGGAATTCGCGGCCGAGCGCGACGGGCTGCAGCGGTTCTCCATTTCGCGGCGGATTTTTTTGAAAGATGGCGCAATGTATCGCGTGGGGGAAATGCTGAAGCAGCCGGAACTGGCCGCGACGCTCAAGCGCATTGCGAAGAACGGCGCGGCGGAATTTTATCGCGGCGAGACGGCGCGGATGATCGCGGGCGACATGGCGCGACTCGGCGGTCTGGTGACGCTCGAAGATCTGGCGGCGTACCAGCCGAAAGTGCGCGAAGCGTTGCACGCGCATTACGAATTGGATGGCCACAAGTGGGATGTGCTGGCCGCACCGCCGCCGAGTTCGGGCGGCGTGGCCGTGATCGAAGCGCTGAACGTGCTGGATGGTGTACCGCTGAAGGGCTGGGAAGACGCCGCGAGCGTGCACTTGATGGCGGAAGTGATGCGGCGCGTCTTTGCGGATCGCGCGGCGTATCTGGCCGATCCGGATTTCGCGAAAGTGCCGGTGGATGGATTGACGAGTCCTTGTTATGCAAAGGAATTGCGCGCGACGATTGACGCTTCGCACGCTTCTTCAAGCAAAGAGATTGGCGCGGGCCAGCCGCACGTTTGCGGAGTGGAAGCGAGCCTCGCCGCGCCGCGGGAAATCAGCGCGAACGACGGACCGCACACGACGCATTTTTCCGTGGTGGACGCCGCGGGAAACGCCGTGGCGAGCACTTTCACGCTGAACGACAGTTACGGCTCGCACGTGACTTCGAGCGCGGGGTTTTTGCTGAACGACGAAATGGACGATTTTACGACGCAACCCGGCGTGCCGAATGCGTTGTTTGGATTGATTCAGTCCGATGCCAACGCGATTGCGCCGGGCCACCGGCCGCTCAGTTCGATGACGCCAACGATTCTCGTGCGCGACGGCAAATTGAGTTTTGTGACGGGTTCTCCGGGCGGGCCGCGAATCATCTCCGCGGTCTTGCTGACGATCGTGAATTGGATGCGGCTGGGAATGGAAGCCCAGGCGGCGATCAACGCGCCACGATTTCATCATCAATGGTTTCCCGACCGCATCGTGATGGAAAACCAATTTTCGCCGCAATTGCAGAACGCCTTGAACGCGATGGGCCATTCAACGCGGAAAATCGGCCACATTGGCCTCGTGAACGCCATCGGCATCGACGTTACAACTGGGGAACGTCTGGGTGCAGCGGACCCCCGCGACGAGGGTTCGGCCGTGGGATACTAGGGGCCTAAAACAACCAAGGACGAACGGGCTCTACGCATGCAAAGAATCCTTTCCACCTATCTGTCTATTTCGCGCAAATTGACGCCTGAGTTTCTTTCGCAAGTCGCGGAGAATGGCTTCACCGGCGTGGAAGTGTTTTGTTCGCGCGCGCATTTTGACTACGCGTCCAAGCCGGAGATTCAAGCGCTCAAGGGAATGCTCGAGCATCAAAAATTGAAGCTGGCTTCGCTCCACGCGCCATCGAGCAAAGATGCGAGCGCGATGCGCGAAAGCGGCATTCCGCTTTCCGTTTGCGAAGTGGAACGCGTGCGGCGGATTGAAGCGATGGACGAATTCAAGCGCGCGATTGACGTGGCGGAAGAGCTTCCCTTTTCGCGCATGGTGCTCCACATGGGCGGCGCGCGCGAAACGGCGGACCCGCGCAAGCGCGACGCGGCGTTCAGCACGCTCGAGCATCTTGTGCTGCATGCAAAGCACATTGGCGTGACGCTTTGCGTGGAAAACACCACGAGCGAGCTCGGGCAGCCCGAATATTTGCGCGCATTCGTGGATGAAACGCGATTGTCCGGTTTGCGATTCAATTTTGATATTGGACACGCGCATTTGCGCGACGGCGAGGAAGCCGAACGCATCGAGAAAGCGTTTGCTCCAATGCGCGATTTGGTCGCGAGCGTGCATCTCCACGATAACCACGGCGAAAAAGACGAGCATCTGCCGCCGTACGAAGGCTCGATCGATTGGGAAAGCGCGATTCCGTTGCTAAAAAGCGCTCCCGAAAAAGACCTGCCGATCACACTTGAGCTAAAAGAAAAAACCGGCGCCGACGCCCTGGGAATGGCGGAGCAGCTCGCCGCCGCGCGCACCGCGATGGATCGCTTCGAAAAGGCGTGGAGCTAGCCATCTAACATGGAGTATGACTCGCCCAGCGAACCACTTTCGGCAACAGACTTCCCGCGGGTCTATCGTCTTAAAACAATAGCAAAGCTATCTTTTGTGATTTTGAGCTTAACGCTGGGCGGCGCGAGCCTGGCCGGTGCGATCTACTTCGGCACGGGGCATGAAGTGAAGAGCACAAAGGAAGAAATCCTTCTCGAGCTGGTTTGCCTTGCGTTCCTGGCGCTGGCTATCTACGTGTTTGCTAGCACGCTATCGATCAAGGTGACTCTCAAACGAGATTCCATCGAATGTGCGGACATTTTTTCCAGCCAAGCCCTTTCTCTTAGAGAAATTTCTGGAGTCCGGCGTGTGGATGCCAAGTACTTCACAAATCTTGTGTTCGTCCCGAACAAATCTCTTCTAAAGAAGGTTGCCGTTCCAAGCACGTCGCGCTCGATGACAGTTTTTTGTGTTGGGTAAGAAAGCTTCCGGATCTGGATCGGCAAGAATTTGAAAATTCGCAAGCGCGAATGATCGACGATCCCCGCAACGACCACAATAGCGAAGGCAAAAGCCATAGGGTCGTACGTGCGAAAAAAATCGCGAAGGCAATTAATATCGTGACAGTTGCAGTCTGTGTATGGGGATACTTTTTGCCCCGACCATACGCCTTTGCGGTGCTATGTCTTATAGCGCTGCCGAGTTTTGTACTCATCATCGGCTTCAGAAGCCGCAAGCTCTATAACATCGATGGCCATAAGAACGATGCCAGGCCAAGCTTGGCCTATGGATTTATTTTTCCGACTTGCGTCCTGGCCTTGTTGGCAATTCGGTTCAACTATGTTGGTTGGGCGATATTTCCAGTGCTCGGCAGCTGCGGTGGCGCAATCATTGCCTATGTTGCACACGCAAATCAGCCGGCAACTGTTCGGCGACGACAATCCACAATTGCTTACCTTCTCCTTGGCTCAATGTACTGTTGGGCCGCCTTGGCTGCAGCCGATGCCGCATTTGATTTCTCTCCCGAACGAACTTTCTCGACGACAGTTCTTACAAAACACATTTCGCACGGAAAATCGACTACGTACTACGTTTTTTTTGGCGCCGTGGGGCCCCATCCAAACGGCCGATCAAGTATCAATTCCAGCCACTTTGTTTTATCGGCTCAGTTCAGGAGACACGGTCTGCGTCCACCTGCATCGAGGAGCATTAAGCGTGAATTGGTTCACAGCCGAGGCGTGCGAGAGCAATCGGCTTTGAGCTAATCGGTCGGATCCGCACACCTTGGCACGGCGCGCACCTGGATGGATCGTCTCGAAAAGGCATGGAATTAGATCGCCGCCGCGAGATTCTTCCGTCACTTGTGTCTCCAGCGATCCAATATCCAACCTAGAAAGAAATGCCCAGCCGAAAAGCGCCAACCAAATCAGTGCAAGAATCCAGCGCCATCGAATTGGCATACGTGGGTTGAAACCGAAGTCTGCGATTTATGGCCGCATTTCACTACGTTCTTGCTCTATTGATTATTTTTCTGACTATAGTCTATAATATGGTCCACGCGAGGAAGCCATGGACGAAGTCTCCATTTCTGAATTCAAGGCAAAGTGTATCGGCCTGCTTGAGCAAGTTCGTAAGACGAAGCAGCCGCTTCGCGTGATGCGCCACGGAAAGCCTGTGGCCGAGGTCGTTCCTCCGACTGAAGAGGTCGACCGAATGGAATGGATTGGATCGATGAAGGATTCGGTGGAAATTCTCGGAGACATCATTTCCCCGGCGACCGATGAAGATGACTGGGAGGTACTGCGCGATTGAGATTGCTTCTCGACACGCACATCTGGCTATGGCTTATTTCCGATCCGGGAAAGATTGGGAAGCATGTGCTGGGCGAATTATCGAGCCCGCAAAACGAAATCTGGATATCGCCAATTAGCACCTGGGAAGTTTGGACGCTTCACGCGAAAGGACGAATCCACCTGAGCGGAGAACCTGACAAGTGGCTTGCGCGGGCGACGCAATCGACGAGAATTGCACCCTTGACCCACGAGATCGCTTTGACGGCCGTGCAACTTCCCATGCACCGTGACCCTGCGGATCGGTTTCTCGCCGCAACGGCGCAGGTTCTGGACCTGACGCTTGTCACGGCGGATGAAAAGCTTCTCGGCCTGGGAGGAATCCGAACGCTCGCGAATCGCTGATTCCCTCTGTTCACGCAAATCTGTTTATAGTTTCACTTACTGCCGAAAGTTTTTCCGAAAAAATCGTTCATGTTCCAGGCGGGCCGCTGCGGAGCCTGCGCGACATCGTATCCAACAAGAAAATTAATCTGCATGTATTCGACGGCGGCATCGAAATCGAATTGCTGCGACATGTCGTCCGATGGCGCGTGGTAATGCAAGCGGACGTAATCGTCGGAGAGTTTTTTGCCATCGACCGCCGGATTCTTCGCATGAAAGCCTTCGCCAAGAGAAATCGCCGGAACACCACGCCGCACGAAGGAGTATTCGTCGTTCCGTACAAATCCCATTTGTTCCGGCTGTGGGTCGGCAATCATTTTCAATCCGAGGCGGGGCGCATCGTGTTCCACAAGGTCGCCCAGCGTGCTGCTCGAGCCGCCGAGCGCCACGATTTCGTCAAAGGTGTAGAAAACCGATGCGCCATCCATGTTCAGGTCCGCGACGAGGCTTTTTCGCGGAACCGTGGGAAACTCCGCAAAATAGTCCGCGCCCAGCAGGCCTTTTTCCTCGCCAGTCGTCGCCAGAAAAAGAATGGAACGAGCCGGCGGACGCGGAAGCGACTTGAAAGCCTCCGCAAGAACCAATAAAGCCGCAACGCCGGAGGCATCGTCGGCCGCGCCGTTGTAAATCGAATCGCCGTTAATCGGCGCGCCGATGCCGAGATGGTCTGTGTGCGCGCTGTAAACGACATATTCCTCTTTCCATTTCGGATCGGACCCAGGCAAAACCGCGGCCACGTTGGGGCTGCTGATTTCTCGATGTTTGCTGGAAACGTGGATCCTCGCCGTCATCGGCAACGGAAAAGATTGTGGCTTGGAGTCGGCGGCGTCTTTCAAGACTTGCGCCCACGATTTCGGCGCGCGTTCAAACAGCTTTTCCGACGCGGACGGGGAAAGAACGGCCACCGCGCGCATTTGCGGGAACGTATCACTTGGTTGCGAATCCGGTCCCAGCCAGCGCATCGAGGGGAATCGCACGCCAATCACGGCGCGGGGCCAGGGCAAAAGGGCGTCCCATTGCGGCGGCCGAAGCGCGAGAACGCCAATGGCGCCATGTGCGACGGCGAGGCGCATCTTTTCGCGCGACGAACTGATGTGAGCGCGCAGTTCGCTTGGCAACGAGGGCGGAGCGCCTTGCAGCGCAGCGACGATTTTGCCTTTGACGTCCACACCGGCATAATCGTCGTACTTTCCGTCCGGCGTGGCGACGCCGTAGCCCGCAAAAAAGACGGGAGCTTCGACTTCGCTTTCTTCTTTTAAGGAATTTCCCGGTGCGATGAAATCGTCTCCCCACTTCAGGTTAGTTGACGTTCCATTCTGCGTAATGGTCACGGCGCACTTTTCCGGCACGACCGTGATCTCGCGCAACGGCACTCGCTGGTAAAAAGTGCCGCCGGTGCCAGCGGGCAGGAGACCGAGCGATTCAAATTGCGCGGCGACATAGCGCGCGGCGATTTCGTGGCCGCGCGTTCCCGTGCCACGTCCTTCCAAAAGATCGTCGGCAAGGAAGGCCATGTGCGCGCGAAATGACTCCTTCGAAAGCTTCTCCATTGCGGCGCGAACTTCAGGGGAGACGGATTCGTTTTGCTGCGCGAAAACGGGAACGCTAAACAGGAAAAATGCGGTACAGAGCAAGCGGCGACGAGACATGGAAGATCTCCCTCGGCGAAACTATCCAGCGCGCACGAGTATACCGAAAAACAAAAGAGGCCGGGGTTTCACCCGGCCTCTCCCTGCAAGAAACGAGACGGCAGAGCTTACGTGCCCATGTAAGTCGCGTGCACGTAGCCGCCGGTGTGAATGTTGTAGACCAGATACCAGCCGGGATGATCGGGATCGTCGTACACGGTGAAGTCCTCGCCGCAATCCCAGCACCAATCCGCAGCCAGGTTCCAATCCCAATCGGCGATCTGGAAATAGAAGCCGCCGGGAAACCAGAAGCGGTGACTGTCGCGATCGAACCGCTCCACTCGATAGCGGTACGATGCGCCAATGCGTTCAAAGTGCCCGTGTTCGAACGGACGCGACACGACGTAGCGCCGGTCGTTCGGCCGGTCGTGGCCATACCAGTGATCGTTGCTGACGTGCGGAACGGAATTCACGCGGTTGTCGTGACGTTCGACTTCCGGCTTGGCGCGGTTGTCGCGCTTCGGCGGCGGGCCTTGCGGAACGTGGCCTTGGTTTGCGCGCGGGCCGTCGCGGTGGTCGTCATGACGTTCTTCGGTACGATTCTCGGGCCGCTGGGCAAAAGCAGGCACGGCGAGAAGTAATCCCAAGGTGATAGGAAGTGCGAAATAGAGCTCAATCTATTTGCTCTCTATCCTTGCGCGAAATTAAAAGCTCGCGGGGCGGTCTTCCACAACGGCAAACGCGCGTTCGAGGGCGATGCCCGCGGCGCACAACGTTCCCTCTTCGAAGAGGCGGCCGATGAGCGTCACACCATGCGGCACGCGGCGCGGCGGATTGAATTTCGGCAGCGGATTTTTGGGATCGGGCGCCCAATCGCTGCGGGCTTCGGAGACATTGACGAAGCCCGCGCGCAACGTAAGCGATGGCTGGCCGGTGAAATTGGTGATGGTGAGCATTTCGTCGCGCAACGACGGCACAAGAAGTAGATCGACTTCGGAAAAAATGCGCGCCATTTCTTCCGCGACTTTGCGGCGGAAACGATCGGTCTGCACAAAATCGACCGCGGAAAGAAATCGTGCCTGGCGGAAGAGATTCGGCCACGCATCCGGGACTTGCGCTTTCAGTTCGCGCAAGCCGCCCTTGAGCGTGAGTTCTTCGAATGCGGCAGCGCCTTCGGCGAAGAGAATCAGTTGCAGCGAATCGTACGGCCAATCGGGAAGCGAAACTTCGACCGGCGTCATGCCGAGTTTTTTCACGGTTTCGAGCGCGGCGCGGTCCACGTCGGTGGCGGGCGGTTCCTTCATCCAGCGCGGAAAATAGCCGACGCGCAAATTTTTGACGGGCGCGCTCGCGTCGAAATCGAGTTTGCTGGGAACGCTGGAAAGATCGCCGGCGTCGGGCCCGGAAATGGCGCGCAGAACGAGGATCGCATCTTCAACCGAGCGCGTCATCGGCCCGAGCTTGTCGAGCGACCAGCAAAGCGTCATCGCGCCGGTTCGCGGCACGCGGCCGAAGGTGGGGCGCAAACCGGTTAGACCACAGCGCATGGAAGGGCTGACGATGCTGCCACCGGTTTCGCTGCCAATCGCGAAACCGACAAGGCCCGCGGCCGTCGCCGCGCCGGGGCCGGCGCTCGATCCGGAAGCACCTTCTTCAAGCAACCACGGATTCATCGTTTGCCCGCCAAACCAGATGTCGTTGAGCGCGAGCGCGCCGAGGCTGAGTTTAGCGAGAAGCACGGCGCCCGCTTCGCGCAAGCGTTTCACGACCGCGGCATCGGCGGACGGGACGCGATCGCGGAACGGCTCGGCGCCGTACGTAGTGCGAATGCCCGCCGTATCGAGCAAATCTTTTCCGCCCCAGGGAATGCCGTGCAGCGGCCCGCGATATTTTCCGGCGGCGATTTCGGCGTCGGCTTGTTTGGCTTGCGCGAGGGCAAGCTCTTTTGTGAGCGTGATGATGCAGCGAAGCTTCGGATCGAAGCGTTCGATGCGACGCAGATAAATTTGCGTGAGGCGTTCCGAGGTGAGTTTGCGCTGTTCGATCCAACGAGAGAGTTTCGTCACCGGCGCGAAAGCGATGTCTTCTTCTTTTTCGGGCAGCGGACCGGGATCGGTTTTCGATCGGAGAAATGTCTCGCGCGCGGGTCCGGCTTCATGGCCGGGCAGAATCGGATTCCACTGCGAATACGGCGCAACCGGCGCATCGATCCCGACTTTGCGCGGACCGACTCGAAGCTCGTAGACGGACGCGAGATTCACGCGCCAGCTTTGTGCTGCCATCATTCGTTCGTCGGGCCGCAATGGAAATTGCACGAGCTTTTCCGCCTCGGCAAACGTGTTTGCAGAAACTTCCGGACCAAACGCCGGGCCCGCGCCGAATGCCGGCGGCGCTCCCGCGGTTGGCTCAACCGGATTCTGCGATTGCGTCGGCGCTTGCGCGCTTGGAACGGCGGCCGCTCCGATTAAGCCGATCGAAGTAGTGGCAATGAAATCTCTGCGTGACTGCGATGACTGAGACATGGTTCCCCCCGGGCGGACATTGTAGCGTGGTTTATTTGAGCACTAGCGTTTTGCGTGGTCTGTAATTTGCGAGCCGCTAGGTTTCGACGTTATGGCTTGTACAAGAATATGTACTCAATTTTTCAGGTTAACGTTCTTGTTCCACTTGTAAGCAGCTATGCGACTGGGCTCCAGGGTAATTCCAGAATTCCTGAGTTTTTCATCTAGCAACGCGATGGCGTTCGCCTTTTGAGACCCCGACCACATGGAAATAGGAGAGATGACGAACCGTTTTCTGTCACCATGCAGAACGAAGGTGCCGTCTCCGGCGCCAAATTCGATACGCCGGATTTCGTCCCATCGAATTCCATATCTTCCGAAAAGGCTGTGGTGCCGAACTCCATCGGAATCAATCGTGATTTCACCGGTCCCGAGAATTATGTAGACACCCATGCCAGCAAAAAAGGCAAAGAAAATCATGGCGATATACTCTCTGGCGGAAAATGCCCAAACTAAGCAGGTTCCGGAGACCAAAGCACAGCTCCACCCAACGACCAGGTAGGTCAGTAGGCCCACTTGATAGGACTCTCGCGATTGGGCGTTTTGAGTCGAGGGAGTTTGCATGACGTAGATTCCTAATACGCGGTTTAAGCTGCAGGACAAGAATAGCATCCACGGGCGATTGGCTTGGTCTAACGTTGGTCTGCTAGAATTTTCGTTTGGACAGACAGCGGAAAAGCGGACTATGACCACGATCACGATTGAACAGGCGGGAAAATACGACGGACAGGAAGTGACGATCAAGGGCTGGCTCTACAATTTGCGCGAGTCCGGCAAGCTGATCTTTCCGATTTTTCGCGACGGCACGGGCATCATCCAGGGCGTTTGCGCGCTGAAGGAAAGCCCGGAAGCGTTCGAAGCGCTGAAAGGGCTGACGCAGGAATCGAGCGTCATCGTGACGGGAAAAATCCGCTCGGAGCAGCGCGCGCCCGGCGGATTCGAAATGGGCGTCGGCAAAATCCAGATCGTGCAGAAAGTGCCGGAAGGCACGCCGTTCCCGATTCAATTGAAAGAGCATGGCGTCGATTTTCTGCTCGACCACCGGCACTTGTGGATGCGCACGCCGCGCCAGGCGGCAATTTTGCGCATTCGCGCGCAAGCGATTCGCTCCGCGCGCGAATACATGGACTCGCTGGGCTACACGCTGACCGACGCGCCCATGTTCACGCCGGCCGCGTGCGAAGGGACGTCAACCCTCTTCGAAGTGAATTATATCGACGACCAAAAAGCGTACCTCACGCAATCCGGCCAGCTGTACATTGAAGCGACGGCGATGGCGCTCGGCAAGGTGTACACATTCGGGCCAACCTTCCGCGCGGAAAAATCGAAAACGCGCCGCCACTTGACCGAATTCTGGATGCTCGAGCCCGAAGCGGCGTACGCCGAATTGCCGGACATGATGAACCTCGGCGAAGGCCTCGTCAGCGCAATCGTGCAAGGCGTCGTCAAAAACAAATCGCGCGAACTGGAAACGCTCAAGCGCGACGTGACGAAGCTCGAAAACATCAAGCCGCCCTTCCCGCGCATTTCCTACGAAGACGCAATCGACGTCCTCGTGAAGGCCGGCAACCCGGCGAAATTCGGCGACGACTTCGGCGGCGACGAAGAAACCCTTATTTCGAAGAACTTCGACAAGCCGGTAATGATTCACCGCTACCCGAGCGCCATCAAGGCGTTTTACATGCAGCCGGACCCCGACCGGCCCGACCTGGCGCTTGCTTTTGACATGATCGCTCCCGAGGGTTACGGCGAAATCATCGGCGGCAGCCAGCGTATCCACGACTACGATTTGCTCGTTAAACGACTGAAAGAGCACAACTTACCGGAAGCATCGTTTCAGTGGTACCTGGACCTGCGGCGTTATGGCAGCGTGCCCCACGCCGGCTTCGGCCTGGGCCTTGAACGCACCGTCGCCTGGATTTGCGGCACCGAGCACATTCGCGAAGTAATCCCCTTCCCGCGCATGATCTACCGGGTCTATCCTTAGGCCGTAGCGCGGTGTATCCTTAAGGTTCCACGGAAGTTAGGAGTGGCAGGCCGGGGATTTGCCTTGGGCGCGGGTAGCGCTTCGGGTGGCTCCGCAACGGGCCTCGCCGCCGAATCTGGACACGAAAATGTCTCAAAAAGTGCGAATCATTGGTGTGCCCATGGACTTGGGCCAAAGCCGCCGCGGTGTGGACATGGGCCCATCGGCGTTGCGCGGAGCGGGCCTGCAGGCGGCCATCAAAAAGCTCGGGCACAACGTCGAAGACATCGGCAATCTCGAAGTGAAGCAGCCCGAAGAGATGCCCGTGGGCGAAAAGCGCGCCAAGTATTTGCAGGAAATCGCGGAAACCTGCCAGGACATTTCAAAGACCGTTGAAAAATCGCTCACCGAGGGATTCTTGCCGCTTGTGCTCGGCGGCGACCATTCCATCGCGGCCGGAGTTGCCGCCGGCGTGGCCGGCCACTTTCGCAAAGACAAAAAGGAAATTGGCTACCTCTGGCTCGATGCCCACGGCGACATGAATACGCCCGAGTCTTCGCCGTCGGGCAACGTGCATGGCATGCCGCTCGCCGCGATCATGGGTTATGGCGCGGACGAGCTTGTGAATTTGGGCGGCTTCAAACCGAAAGCCGAGCCGGGCAACATCGTCATCGTCGGCGCGCGCGACCTCGATGCGCAAGAACGCAAAATCGTGAAGAAGTCCGGCATTCACGTTTTCACGATGCGAGATATTGACGAGCGCGGCATGCGCGACGTCATGAGCGAAGCGCTTAAGTACGCCATGGACGACACCGGCGGCGTCGCCGTCAGTCTCGACATGGATTTCGTCGATCCGACCGACGCGCCCGGAGTCGGCACGCCCGTCCGCGGCGGCGTCACCTACCGCGAAGCGCACCTCGCCATGGAAATGATCGCGGACAGCGAATCGATGGCTTCGCTCGAAGTCGTCGAGATCAACCCGATTCTCGACGAGCACAACCGCACCGCCCTGCTCGGCGTCGAGCTTGTCCTTTCCGCGCTCGGCCAAAAAATCCTGTAACTATATATGACTGCTACCTCTGTATCAATTGCCTAAGTATTGACACAAATATGAAGGCCGCAAAAAAAGCGTATCTCCAGCCGTTCTCTTTGTTACGTCCTTGAATCGCTAGCCAGGCAAAACAGAGAAAGATCACCGCCACCCAAGGCAACTTAAAAGCCAGTATGAAAACATTCCGAATGCGCCATAGCACGATAAAAGCAAGAGCGCTGCTTGCTGGACGCTGGCCTCTACCCATCACCGAAGGGTTAAACTGAAAGCTGTGAACTAATATGTAGCTGGCGACTTCAAGCGTAGTTCCGCCAAGAATAGCAACCATTGAACGGACATAGCCGGGTTGTTTCAACTGTTCCCACATCTGCATCGGCGCTCGTCAGAATACCATTTTCCCAACAAGAGCAAATCTTTCCCGAAGCAGCCTTTTTTATTCATCCTCCATCGAAGGCCGAAATGCTTTGGAATCCTTCCGTCTCTGGCTTACCTTGTAGCAGTCGAGGAAAAAGGACCTACCAATGAACAAAGCCGTTTCACGTTCGACCGCTATCTTTATGGCACTTCTACTTTTGCCGTTGCCCAGTTTGGCGACGTGCGGCGGGGGCGGCGGCGGCGGAACGGGTGGCGTGAGCGGCGGCGGTTCGAATGGCGGAAACGCGCAGGTCTATCAAGTGCCCTGGAAAGTCGTAAAGCCGCAAGAGACGTTGCCCGCCGGCAGCCTTGCGCTCTATTGGTTCCCTTCTTCCGTGGACGAATTCAAAAATTCCAGCCTGCGCAATTCGCGCTCCCTTTCCCTCTACGCCTCGCAGTGCGTCAGCATGATCGTTTCAGACACGCAGGCTCCCGAACTGCAGAAACTCGTCGCGGGAGAAAAATTGCCGGTCGTTGTGCTCGCCGGCAGCGATGGCGCGCCGCTCGGAAAAACGCAGAACGTGAAGGGCTTCCTCAAGGTCGATCAAGTGGAAAAACTGGTCGAGTCCGAAATGAAGCAGCGCGAAGAGACCGTCAAGCAGCGGATGAAAGACGCCAGGGAAAAAGCCAAAGCCGGCGACAAAGAAGGCGCCATTTCCCTTTTCAAATCCGTGATGGAGCAGAAGTGCCTCTTTCCCGCCAAAGCAAAAGACGCGGCAAAGGAACTCCAGAAGCTCGGCGTTGAAGCGGGCCAGGTGTTTGACGCGCCCGTGATGGACCGCGCGCAAAGCGCAAAAATCGAAGCCGTCATGACGCGCGGCCTGCGTGCCGAAATGGACGAAAAGTACGAAACGGCCGAAAAGCTTTACTCGCAGGCTAGCGCGATGGACCCAGCCGATCCCGCGCCGCTCCGTTATCTCGGCGAGCTTTATCGCCATCACCTCGGCGATTGGGATAAAGCGCGCACGAAATTCGACGCCATCCTCGCCATGCCCGCCGATCCGCTTTCCCGCGCCGTCGCCATGCACGGCCTTGGCAAAATGACGATCCATGAAGGCGACTTCCAAAAAGGCCTGCATCTTATGGAAGCGTCCGTGAAGGAATATCCACTCGCGCTCGCGTATCGCAATCTCGCCGTCTACTGGAATTCCGAAGGCGACAGAGCGAAAGCCGACGAATACACGCACGAAGCAATCAAGCTCGATCCAACCGATCCCTACAACCTCATTTTCGCCGCGGCCTTTCTTGCCGGCAGCGGTCACGGCGAAGAAGCCCTGAAAATTGCGAAAGAGAACGAAACGATGCTGCCCGCCTCCTACAACCTGGCGGCAATTTACGCCCAACTCGGCCAAAAACAAAAAGCGCTCGATCTGCTCAAGCGCCACTTTTTCCAATACGAGCGATACGAAACGGTCCGCACCAAAGAAATGATGGAAGCGCGCGTCGACGAAGTTTTTGTGTCCCTACGCGAAGACAAAGATTTTCTCGCCCTCACCAGCGGCGCCGACGGCAAACTCCCGATTCCAAAGTCGAAGATGAGCGCCGGCACACCCGCGATGAACTAACCCCGGTAGCCATGCAAGCGACTCATCGTTTTGGAAACAGGCCGCGGATCGCTTCTTCTGGCGGAGCCGCTTTTCTGAAAAAATAGTGCGCGTGACTCCAGAAAAGAAAATCCTGCGCGTTGGCGTTCTATTCGGCGGAAGAAGCGGCGAACACGAAGTCTCCCTCGCTTCCGCCGCTTCCGTGATTCGCGGCCTCGACCCCGATAAATACGAACCCGTGCCCATCGGCATTTCCAAAGAAGGCCATTGGCTCATCGGCGGAGCTGCGCAAAAACTTTTGCCCGAGGTTTTGAAGTCCGGCCAGCGCGTCGTGATGGCCGCCGATCCCACGGATGCCGCGATCATTCCGCTCGACCGCAGCGTCGGCGGCCAGCGCATCGACGTCGTTTTCCCCGTCATGCACGGCACGTACGGCGAAGACGGCACCATTCAAGGCCTGCTCGATCTCGCCGGCTTGCCTTTCGTCGGTGCCGGCGTCCTCGGTTCCGCCATCGGCATGGACAAGGACGTTTCAAAGCGCCTGCTACAAGCCGCGAAGATTCCCGTCGTGCCCTGGATCACCGTTCACCGCGCCGATTGGGAGCACGATCCGAAGTCGATCCAAAAACAGATCGAATCCAAATTCAAATATCCCGTCTTCATAAAACCCGCCGCGCTCGGCTCTTCCGTCGGTATGAGCAAAGTTCATTCGCGTGCGGAGCTCGCGCCCGCGCTCAATCTCGCCGCCGAATTCGCCATGAAGATCCTCGTCGAAAAATCCGTCAACGCGCGCGAGATTGAAGTCTCCGTCCTCGGCAATCACAATCCGAGAGCTTCGGTCCCCGGCGAAATCGTGCCGCACCGCGAATTTTACGATTACACCGCGAAATATCTCGAAGAAGGCACCAAGCTCCTCATACCCGCCAAACTCGAGCCCGCGCAAGTCAAAAAAATCCAGAAATACGCCATCGCCGCCTTCCGCACCCTCGAACTTTCCGGCATGGCGCGCGTCGATTTCTTCCTCGAGAAGAAGGGCGGGAAGCTCTTTCTTAACGAAGTGAACACCATTCCCGGCTTCACTTCCATCAGCATGTATCCCAAATTGTGGGAAGCGAGCGGCATCCCCTTTCGCGAATTGATCGACAAGCTGATCGAGCTGGCCATGGAAATTCATCGCGAAAAAGCCCGCACGAAATATCAGATCGAATTGCCGGAAGGAGCAGGCGGCGCGCTCGAAGCGTAGCGCATGCGGCCCCGCTTTCCTTTCCGCTCGTCCGCCGGCAGCCGCAACTTCATTTCTTCCCGCTGGGAAACTTTGCTACGCTTTTCGGTGTCTAACCGAGAGGCTGGAGACTTCGCATGACATTGTTCGATAAGCCCGCCGAACCGCAGGGCAAGTCCAACTCTTTAAAATACACGTTGATCGCGGTGGCCTTGGCAGCCTTGATCGGCGGCTACTTTACCTTCCGCAATTACCCAGAAAAACGAGCGGTGACGCATTTCTTTGACGCGCTTATTGCGGGAAACACAGAGCAAGCCTATGAGCTTTGGCAGCCGCTTAGCAGCTATCGAAAGGGAGACTTTCTAGCTGACTGGGGAAATGACGGATACTACGGTCCTATAAAAAGCTACGAAATCATGGATACCATGCGCTGCAAGAACTCCAATGGAGTGGTAGTAAACGTTGCAATTAGTCCATTTGCGCCAATGCCAGATCCAAGTGATGCTGTAAAGAGCCGCAGAACTAAAGTAGTCTCCATATTCGTCGATTCCAGAAAAGCTTTGACTGCTTATTCGTGTTCAGAATAATGAATATGCTTAGTCAGCGCGCCAAATCGTCCAGCGCGTGCGAAAGTTCCTGCGGACTGACGCTCGCAGTCCCCAATTTCCCCACCACAACGCCCGCCGCCGTATTCGCCAACACCGCCGCATCGGTCAACGACGCGCCTGCCGCCACCGCCGCCGCCAAAACGCTGAGCACCGTATCGCCCGCGCCCGTCACATCGAACACTTGTCGCCCCGTCGCGCCGCGTTCGATTCCCGCTTGCCCCACTCTCGCGTACGTCACTTCAAAACTCGTCGCGGGAATTGTCAAATACCGCGGCGACGCTTCTTCAAAAATGCTCATTCCCTTTTCGCCGCGTGTGATCACCACCGCGCCGCACCCGAAATGCGCCAGCAGCGCGCGGCCCGCTTCTTCGAACGATTTATCGTCGCCGAGCGCGCGCGTCACGAAAAACCCCGCTTCCTTTGCGTTGCACACAATCGCCCGCGCCCCGCGGTACGCATACAGCCGCGAAGTTTTCGGCTTCACGAAAACCGGCACCTTCAATTTGTGGCACGCGCTCAAAACCCGGTCGGCCAGTTCGTCGTCGATCAAGCCTTTGTCGTAGTCGGAAAGAACCAGCGCATCCAGCTTCTTCGCCGCCGCAAAAAGCTCGCGCAGAAGTTTCTCCTGCGTCTGCTTCAAAAGCGGTTCGCGGTGTTCATGATCGATTCGAACAATCTGTTGGTGCCGCGCAATCACCCGCGTCTTCACCGTCGTCACGCGCGAAGCGTCGCCAAGCACGCCTTTGTCGCCAATCCGCGCCGCGCCGAGGCAGGCCCTCAGCGCAGCACCCGGCTCATCGTCGTTCTTGCCGCGGCTGCCCACCACGCCGAACACTTCGACGTGCGCGCCAAGCGCCGCAATATTCACCGCCACATTTCCCGCTCCGCCCAGGCACTCGCTTTGCTCCATGAAATCCACGATCGGCACGGCCGCTTCCGGCGAAAGCCGCGATGCCGTGCCCCACAAATAGCGGTCCAGCATCAGGTCGCCGAGCACGCCAATGCGTTTCCCCGCAATGCGCGGAATCAACCGCTTGAGATTTGCAATCGAAGAAGGATTGGGCCGGGCCATGGCACGCAGCCGCGCGAAGTTACTCCGGCGCGATTTGCGCCTCCTCGGCAAGCATCACGGGAATGTCATCGCGAATCGGATACACTCGGCGGCACGATTCGCACTTCAAACCGCTCTTGTCCGATTGCAGGTGCACGCGCGCTTTGCACACCGGGCAGCGCAAAATGTCGAGCAGTTCCTGGGGAATAGCCATTTGTCTCTCGCAGGGAATTTCGTCAGCCGCTTCGAATGTAACAGACGCGTCCCGTCACCGGCAACCCACGTCCGCGTCACAGCCCCTTTGCTTCGCGAAATTCGCGCACCACGGTCCGCACATCCCGCTGGCCCGCGTCCACTTCCGCGTTCATGCGCCGCATCTCTTCGGCGGAAATTTTTCCCGCCAGATCGGCCAGCGCCGCGCGCAACGCCGGATTTTCCTCGAGCGCTTTGCGACGCACAATCGGCACCGCGTCATACGGCGGAAAGTAATGTCGATCGTCGGTCAGCGGCACCAGGTGCAGCGCGGCGATCAATCCATCCGTCGAATTCCCGGCCACGATGTCCGCCTGATGCTGCGTCAGTGCGCGGTAAAGCAAACCGAGATCCATCACGCGCGGCGTTTCCGCAAATTTCAATCCGTACGTCTTGCTCCAGCCCTCGTAGCCATCCGGCCGTTCAAGAAATTCGTAGCCCACCGCCGCGTGCCACTTTGGCGCCATCGGCGCAAGGTCCGACATGTTTTTCAAATGCAATCGCTCCGCATCGTCCGACCGCACCACCATCGCAAACGTATTTTCAAAACCCAGCGGCTCGGTAACTTCGAGTCCAAAGCGTTCGGCGTACTGTTCTTTCACCCGCAAGTAAGTTGTCTCGGAATCGCCCTTCGGCGATTCGCCCAACACCGCCGTCAACGCCGTTCCCGTGTATTCCACGTACAAATCCAGATCGCCGGCGAGCATCGCCTTGTGAATCAAAAGCGTTCCGCCGAGATTCGTTTTTCGCTCCACCGGAATCCCGGCGCGCTCTTCGATGTGCTGCGCCAGCAGCTCCGCCAGCACAACTTGTTCCGTAAAGAATTTCGAACCGATGACAAGCTTTGTGTGCGTCCCGTTCTTGCAAGCGCAGAAAAATCCCGTCGCGGCCACGAACGCCACCATCAACGCAATCCGTCGCCGCACGCTACGCCACCCGCAGCTTTCGTTCGAGCAAGCCAAGCAAGCCATCCGCCGCCAGCGCCAGCAGCGCCGCCGGAATCGCGCCGGCCAGAATCACCGCGTCGTTCACCATCGCCACGCCGCGAAATATAAATGTCCCCAGCCCGCCCGCGCCGATCGCCGCCGCAATCGTCGCCACGCCAATCGTAATCACCGTCGCCGTGCGAATTCCGGCCAGTACCACGCTAAGTCCCAGCGGAAATCGCACCCTCAACAAAACTTGCGTCTCGGTCATTCCCATCGCTTCCGCCGCTTCGAGCACCGCCGGATCGAGATTGGTCAATCCAACCACCGTATTCCGCAAAATCGGCAGCAAGGCGTACAAAACCAGCGCAATCACCGCCGTCCGCGTGCCGATGCCGCCGAGAAGCGGCAACGGAATCAGAAATCCGAACAGCGCCAGACTCGGAATCGTCTGCAAGACCGACGCAATTCCCAATGCCATTGCGCGCAAACCTCTTCGCCTTATAAGCGTCATTCCCAGCGGCACGCCGATCAGAATCGCAATCGCCATCGACACGGCAACCAAAAACAGATGCGCCAGCGTCGCCGCAAAAATCTCCGCGCGGTGGCTCGCAAAAAATCCCACCAGATTCATGCCCAAGCCTCGCCTGGCATCGCGAACGAAGCCGCGAACGCACGCACTTCCGCATCCTGCAGTCGCAAAAATTCTTCCGGCCGTGCATCCGCCACGATTTTTCCCGCCGCCAGCATCACAATCCGCGAACCCACTCGCATCGCCTCGCGCAAATCGTGCGTCACAAATACGATCGTCTTCCCCAGCCGCCGCGCCAGGTCCGCAAATTCATTCTGTAATTCCGCGCGTGTCACCGGGTCCAGTGCGCCAAACGGCTCATCCATCAGCAATATCTCCGGGTCCGCCGCTAGCGCTCGCGCCACGCCCACGCGCTGCCTCTGTCCGCCCGAAAGTTCACGCGGCTTTCGCCCCGCAAACTCCCCCGGCCCAAGCCCCACCAGCCGCATCATTTCCGCAACCCGCGCCTCAATTCGATCCTGCCCCCATCCTTCGAGCGCCGGCACCAACCCCACGTTTTCCGCAACCGTGTAATGCGGAAAAAGCCCGCCCTCTTGTATCACGTACCCGATCCCGCGCCGCAATCGGATCTCATCCACCGAATCCACCGCGCGCCCATTCACCAGAATTTCCCCCGCGCTCGGCTTCAATAATCGATTTACTAAACGCAGTAGCGTGGTTTTTCCGCTCCCGCTCCGCCCCACCAACACCACCGTCTCCCCGCGCCGGATTTCCAAAGTGATGCCGGACAAAACCCGCGCCGCCGTGTGACCGGGCGCACAGTATTCAACCCCGCGAAACCCAATCGTAATCTCGCTGTGGTTCACTGGTTTCGCATTCATTTCGATTGACACCCTCACGCCGGAGAGTGAACATCGTAGCGTAGCTGAGCCCTCTCGGCGTCGGATTTTCGGCGCAACTTTCGCGCTTTTTCTGCATCGAACCGGAGGGGTACAACCATGGCAGCGCCCGCGGCAGTTCGCATTCGCCACGATCTTCAGACCCGGCTTGTCCGTTCTCGCGCCCGCACCGACGAAATTTTTTCGCTCATTCGCGATGAAGCCATTTACGACCGCCCCGTCGCCGAGCGCCATCGCCTGATTTTTTATCTCGGCCACGTCGAAGCGTTCGATTGGAACCTTCTTGGCCGTCGCGCCTTTGGCCTCCGTTCGTTCCATCCCGCTTTCGATCAGCTCTTCGCGTTCGGCATCGATCCCGTCGGCGGCGGGCTGCCGGCCGATGGTCCGCTCGACTGGCCCACCCGCCGCGAAATCGACCTCTACAACCAGCGTCTCCGTGAAGATCTGGACTCCGCGCTCGACGCCGGGCTCGAACATCCCAGCGAAGGCCATCCGCAACTTCTCGAAATGCTCGAAACCACAATCGAGCACCGCCTCATGCACGCCGAAACCCTCGCTTACCTCCTCCACCGCCTTCCCTACGACAGCAAAATAGCAAAGTCGATGCCGCTTCGCACTCATGCTCGTCCGCTCAAACCCGACCTCGTCGAAATTCCCGAAGGCGAAGCCACTCTCGGCCTCAGCACCACAAACCGCGAAACTTTCGGCTGGGACAACGAGCGCGGCGAATGCACCGTCAGCGTTCCCACGTTTGCCATCGAGCGCCACAACGTCACCAATGCGGATTTCTTGCGCTTCGTTCAAGCCGGCGGTTATCGCCATCGCGCCCTTTGGACCGACGACGGTTGGGCCTGGAAAGAATCTTCCGGCATCGAGCATCCCGTATTCTGGAACAAGAGCGGCAATATTTGGATGGCGCGCACCATGTTCGAAGAGATTCGCCTTCCGCTCGATTGGCCCGTGTACGTCAGCCACGCCGAAGCCGCCGCGTACGCCAGCTGGCTCGGCCGTCGCTTGCCAAACGAAGAACAATTTCACCGCGCCGCTTACGGCAGCCCGCAGCGCAGCGCCGAAAGTCAATATCCGTGGGGCGACGACGAGCCCGCCGCCAAACACGGCAACTTCGATTTCGCAAACTGGGATCCCGTTCCCGTCGGTTCGCATCGCGCCGGCGCCAGCGCCTTCGGCGTGCACGATCTCGTTGGCAACGGCTGGGAATGGACGCGCACCGTCTTCGGCCCGCTCCCGGGTTTTTCCGCCATGCCGTTTTATCCCGGCTACTCCGCGAATTTCTTTGACGGCCAGCACTTTGTTCTGAAGGGCGGCTCGCCGCGCACCGCCGCGTGCATGCTTCGCCGCTCCTTCCGCAACTGGTTCCAGCCACATTATCCGTACGTTTACGCAACCTTCCGTTGCGTAGAGGATTGACGGAGCCGAGCCCCGGCCGGGAGCAAATATGCTGACTCAACCCCTTCTAAAGCCAGCGGTGTCGCCCGCGCTTGCGGAATTCGCGCGAGACGTGCGCGCCGGCCTCACCAAATCCGGCCAGCGCGAAATTCTTTCCAAATATCTTTACGACGAAGTCGGCTCCGCCCTTTTCGAAGCCATCTGCCTCTTGCCGGAGTACGGCCTCACCCGCGCGGACACTCGTCTTTTGCAACGTCACGCCGGCGAAATGGTCGCGCGCATGCCTCTTCCCGCGCACGTCGCCGAGCTCGGCAGCGGCAGCGGCAAAAAAACGCGCTGGATTCTCGAAGCCGTCGCCCGTCGCCAGCCGACTTTTTATTATCCAATCGAAATTTCTCCCGCCGCGCTCGCCGCCTGCGAAAAAGAACTCGGCCAGATCGACCTCGTGCACATCGTCGGTTTCGAAAAGCCTTATCTCGAAGGTTTGCGCGCCGTCGTCAATCGCCGCGAACCCGGCGATTCCGTCTGCGTCCTCTTTCTTGGCAGCACCATCGGCAATTTCGATCGCCCCGCCGCCGACGATTTTCTGCTTCACGTCCGCTCCATTCTCGCGCCCGGCGATTCCCTGCTCATCGGCACCGATCTCGAAAAAGAAATCGCCGCGCAATTGCTCGCTTACGACGATCCCGCCGGCGTCACCGCCGCCTTCAACCTGAACGTCCTCGCCCGCATCAACCGCGAACTCGGCGCCGATTTCAATCTCAAGCAATTCGCCCACGAAGCCCGCTGGAACGCCGTCGATCGCCGCATCGAAATGCATCTCCGCTCGCTGCGTCGCCAGCGCGTCGATATTCCCGGCGCGAATCTCCGCATCGGCCTCGAATGCGGCGAAACCATCTGGACGGAAAGCTCTCACAAATACGCCGCCACCGAACCGATCGCCATGGCCGCGCGCACCGGCTTCCGTTGCGAAGCGCAGTGGATCGACGAAGAATGGCCCTTCGCGCAAAATCTCTGGATTGTCGAATAAGGATTTTCGAAACAGAAAACTAGAACGACTCGATTCGCCACACCAGCCGCGCCGACAATACTTTCTCCGTGCTCAATTTCCACCGCGCCATGATCTGCGACCCCTGGTACACGCGTTCGAATCCGCCTTCCGATTCCGAAACCGTCTCGATCGGCGCGATCCAATAATCCTGCGCGCCGGGCGCATGCAGCGCAATCCGCATCCGTTGCCATCCGTCTTCCATCCGCAAAATCGGCGCGGGCAGCGTTCCGCTAAATCGCATCGGCCGCGGTCCTTCCGCCGTTTCATAAAATCGATCCGCATCGTTCGGCGCCAGCAGATTGATCACCGATTCAATTCCAATCGTCACCGCCCGTTCCAGCGGCTGCTTCAGCTTGATCCCGACCTCGCACGCCACCTCGCACCCATTCGGCGCCGGCCCAAACGAAAATATCTTCGTCACCGAAAACGGCACGTCGCCGTCTTTCGTCGGCAACATCGCCTCGCGCACCAGTTCCGCCTCCTGCGGCCCCGAACTTTTCACCGCATATTCGCCCGACGCGAATCCGGCGTCTTCCTCAAGTTGCAGCAATTCGTAGTCTTCACGCGTCCGCTTCGGCGAAAAAATCAGCACGCGAAACGCGTTCCGCGCCCACCGGTCGTAGCGCAGATATTTCTCCAATCCCTCTTCCTTCACCCGCGTCTGCTCGTGAATTGACGCCACCGCTCCGCTCGCCGCGTGCGGCGCATCGATTAGCCGCGCATGATACGCCTCTTGCCGCCTCTGCATCGAATTGATCAGCGTCGCTCCCGCCGGCCGAAAATCCACCGCCGCCAGCGTCGCTCCATCCGAAGGCTTCAGCAGCGCCTGGCAATCCGGCATCGTAAACAGCAGTTCGTTCGCGCCGTCCGCATCGTAGTCCAGCATCTCCACGCGCGACATCAATCCGCCCGCCACCTGCCGGTCCGCCAGAAATTCCGCGCGAATCAAGTTTTTCCAGAGCGCCGTCCGCAGATGCGGCGCATACAGCCCGCCAAACACGCCGTGCCAATACGCATCGTTGCACTGCCCTCGCATCAGCAAATCCCGCGCTTCCGCCAGCTCCTCCGTCTGCTTGCTCGCGATTTTTCGCACCGGCATCGCCGCCACTCGCGTCGCCGCCCGCAGCATTTTCTTATGCAGCAGGTTCGCCTCCGCATACTTCCGAAAAAATCCGCGCCACGATCCGCCGCGCAAAAATCCCGCCACTTCCGGCCGCCCGTTAAATTCCCGCTGCACCGCGCCGTACCGCCGTCGCACTTGCGTCGGCAGCGCCCATTCCGTCATTTCCGCATACGACGCCGTCGGCAAATCCGCGCGCCCCAGCGGCGTGTGCGATATAACGTATTCGCCCGGCGGCGTCACGCTCAGCCAATCCCGATTCGCTTCAAGCGCCTCAAAAAAATTCTCCAGCCACCGGTTCCCGTAACAATGTTCGAACGTTCCCGGCCAAACGCCAAATTTCTCCATGTCGTCGCCCATCGCCGCCACGCCTTCGGGATGTGTCGCCGCCGCTTCCTTCAAAAACTGAATCACCTCTTCCACTCTTCCGAACGGCAGCAAATAGCGCAGCGCCTTCAGTCCCGGAAACAGCCGCACGCTCTTCCCGCGGTCCTCCGCCACATACGCGCCAAACAATTCCTTCGCTTCAAATCCCGCCGACAAAAAATGGTAATCGTCCACCAGCGAATACCCCACTTCCGCCGCCGCCAGCGCCGACGGCATCTGCGGTTCCCACACCCGCTCCGCCAGCCACGCGCCCGACGGCCTTTCGCCAAAATGCCGCTCCAGGTAATTTCCGAGCCGCGTCACCTGCTCCACCTGGTCTTCCGTCGGAATCACTGCCAGTATCGGCTCGTAGAATCCGCCGCCGACCATTTCCACTTGCTTCCGCTCCACCAGCGCGCGGACCTGTGCAAAATACTCCGCATGATTCTTCTCGATCCACGTCAGCAGCGGACCCGAGTAATGCAAACCAACGCGAATCGCCGGATGCTTTTCCAGCATCCGCACAAACGGCAAATACGCGTTTTCGTAGCACTTCTCGATGACGTCTTCGAAGTTACCGACCGGCTGGTGCGCGTGTAGCAGCAGTGAGAGATGAAATTTTGGCGGCACGGGGACCGTTCTTGCTCCTCAATCGATCATACTCCGCCGGCAAACTTCCTCGCGGCCGGTCCGCTTCGCGATTTGGCGCACTCGCCACGTCTTCACCGGCCGTGTTTCGCCGCCCACTCCGTAATCAACTCCAGCACTTCGGGCGAAATGGTCTCTTCAATCGTTCCGTATTCCGCCGGTGTGCCAGACTCCGCGTGTTGCAGCAAATGGTTCAAGTCCGGCATCTCGCGCACGCTGATCTCTTTGTTGCCCGCGTCTTCCAGCGCTTTCTGTATCAGCGGCAAATTCTCCGCCGCCAGCACTTGCAAATCCTTGCTTCCATTCAGCACCAGCGCCGGGCATTTCACTTTCTGCAGCGCCGGCGCCGGATCGTAATCCAGAAAATAGCGGAACCACGGCGAACTCAGCATGTGAATCTGCGCCGCCACCGTCGCCGGCAACGCTCCTTCCGCCATCCCCGACGAAATCACCATCGCATCCAGTTTCTTTTCAAGCACCACCGCGTCGCGCTCCTCGCGCACCGTCGCATACGCCTGCCGGTCGAATTCCAGGCTTTGCGCCACCTGCTCCAATGGCATCCCCGCCGCCTCCGAAATCGCCTTCGATTGCGCCAGCATCGTCTTCTCGCCAATCTCCCCGGGCGCCGCCAGCAGCACAATCCACGCCACTCCACCTTGTGCGGCAAGAATCGGCGCAATCAGTCCGCCCTCGCTGTGCCCAATCACTCCAATCTTCTCCCGCAAAATTTCCTTTCGCGCCTTCAGAAATCCGAGCGCCGCCTCGCCATCGCGTGTGAAGTCTTCTGTCGTCGCCGCCGCAAAATCGCCCGTCGATTTTCCAATTCCTCGCTTGTCGTAACGCAGCACCGCAAACCCTTTTCGCGCCAGCGCATCCGCCAGCACCAGTAACGGCCGGTGTCCCGCCAAAAATTCATCGCGATTCTGCGGCCCCGATCCCGCCATCAGCAGCGCCGCGGGAAATGGACCGGCTCCGGCCGGAATCGTCAGCGTCCCCGCCAGCGTCCCCGTCCCCGCCGCATTTTGGAAACTCACCTCTTCCTCTTTATATGGATAAGGCTTCGTCGGATTTTGCGGCCGTCGCAACTCCAGCACCTCGTCCGACCGTTTGAACTCCAGCGCCACCGAGTCCTGATTCTGGCTCCATGTTCCCGCGATCGCGTTGTGCGCCGCATTCATCTTTCCTTCGTACACTCCCGTAACCAGCGCAATTTCAAAATGTACCGTTCCGCTCTGCTCGCTCAGCTTCGACATCGGCAGTCCGTTCGCGCCCTGATCCAGGCTGTCCAGCGTGCCGCTCAATTTCTTCTCTTCGTCGTGCGTCACGTGCAGTTGCAACCGGTACCGCATATTTCCATTTTGAAACGCCCCTTGCCAGGTTCCTTCCAATGGCGAAATCGCATTCCCCGGCTTTTTTCCCGCCGCATTTCCGCTTTGCCGGTGAAATACCAGCGGAAATCCTTGCCCCGCTTGTTTCCACTCTCCCGCGATCGTTCGCCCGTCTCCACCCAGCTTCCCTTCAAACGTCGCTCCCACCGAGCCAATCTCAAACCGCAACGTTCCCGCCTCCTGACTAACACCCGTCGCCTCCATCCCGTAAACCGATTGGTCCGGGCTGTCCAGCCGCGCGCGCACCTCGCCGCTTTTTTCGCTGGTAACGTGCAGCACCAGCTTCAGCCGCGCCTCGCCCACCGCCAGTTCGCCATCCCACTCACCCTGCACGCCGGCCGGCCGCGTCGCCACTTGAGTCGTCGCACCGCCATTCGCCGGTTTCGGCGCCGTTTGCCCGGCCACGAGTCCCGCCCCGCTGGCCAACATCGCCGCGCTCAAAACTGCGCCATATATACGCATTCGAAAAAGTTCTCCTCCCCCTTTGATACAAAATCACAAGCTTTCTTTGCCCGCACAACTTTACTTTTCCTCGGCAAAGTTCCACCGCATTGCATTGACACCAGCGTCCCTGTATGAAAGTCTACACGTCGCACGCATGCGAATGACGGCAAAAGGCGAATACGCGACCCGAGCGGTCTTGCATCTCGCCCTGCAACATCCCGACGTCGTCACCATTCACGAAATTGCCGCCGGCAATCGCATCCCCGTCAAATACCTGGAACAGATCCTTCTCGAACTTCGTCGCGGCGGCATCGTCGCCAGCCGTCGCGGCGTCCACGGCGGCTACCGCCTCGTGCGCGATCCGTTCGAAATTTCCGTCGGCGAAGTCTTGCGCATCGTCGATCGTCGCGTCCTCGATTCTTCCTGCGCCCAGCGCGACGCCGAGCGCGGATATCCTTGCGCGGATGGGGTTGGCTGCGGCCTCAAGCAGGTCTGGACCGAAGTGCAACTCGCCGTCGAAAAGATCTTGTTTGAAACGTCCTTCGCCAACATTTGCGCCCGTTCCCGGCGCCTCACTCCTCCGCGTTCGCGCTCTCGCAGCCGTCTCTACGAATTGCAGCTCTGAGCCGGCGTTCGAAAAAAAATGGCGCCCAAGCCTGAACTTGAGCGCCAAAAAGTCCTGCCGCCGCACTTTCCCGAACTCTTACTTTTGCGCGTAATACTCCGTATTCCCCGCCGCGTACGCTTGCCACTTCTCCGGCAGATCTTCCATCGCGAATATCGCCGTCACCGGGCAAACCGGCACGCAAGCTCCGCAGTCAATGCACTCCGTCGGATTGATGTATAGCTGCGTCACGCTCTCGTGCGTCGCCTCGTCTTTGCGCGGGTGGATACAATCCACCGGGCAGACGTCCACACAAGCGGTGTCTTTCGTGCCGATGCACGGCTCGGCAATCACATAAGCCATTCACGCTTCTCCATTGCTCGGAACCGCGGCCGGAGGCTCTTCTCAGTTCTCATTCCGGCGATTCACGCTGCGTTCTATTTGGCCTTCGGCCAGCGAACAATATCATCTGATTGTACGCGGCACAATTGCGATTCTCAACTGACCGCGCCCAGGCGTGTGGTCGGTCCATTTCCGGTTCGTCCGCGCTCCTTAAGTTGCGCCGCCTTTTGACGATAATCTTGCAATTCGCCGTTGCCGGTTCGCGGTCAACCTAGCCGCCCATTTTCGGGGTAACTCTTTGTCCCAAACAGTACTAGCGTACCATTAGCTCACACTTCATCGGAATGCCACCATCCCTCCCTGCAGGCTTGCGTTTGAATTAGCGGCGTACGAATTACCGGTATGTGAATCCGCCCTGCGGCTTTCTACCCTCGGAGACCAAACATGAATCGTCACGGCTCGCTGGCACTTCAACACATTCGAAACTCTCGCTTTACGGCGGCGCTCGCGTTCTTCCTTACTTTCTTTGGCTGCGTGATTTCGGCTCACGGACAATCCGCCGCTCCGGCTACAGTTTCGGGTAGCGATATCGTTGCGATGCTCGATCGCGCGAAAAGCGAAAAAATAGAATTATCGAGGGCAGAAAAGAATCAGCTGAAAGCAAAAGGCTTCATATATTACAATACGGATGTCAAGAGCTGTAATACCAATGACTACTATAATGATCGCTTAAATTATGATGTTTCCGACGCATGCCGCCGCCTTGCGTATTTGCTGAATCGATATCTCGGTGTCACTAGCCATGCCACGGAGCTAGCCTACCAGCGAGAATGCGCGTTTCGCCACCATAAGGATGCAGAGCCTTGCCATGCACTTTGGTCTTTCTACGAAGAACGCGGCGACTATACGACGGCCATGGCCGTGTTCCTCTACGCTCCCAACTGTGCGCAAGAAGGGGACTCTTGCATTAACGGTGCCATTGCGCTGTCCAACAAAATGGCAAACAAACAGATACAAGCCACTGTTTTGAAGCTGTCCTGCGAAAAATTCTCGAATCCCGATTCCTGTATGCGTCTGAACAGAGAGTTCGGCGGTTCTGAGGACGTGGCTGCGGCGAGGTCTAGGCGCCAACAAACCAATACTAACGAGAAATCTGCGTTCGATAATAGGCTAGCATCCGAGCTCATACAAGGTACCCCTACCAATGGAGATTCCGCTTGGGCAGCGCTCGGTAAATTAGATGACGACGACGACCCGCCGCAACGGGAGCCCAAACAGAGCGCCGTAGACACGGCCATTAACGTTCTTCAAAGCATGCCGGGAGCGTCGGATCCCAATGCGATTCTCCACGCAGCGAATCAACAGAGCGCGCAAATGCTCGCGATTGGCGCGGCAAACGATGCCGCTCGGCGCCAGGCGGCGCAAGATCGGCTAGCAGCGCAGCAAGCCGCCGCACAAGCTCGGCCGCAACGGCAGAACGCTACGGCCGCGATTTCAACTCAACAGAACCAGCAGCTAACATCCGCAAATAGCAACTCAGGCTCGGAAAATGGCTTGGGCGCAAGCGGAAACAGCACGGCGTCCCCTCAACCGGCAATCGTGCCGCAACTTCCACCCAATTGCCTGCGCGTTTCCGTGAAACTCTTTTACGACAGCCAGCCAGATAGCGGAATGTACTACGGCGTAAATAATTGCGGTGTGCAAATTACCGTTGATATCGCCATGGCCAGCGGATACGCCGGTGCCACCAGATTGCTGCCAGGCGCCGGTGACTTCCTCGGCGCGTCCGCTAACATGGGATCCTACAAGGTTTGGTATTGCGCTTACCCCTATTGGCCTAGCGACCCGCACAATCACCCAGAAAATGGTCCCTTGTATTCGGCAGACCTCAACGCCGTAGTGTGCCAAGATCCAGCGCATCCCGGTCAGCTTTACGGGAATGCTGCCGGATTAACAAAATAATAAGCTCCGGTTTTCCAGTCGTACAGGAGAGACACGGCTTCTCGCTAACTGAGAGCCCAACCTGGTTCACGGCGGGTGGCAGGCAGGACATGTTCGGCAAGTCTGCCTTGGTAGTTATAATAACACTACAGTAATTGTCAGTTCCTCAGCTCACAGAAACGCGGAGGGTGCCCCTGCCCGCGAAGTGTGAGCGCGGGTCTTGCGGTTGGTTTGAAGATGGGGGATAGATGGCAAGATCGGGAAGATAGAACATTTTCCATTTTTTCTTCACTCTGTTGAACCTTGGTCCTCGAACGGCGCAACGCATCTTCGGGCGAAACGAACTGCGGCGTCGAAGAAATCAACGGAAGAAATTGCGGATGAAGAAGCCCACGTTCGCCGGCCGCTCCGCCATCGCCCCATTTCGTCGCTGCGATCATGAGGAACGATGCTCCCAGGCGTCGAGTACTTGCTTCTCCTTGTCCGCAGAAAGATAGTCGCTCCAATCCAACGTCTCGCCTTGCGAGCGAAATGATGCAAGACAGTCCAGCGCTGTTTCACGGAACGGTCTGGTTTGCCAGCCCGCGTCGAAGGCTTTTTCGCTGCTCACCTGCCACAGGCCAGGCTTTGCTCCTGCCGGCCGCCAAAAAGGAAAATTGCCGGCAAACACACCCAGGGCATCGTCCGTTTCGAGTCCATGTTGGTGCAGGAAATCCTGAGGAATCCAAACAAACTGGGCTTCGGAGAGCGTCGCGGCATTACACGCCTTCAGAAAATCGCGAAAACTCACGGGCCTTCCCGTCAAGTTGAAGGTGCCCTGTAGCGAGCGGTTAATGGCGTGCATCAGGAAGCGGGCGACATCCTTCACATCCACCATTTCCACCTGGTCGCTGCCGTCGCCGGGGGCGATGTGCCGGCCGCCGCTTTGCGCGCGCACCAACCACGCGAAAAGGTCTGGAGTCGTGTCGCGAGAACCCTTGATCGGGCCTGGCCGGACGATGGTGATTTTTTCGCCGAAAATGGCGTGCAGCCTTCGTTCACTTTCCGCTTTGCCCCGGCTGTATTTCCGGCCCGGGCCGTCCCAAGGTTCCAGGGCGGCATTCTCGTCTATGCCCGGCCGTGTAAATTCCTTGCCGTTGTAGGCGGCGATGGAAGAGACGTAGAGATACTGGCCGACGCGATCTTTCAGGAATTCCGCGGCTGATGCGACCGTGACAGGGTCGCTCGGCCAAACGTCCAGCGCGACGTCGAAGTGCCTGCGCGCCAGGGAGGAAAAATCCTGGTCGCCGGCATCGCGGCCGCGGAATCCGCGAAGTTTTTCGAGGTGGGGAAAAAGATCGGGATTGGTCATGCCGCGATTGAAGAGTGTGACGGTGTGACCCTCCGCCACGGCCGCCTCAACCAGCGCGGGGCCCAAGAAAAATGTGCCACCGAGGATTAGAATGCGCTTGGGCTTGGCGCTGCCCAGCGCCGAAAACGGGAATAAAGAGGAACACGCCAAAGCGGCCGCGGCCTTCGACGAGCGCTCCAGGAAATACCTGCGGTGCATCAGTCACCTCCACGGGAAGCTGGGTGCTGCGAGCGTTTCAGAAGCTTTGGATCGATGGGCAGGCGCCGCACGCGCACGCCGGTGGCGGCGAAGACGGCGTTCACCACCGCCGCCGGCAGAAGCATGGCGCCCAGTTCGCCTACACCGCTCGGATGTTCAGTGCTTGAGACGATGTGAACTTCGACCTCGGGCGATTGATTGATTCGCAGGACTTGGTAGTCGTGGAAATTGCTCTGCTGGACTTCGCCGTACTTGATGCTGATCTCACCCGCGAGCACGGCCGTAAGCGCGAAGTTGATGGCGCCTTCGGTCATCGCACGCACGCCATCCGGATTGACGGCGATGCCGCAATCGACGGCGCTCACTACCCGGTGAACCCGGACGGCGCCTTCGCCATCCACCGAGACTTCCGCAATCTGCGCGGTGCAGCTTTCTCCTGAGCGGCAGGCGAGTCCGCGCGCGCGCCCCTTCGGCAACGGCTTGCCCCAGCCGGCATTTTCCGCCGCCAGTTCCAATACCGCGCGAAGCCGGGTCGCCTGCGGCGATTTGTCGCCGAGCAAGTCCAAGCGGAATTGCAACGGATCGCGGCCGCTTGCGTGCGCCAATTCGTCCAGGAAGCATTCTTTGGCAAAGACGGTGTAGGAGGAGGACACGGACCGCCACCAGGAACGCGGCACAATTGAATCAACGGGAGAATAGTCCAGGCGAAAGTTGGGGATTGTGTAAGGCGCAACGTCCGCGCCATACCATTCGAGCGCCGCAATCGTGGCCGGATCGTGCAAAGTTTTCGGCGACTCCGTGTAGCCGGTGTAAAGGTTGGAGCCGGCGATCGGGGTGGTGAGAACGCGGGTGGACCAGGCGGAGACTTTGCCTTCCTCGTCGAAGGCAGCGGAGAGACGCTGGTAGTTGTACGGCCGGTAGAAATCGTGTTGCATGTCGTCTTCCCGGGTCCAGAGCAATTGCACCGGCACTTTCATTTCCTTGGCGACTTGCCAGGCCTCGGCTGCGTAGTCCCACTGAAAGCGGCGGCCGAACGAGCCGCCGGAGAGGGTCATGTGTACGATTACTTTGTCGAGCGGAAAACCGGAAAGTTTCGCGATTTCATCTTGAACTTCATCGGCGAACTGCGTCGGCGACCACGCTTCGATTCCATTTTCTCGCACGTGGACGGTGGTGTTCATTGGTTCCATCGTGGCGTGTGCTTGAAAGGGCGATTCGTAGAAGCCTTCCACTGTTCGGGTTGCGCCCGCCAAAACCTCGGGAGCGTCACCGCGATCCACGGCAATAAAGGATGGAGCGGCGGCCGCGCGCTGCAGGATTTGTTCGCGAAGGGATTCCGTACTTTCGTCCCCGCCCGGCGCGTGTTCCCAATGGATCGCAAGCTTTTTCCGGCCCTGTATGGCTGCCCAGGACGAATCCGCCACGATGGCAACACCGCCGGCGGTGTTGAAGCGGCGCGGCAGCGGGGGAACGGCAAAAACGGCGCGAACTCCGGGAATGGATTTGGCGGCTGTGGCGTCGAAGCTTTGCAGCTTGCCGCCGAAAAATGGGCAGCGAGCGATGACGGCGAAAAGCATGCCGGGGACGCGGACGTCAATGCCGAAGATGGCGCTGCCATCGACTTTGCCGGGCACGTCGGTGCGCGGCAGGGGTTTCCCGATATAGCGGAAATCCTTCGGCGGCTTCAAAGCGATTTCATCGGGGTTTATCGGCGGAAGTTCGGACGCTGCCTCCACCAGTTCGCCATAATCCAGGCGGCGGTTTGTAGGACCGTGCACTACGGTGCCGTTCTCCGCTCGGCAGTCTCTCTTCTTTACTTTCCATTGCTGGGCCGCAGCCGTAATAAGCATCTCGCGTGCCTGCGCCCCCACTTTACGCATCGGCGTAAATGTACTCGCCACGCCGCCGCTGCCACCGGTACGCAGACCCTGATAAATCGAAGGGCTGGTCGGGGCCTGCTCCACGTGAATGGCGGACCAATCCACCTCCAATTCCTCCGCGATCATCATCGGCGTGTAGGTGCGTGAGCCCTGTCCAAGCTCTGGTTTTTCCACAAGGACGGTGATTTGATTGTCGGCGGTAATTCTCAGCCAGGCGTTGGGTTTGAAGATCCGCTGCGATGCACCCGGCCCCGGTTCCTGAGCTTGTCCCTTCACGGGAAAGTAGAAGCCGAGAAGGAGGGCTCCGGCAGTCTTAGTGCTTGTCTTCAGAAACTTACGCCGGTCAAGTTTCGCTTGCTGAACCATTAGGCCTTCTGTCCCGCGGTGCGCTGGATTGCATGACGGATCCTCTGATGGAAGAGGGTGGACAGACGGGAAGATGGAGAAGATGGGGCGTTTTCCATTTTTTCCTCACTCTGTCGAACTTTGGTCCTCGAACAGCGTAACGCATCTTTGGACGAAACGAATGCCCCGTCGAAGAAATCAACGGAAGAAATTGCGGATGAAAAAGCCCACGTTCGCCGGACGCTCCGCGAGGCGCCGCATGAAGTACGGAAACCAGTCGTTGCCGTACGGAATATAAACGCGCACGCGGTACCCGTCGCGCACCAGCCGCTTTTGCAAATCGACTCGCACGCCGTACAACATTTGAAACTCAAAATCGTCTTTCGAAATCTGATTCTCCGCCGCGCACCGGATCGTCGCTCCAATCATGTGCGGATCGTGCGTCGCAATGCCGTGATAAAAACCGCTCGGCAGCAAAAGCCTCATCAGCCGGATGTAGCTTGCGTCCACATCGGCCTTCTTCTCGAAGGCCACTTCCGCCGCTTCCTTGTACGCCCCTTTGCAAAGCCGGATTCGGCATCCGTACGAGAGCAAATCCTGCACGTCCTGTTCGCTGCGATAAAGATACGCCTGAATCACCGTTCCAATCGCGGGACTCTGCGACCGCACTCGTTTCACCAGATCGATCGTCCGCTGTGTGTAGAGCGAGCCTTCCATGTCCACGCGCAGGAAATTATCCGTCGTCGCCGCGCGCTCCACGATCGAATGCAAAAGCCCTTCGCAGAAATCCGTGCTCAAATCCATGCCGAGCGCCGTCAATTTGCACGAAACATTCGCGTGAAGTTTTTGTTCCGCGATTTTTTCGAACACTTCAAGGTAAGCGTCCCGCGCGTGTTGCGCGTCGGCCGTCGACGAAACGTTTTCGCCGAGGTAGTCGAGGCTCACCAGCATGCCTTGATCGTTGCATACACGCGCCGCGGCCAGCGCCTCATCCAGCGATTCGCCGGCAACGAATCGCCGCGCCATCGTCCGCGTCTTTGAATTGGACGTGACCCAGTTTGCAAAACGTTTACTTTGAGAAAGCTTGAGAAGTGTCGACCGGAGCATACCCAATGATTATGACGGCTCGCAAAGGCCGTTACGAGTGATTGTGCCCTTCCAGGAACTTTTCCGCGTCCAGCGCGGCCATGCAGCCGGAGCCCGCGGCGGTCACCGCCTGGCGATAGCGATGATCCTGCACGTCGCCCGCGATAAACACGCCGGGAATTTCCGTCAAACTGCCGTGCGTCGAAATCAAATATCCGTTTTCGTCCGTCTTGAGTTTCCCTTTGAAAACGGTCGTGTTCGGATCGTGCCCGATCGCAACGAAAACACCGTCGAGCGTGATCTCTCTTTTTTCGTGCGTCACCGGGTTTACGATTGTCACTCCCGTCACCAATCCCTCCGGCGCGTGAATCGATTCGATCGCCGCCGGCGTGACAAACTCCACTTTCGGATTGGCCTTGGCGCGATCGATCATGATTTTCGACGCGCGAAATTCATTCCGCCGGTGGATCAAATAAACCTTCGTCGCGTACCGCGAAAGAAAATTCGCCTCTTCCATCGCGGAATCGCCGCCGCCAACGACGGCAATCGGTCTCCCGCGGAAAAAATATCCGTCGCACGTCGCGCACGTCGAAACGCCGCGTCCGATCAATTCCCGTTCGCCCGGCAATCCCAAAAGCCGCGCCGAAGCGCCCGCCGCCACAATCAAGGATTTCGTTTCAAACGTTTCCTTGCCGGCCGTGATTTTGAACGGCCGCTTCGTCAAATCCACTTCGCTCACGGTGCCGGATTTGAATTCCGCGCCGAATTTTTCCGCCTGCTTGCGCATATTCCCGATCAATTCCGGCCCCATGATTCCTTCGGGGAATCCCGGAAAATTTTCCACGTGCGTCGTCAGCGAAAGCTGCCCGCCCGGCTCGTGCCCGTCGAGCACGACCGGCTTCAGGTTGGCGCGCGCGGAATAGATCGCCGCCGTCAGTCCCGCACATCCGCTGCCGATGATGACTACGTTCTCCATGCCATCCGTCTCCGCACCGTTAGATTCCGAACCCACCGTTTAAGATACAGCGGCTCTAAATTGTAACATTCACGGGCTTTTTGGCCGCCTCCGGCACTCGCCGCGCGGCCGCGGCCAATTTGGAAGCGGTTTTTCATGGCTACGACTGGATATCGAATTGACCGCCTGATTTCTTCCCCGTTATTCTTTTTCTTTCCAATCTGTCCGCCAGGAGAATTCGGCAATGGACCCGCGTTACCCGATCGGAAAATTTGCAATGCCGGCCAACGTCACGCCCGCTTTGCGGCAGTCCGCGATTGAAAAAATCGCCGAAACGCCGGCAAAAATTCGCGCGGCGGTGAAGGGCCTCGGCGAATCGCAGCTGGATACGCCGTACCGGGAAGGCGGGTGGACCGTCCGCCAGGTGGTGCACCACGTTCCGGACAGCCACGTGAACGCCTACGTGCGGCTGAAGCTGGCGCTGACCGAATCCGCTCCGACGATCAAGCCGTACGCCGAGGCCAAGTGGGCGGAACTGGCCGACTCGCGGTCCACGCCGATCGAGACTTCGCTCGTGCTGCTCGAATCGCTGCATGCGCGCTGGGTGAATCTGCTGCGCTCGCTCGCGCCGGAAGATTTTTCGCGCAAACTGATTCATCCCGATCAAGGTGAGCGGAATATTGATTGGCTCGTATTTGTGTACGGCTGGCACGGGCCGCACCACACCGCGCACATCACGGAATTGCGCAAAGCAAAAGGCTGGTAACGGCGCGAGTTCATGCTTGTTTTTTTTCGTTGAGCTCCTTGAGGAGCGCTTTTCCTTTGCGAAACCAGGGGCGCTCGTAACGCTGCATATAGCGCGGCAGGGTGCGCTTTTTCGCCATCAGCGCCGCGGCCCATTGTTTCGCGTCGTCGTTTCTTCCGGCAAGTTTCAAAAATCGCGCGTAATTGTAAAGCGTTTCCGGGGTGTTGGTGAATTGAACGGGCTCGGCGAACATGGTTTCCGCTCGCGCGTAATCTCCGGTTTCGGCGTACGCGTTTGCGAGAATCGCGGCGGCGCGGTAGTAATCGAATTTGTGGTCGCTGCGGACGGCAATTTCCAAGTCGGGAATTGCGCCGGCGAAATCGTGCAAGCCGACTGACGCTTTTCCTCGGAGATAAAATGTGTGCGGCGAATCGCTGCGCGCGGCAATCGCGTTTGTAAACGCTTCGCGCGATTTTTCAAACTTTTTTTCGTCGAGATACATTTCGCCAAGCTCTTCGAAATTCGCGGCGGAAGGATTGTCGAGAATGTCGGTTTCGAGTTTTTGAATTCTGGTGCGGCGGCCGAAGCCCTGGAATACGCCGCGCAAAAGACCCAGGTCGGGGATTCCTTCGAGCACCAGGTACGCGGCGGAGCCAACGAAGCCGCCGAAAACGATGATGTAAAACCAATAGCCCTCCGGGCGGCGCCGGAAGAAATGGATCAGGGCGACGATCTGGACGATGAAGCCCCAAGGATAATAGAGATGGCTGAGAGCAAACATGATTCGTTTTTTTTTTCGACCTGTCCCGCCTCCGTTCTGAACCGCCCAAGTGCCTGATCTATGGCCGTCGCTTCAGGAGCTTAAGCCTAGGCTTAGCCGGCTTTGTGCGCCGGGGCTGAAGCCCCGACCTTCTGAAGAGCTGCCAAGGTGAACGGGTTGGGATTGGTTCAAAAAAAGGCGCGAAATGCCTCCTAACTTATTGCCGCCAATTCGTACAGGTATTCCACGTGAGACAAGGCGGCGCCGTCCATGCCGCGAACCTTCGGATTTGCGGATTCGATCAAATAATATTCGTCGGGAGCGTGCGCACCGCTGCCATGGCCGAGGCCGAGGCCGAAGTGGCTGGCGGGCATTTTGAGAGGCTCGCCGGTGAAGACGTAGCCGGGCCAGGAACCGGCTGAACGCGGCAGCTCGATCGGTTCGATGCCAGAACGATTGCAAACCGATTTTTCCGCGCGTGCGATGAGCGCGTCAACGGGAGTGCTGGTTGGATCGTATCCGCCGGTGACGTTGACTTCGATGTCGCCGAAGCCGCGCTTCGCGAGATGCGCTTTCAGCGATTCGGCGGCTTCCTTGGCTTTCATGTCGGGAACGAGACGCAAATCCATTTTTGCGACGGCGCGGCCGGGGAGAACGGTTTTTCCGCCGGGGCCGGTGTAGCCGGCGACGAGACCTTCGATGTTCACGGTTGGACGCGAAGAGAGAAGCTGGAGCGCTTCCTCAAAATTCACATCGTGAAGCCAGTGCTGTACGCCGAGGGATTTTTTTGTGGTTTCTTCATTCAGGCGCTTTGCGGCGGTGGCAATCATTTTCTTTTCGGCGTCACTGATGGGACGGGCTTTGTCGGCGAAGTGGTCGATTGCGGGATCCTGTCCATCGGGCGAAACGAGCGTGGCGAGCGCTTCGACGAGATGCCACGCGGGAGAATCAAGACGCGCCTTGTTGCTGGAATGAACATCGCGCCGGGGGCCGCGTCCCCATTTTTCGCCGCTGGAGACGAGTTCGAGTTCGATGACGCCTTTTGCGCCATAAGTCGTCAGGACGGTGCCGTCCAAATCTTGCGATGCGGAGGGCATGTACACGCCGATGGACTTGCGGAAAGCTTCGAGAACTTCCGGCTGGCGGACGACTTGCGTGAAGTGCGTCGAACCGATCTCTTCTTCGCCTTCGGCGACGAAAACGAAATTTACGGGGAGTTTTTTTCCGGCGCCGCGAATTGCGTGAAGCGCGGCGAGGAAGGTGGCTTCCGGTCCTTTTTGGTTGACGGCGCCGCGGCCCATGAGGATTTTTCCGACGCCGGGACGGTCGATGAGGGCGGCATCGAGCGGCGGCGAGGACCATTCCTTGGGGTCGAACTGCTTTACGTCGTACATGAAATAGAGGCCGACGGTTTTTGGCGCGCCGGCATCGAGCGTGGCGAAAACGCCGGGATGGCCGTCGGTGGGCATCTTTCTGACCATGCCGAAGCCGGCTTCGCGAAGCATTTCCATCATGAGTTCGCAACCTTCGCTCATGTTGCGATTTTCCGCGGCGATGCTGGGGAGCTTGATCCAGTTCTGGAGGCGCTTGACGGATTCGTCGTGGCGCTTTTCGATTTCGGCGCGGATGCTGCCGAAGTCTTCCGCCGCCATCCACTTCGGAACGGGCAGTGCGGCGATGGAAAGGCCCGCTGCACTGGCCACTGCCCCTTGCAAGAATTCACGCCGATCGGTCATGGTTCCCTCCCCTTCGCGGGCGAAAGCGTACACGTTCTTGGGCGCGCGGGCAATGTTCGCGGAGGTGAATCGGCTCCTTGTTGGCCGGCCCGGACAAGCACCCTTTAGCGGATATTTGGTTAACCATAATCACCCCACCCCCCTCCCCCTGTTTTTTGTAAGTGTTGATTCTGCGGGGGTTAGCAAGGCATGGCTTGTAAGTGTTGATTTTAAAGGGGGTTTAAGTGGCTTTGGAATGAACAGATCGGAGAAATCTTGTAAATGTTGAAAAGAAAGAGGGTTATTGGCGCGGAATGTGTAAGTGCAGAAACTACAGGGGTTAGGCGAGTTGGGGTGAGATCTCACGGGGAAGTATATCACCAGAATGATGGCTTGTCAAGTAACAGTACTTTGTTTGCATCATTCGAACGGCGCGATAATTCTACGGAAGAAGACAGAGGCTTAACACAGAGGGCACAGAGTGAAGCGCACGGAGAGCACAGAGAAACCGGCTGACGGTTGTTGACTTTCCCGCAAATTGATTTGAGACGGTCAGCGAGCAAAAAGGCTTGCGCATTCCGCCGGCGTGCTGCTCGCACGAAGTTAGATGCACATCCTGATTGAGGAATGCGTGGAAGAACGATTTCGCGACGCCGTGACTGGCCACGACTGGCAAGCCGCGCGTTACGCCGGTCTCGAAGGACTCAAAGCGGAAAATGTCGCGGCTCTCCCCGTTGTCCAAGAATAGACCTAGACGCTGCACTCAAGCTTCTTCCCCAGCGCTTGCGCGCTGGGCTAAATTTTGTCGCTCCTACGGAGCTCGGAGGCTGTTTTGGTTCTACTTCCTCAGCGCTTGCGCGCTGGGCTAAATTTTGTCGCGCTTCCGTGTGTAGTTTTCTTGGGATGTTGTGGGTTTGGTCCAGAGTGAGGACAGAGGGAAAAAGACGGAAAGAGAAAGACGGAAGGAAAAAGACGGAGGGAAAAAGAACCGGTCTGAAGACCGGCCACTACAACTGCGGATCGAGGCGATTGGAATTCACAATGAAGAGGATGCGATATATCGTGCCTTTGCAAGAAGGGCGAGAGGTGGAGGCTGCATTAAAGTAAGATGCGCGGAGAAGAAGCGGCGAAGAAGAAGTTCGCCGGTACACTGGAAACGAAAAAGTGAGAAAGAAGGGCTTATGGAAGGGACACTGAGCAGCCGGCTGACGATGATTGTGCTGCCGGACGCGGATGGAAAAGAGATACGGCTGGGGTCGCTGTGGGCGACGCAGGCGGCGGTGGTGGTTTTTTTGCGGCATTACGGTTGAATTTTCTGCCGGGAACACGTCGCGCAGTTGCGCGCGCATGAACGGGAGTTTCAAGCGAAGGGAGCGGCGCTCGCGGCGGTGAGCCTGGGTGACGCGCAGTATGCGAAACAATTTCGAGAAGAGACGGGGATCGCGTTTCCGCTTTTGATCGACGAGAAGAAGAAGGCGTACGACGCGCTGGAGCTGGAATCGGCAAATATCTTTCACTTATTGAAGCGAGAAAATTTCGAAGCGCGCGGCCGGGCACGCGAAGCGGGACACCGGCAACACAAGCTCGGAAGGAATCCGTTTCAACTGGGCGGGAGTTTTGTGTTTGGGCCGGGGGATGTGGACCGGTTTGCGCATCGGAGCGCGACGTTTGGGGATAATGCGCGAGTGAGCGAGCTGGTGGCGGCATTGCCTTAGAAAGGAAAGAGGGATTAGCCACAGAGTCACAGAGAACACAGAGAGAGGAAAAAGCGGCGAAGAAAAGAGAAGAAAGAACGAACAAATGAAGGGATTAGCCACAGAGCCACAGAGAACACAGAGAGAGGAAAAAGCGGCGAAGGAAAGAGAAGAAAGAACGAACAAAAGAAGGGATTAGCCACAGAGTCACAGAGAACACAGAGAGAGAAAAGCGGAACGAAGCAGCGAGAGGAAAGAACCAACAGAAGAAGGAATTAAGACAGAGGCGCGGAGAGCGAAGGGAAGCGGGAAGAAATGGCAAGAGGGGCGGACTCACGATGAGTGCCGGCTGGCCCTACATAAAACAATCGGACGGGAGGCACACACCTATCAGCGCTTGGCGAGGGTGAGGCGAAGAAGATTGAGGAGGGTGGCGAAGCGGAAGGGCTTCTGAAGATATTGAGCGTCGTCGGGAACCTGCATTTCGGAAATGCCTTCGGCGTAGCCGGACATGTAGATGACCTTGATGCCGGGGCGAACGGTGCGAACCTTTGCGGCCAAATCCGTGCCGCGAAGGCCGGGCATGACGATATCGGTGAGCAAGACGGAAATGACGCCGGGATGAGATTGCGCGAGAGCGAGAGCGCCCAGTGAGCTTTCCGCCTCCAAAACGGTGTAACCGGTTTGGCGAAGAACTTCGGCGACGGCGTGGCGAAGAGCGGCTTCATCGTCAACCAGAAGAATCGCGGCGGTGGGGGAGGATTCGGGATGCTCGGTTTCCGCGGGCGGGGATTGGGCTTCGCGAGGAGAACGATCGACGGGGAAAAAGATTTCAAAACGAGTGCCCTGCCCCGGCGCCGAATGAACCTCGATGTGTCCGCCGGACTGCGTGACGATGCCATAAACGGAAGCAAGACCGAGGCCGGTGCCCTTGCCCGGCGCCTTGGTGGTGAAAAAGGGCTCGAAGATTTGCGCGCGCGTTTTTTCGTCCATGCCGGAACCGTTGTCCGCGACCTCGAGAACAACCCAAGGAGAAATTGCCGAGGAGCCATTCTCCGGATGCGTAGGGCTTGAGAGATTGCGCGTGGAGATGGAGAGGCGGCCGCCGCGAGGCATGGCGTCGCGGGCGTTGATTGCGAGATTGGCAAGAATCTGTTCGATCTGACCGGGGTCGGAGTGAATCCAGGAATGGGCGGCGGCGTGGTTGAAGGAAAGTTCGATGTCGGAGCCGAGGAGGCGCGGCAACATGAATTCGATTTCGGCGAGCGCCGCATGCAGATCCATGGGGCGAAATTCGACGACCTGATTGCGGCTGAAGGCGAGAAGCTGCTTGGTGATCGCGGCAGCTTTGGATGAGGTGCGCTGGATCTGATTGAGATAGATACGAGCGTCGGCATCGGCGGGAAGGGAGCGATCGAGAAGCTCGGTGGAGCCATCGAGAACCATCAACATGTTATTGAAGTCGTGAGCGACGCCGCCGGCAAGGCGACCGAGAACTTCGAGCTTTTGCGACTGGCGGATTTGAGAAGCGAGGCGCTTGGCTTCGCTGATATCCTCGACGACCGACATCACGCCGTCGACGGTACCCTGGGCGTCGTAGAGCGGGGCAGCGTAAATGCTGACGGGAATGGTGGAAGAATTGGCGCATTGACGCGTGGTTTCGAATCCGCGAATGACTTCCCCGGACAAAGCTCTTTCAAGGAGCGAGCGATGTTCGGCGAGGAGTTCGGGAGAAACGGTGGGATTGGCGTGGCCGAGGGCCTCGACGGCGGTGAAGCCGAAGATTTTTTCCGCGCCGGCGTTCCAGGAGGTTACGACACCGTGGCGGTCGACACTGTAGACAGCGAGGGGAGCGGCATTGACGAGGGCGCGAAATTTTTCGTTGCCGGCGCGAGCGGCGGATTCACGAGCAGTGCGAATAAAGGCGAGAATCTCTGGAATGGCGAGGACGAGAACGACGGCGGTGCCGGCAGAAGCCGCGGCGGTGACGATTTTGACAAAAGCGGAAAACCAATAGACGGGCTTCCAAATGGTGACGACTTCCATGAAATGGGTGGCACCGCAACTGACAATAAAAAGGCCAAAGGCCCAGAAAAAACCCTGGTAGGGCAAGCCGGAGCCGGCGCGGCGCACGAGAAGGGCGAGCGTGCAAGAAATGACGACATAGGAGACGCCGATGAGAAGATCGGCGACGACATTTGTCCAGACAAGACGCGTGTTGCCGACGTAGCAATACCAGTGCGGAAGAAAATTCGAGGAAAAAACAAAACGAGAGAAGAACCAGAGCAACAAAGCGGCGGAACAAAGACTGAACGCGCCGATTTTGGCCATCCGCTTATCCGGCGGGAGGCCAGGGTCGGCGACGGACGAAGTCAACACGGTTCGCACCCTCCAAGAGAATCAATCCGTAAAGTTGAGCGTTGGGGCCCGGGGGTGAAACGAGTTCGGCACGGAAGGGTGGGCCCGGACGGGCGAAGTGCAGAGGGAGCGCCCGAAGCGAAGGTTCAGTATAAGGTTTCACAGATGGATAAGGTACTTGGGTTAAGGGGAACGTGCTGAAAAATGAACCTGAGGAAATTCTGCGGCGAGGAAGGCGCGGTGGCAAGAGGAAAGCGGGTCGTGTAGGATGAAGACGCGTTAAGAAAAAGGAGAAACGATGGGACGGGCAGCGGGAACGTACGCGATATTTGAGACGACGCAGGGAAATATTGTGATTCGGTTGCTGGAGAAAGAGGCGCCGAACACGGTGGCGAATTTTGTGGGGCTCGCCGAAGGGACGAAGGAATTTACGAATGAGCGGACGGGCGCGAAGGAAAAGCGGCCGTACTACGACGGGCTGGTGTTTCATCGCGTGATACCGGACTTTATGATTCAAGGCGGATGCCCGCAGGGGACGGGGACGGGCGGGCCGGGGTACAAATTCGCGGACGAGTTTCATCCTTCGCTGAAACATTCGGCGAAGGGAAAACTTTCGATGGCGAACGCGGGGCCGGGAACGAACGGAAGCCAATTTTTTATTACGGTGGCGGCGACGCCGTGGCTGGATAACCGGCACACGATTTTTGGCGAAGTGGTGGAAGGGCAAGACGTGGCGGACAAGATTTCGAAAGTGGCGCGGGATTCGAGCGACCGTCCGCGAAGCGCGGTGACGATTAACAAAGTGAAGATTGAGCGAGTGGCGTAAAAAGCCGGGAGAGTTGGGAGTTCCGGCAACGATCGTGAATTCACATTTGGTTCTAGATCGTCGGAGCGCAGGCAAGAGTGCCTACGCTACTGGCGGAGATGTGTTTAGCGTGTATCGGATTCGTTTAGGTATGGGGTAGTCCGTCCACTGACGGAAGTCTGCGTTACTAGAGAGAGCTACGCTCATGGCGGTTCCACTACGACAATTGATTGAAGCGATTGTGGCGATGCTGGGAGGATTTATTTTGTGGCTGGCGCTGGTGAGCCACAAGATACCGGACCGGCACGCGAGCACGTGGCTGATGGTGGGAGTGTTGTTGATGGTTTGGGGCGCGATTACTTTTTTTCGAGCGAGGGGATTGCGAACGTACTGGGTGGATCGAGTGGGAGGAAGTTCGTTGGTGCTGGCGGGCGGATTGATGCTGGCGCTGACGCGAGTGGCGTTCGAATGGGTGACGCCGCTGTTTGCGGCGGTGGGAGGCTTATTCGTGTTGCGGGGGCTGGTGGCAATTGTGTTAGTCTCTCGGCGAAATTAGGGAACCCGGCCAAAGTGGAACGCGCCACGAGAAAGAGAGCCAACATGCTGAAAGAATTTAAAGAATTTGCGATGCGGGGCAATGTACTGGATCTGGCGGTGGGGGTGATCATCGGAGCGGCGTTTGGAAAGATCGTGTCGTCCCTGGTGGAAGATGTGATCATGCCGCCGATCGGGCGGCTGGTGGGACACGTGGATTTTTCGAGCAAGTTTGTGAACCTGAGCGACAAGAGTTACGAGACGCTTGCAGCGGCTAAATTGGCGGGCGCGCCGACGCTGAACTACGGAAACTTCATCAACACGGTGATCAATTTTCTGATTGTGGCGTTTGCGATTTTTGTGGTGGTGAGAATGGTGAACCGGTGGACGGTGAAACCGGCGGCCGCGCCGACAACGAAAGATTGCCCGCAATGCGCGATGGCGATTCCGCTGGCGGCGAAGCGATGCGGGCATTGCACGTCGCAATTGTAGGAAGCAGAAAATTGTGATGTGAAGGAAACCAGACGAAGATTTGCAGGGTCGCAGCGTGGGAAAAGGTATTTTTTAACGCAGAGGACACAGAGAGCACGGAGAAGAAGAGACGGGGCACGCCGGACGAAAGCGGGCGTACAAAAAAATCGAGGAACGCCGCCTGACGAAATTAGACGGGCGGCGTTTTCTTTTTGTTGCGGTTGGCGGCGAGATGCGCGCGAAGACGATTGAGGAGTTCTTCTTCCTTGCCGGCGTCGAGATCGTTTTGCAATTCCTCGAGGGCAAAGTGGACGACATCGTGATGGTGCAGCTCTTCGGGCTGAACGAGATCGCTGAAGCGGAGCCAGAGGCGGTGCAAGAGATTGACTTCGTTGGCGGTGAGATTGGGAGCGTGAGGGCCGAGGACTTTGAAAACCTTGTCGCCGGTGGGGAGATGAATTTCGAGATTGAATTGCGGCTTGGGATCGCCGAGGTGTTCCCAGGCTTCGCCAATCTGGCGGGCTTGTTCTTCGCTTTGCCAATGGCTGGAAGAGCCGGCGACGATGGTGGAGGATTGCAGGCTTTGACCGGCGCGAAGAATGCCGTCCCACAAATCGTTGGCGGCGACGACGGCGAGGCGAATGGATTTGCCGCGTTTTTCGGACAAGCTGAGCGCTTGCGTGAAGAGCTGCTGTTCGATGCTGCCGAAGAGCTGATCGGCGTCGAGCTCCTGTTCGCCGGAAGCGGCGCGGCGCAAGATGCGGACGTGAAGGACGACGACGTCGCGGCGACCGGGCTTGAGACGGTCGAGAACATTGGAAAGATGGTAGAGATTGAACTGATTGCTGATGGGGACGAGGATGTTGCCGGGTTTGGTGCCGACGGATTCGGGCGTGAGCTCGCCTTCAATTTCGAGATTGAACTGATCCATCTCGATGTGCGCAGAGCCGGCGGGGCGCGAGCGTTTTTCCGAGATGGTGAAGACGATGAAGAGAAGAATGGAGAATGCGCCGCCGGCCATGGTGGCGACGGGTTTGGTAAAGAGGTTGATGACGGCGATGGCGAGAAGGGTGAGCGTGATGAGAGCGAGACCGAGAGGAAGCTGTACGCCGCGGAAGGTGAAGTTGAGCGGAACCTGAAAATCGCGGTGGCCGGGTTTGGTGTAACGAAGGACGAGGACGGCGAGGCCGTTCATGGCGAACGACCAGATGACGCCGAAGGCGTAAAGGTTGGCGAGGAAGGTGACGTCGCCGCGGCTGATCATGATGGTGACGATCTGCAGGATGACGACGATATTGATGATGCGATAGCTGGTGCCGAAGCGAGGGTGAGGCTGGCGGAACCATTCGCTGAGAACGCCGTCTTCGGAAACGCGATTTAGAACGCCGTTCGAACCGACGATGGCGGTATTGACGGCGCCGGCGAGGATGACCGCGCCGACGACGACGACGAAAACGTGAAAGACAAGGCGCAAGAGGAACGGGCCGGCGAGATTCATGGCGAGGCCGCCGATGAGATTTTCGAGGAAATCCTTGCGGACGTTGTCCGGGATGATCATGACGGCGAAGAAGGAAACGAGCGAAGTGAAGACCAGGCTGTAAATGAAGATGACGAGGCCGGCTTTTTTGAGATTGGGAAGTTTCGGATGCTCGATTTCGCGATAGACCTGGGCGAGAGATTCTTCTCCGCTCATGGCGAGGACGGAGTGGCCGAGAGCGATGAAGATGGCGATGACGCCGAACATGTGAGGCAAAGGGCTGTGAACGAGCCAGCCGAGCGCTTCTTTGGAGAGATTTAGATTTTGGGGATACGGAAGCGGCGGCAGCGAGGAATGGCGAACGATGACGGTGTAAATGCACCAGCCGATGAGGATGACCACCATGACGGTGACGAGCTTCATGATGTGAAGGGCTTTTTCGCTGGACTCCGGGATGCCCTTGGTGTTTTCCCACCAGAAATAGGCGGTGACGATGATGGCGAAGGAGGCGGCGATGAGGCCGGTGGTGCCCGTAGAGAAATGGCTCCTTGTGAGGTGGAAATACAGGCCGAGTTCGTCGAGAAGTCCGCTGAGATACTGGCCCGCGGCGACGCCGCTGATGGGGCCGGTGAGAATGTAATCGAACATCAAGGCGGAGACGGAAAATTTGGCGAGGCCGCCGCCGAGAGATTGCTTGACGGCGCGATAGACCCCGCCGCGAACGAACATGCTGCAGCTTTCGACGTACACCGCGCGAACGGCGTACGAAAAGATCATGATGGCGAGGATGAACCAGGGAGCGGTCTTGCCGATGAAGCCTTCGGCTTCGCCGCCGGCGTAGTAGGCGGAAGAAGCGAGGTCGTTGAGAACGATTGCCGCGGCCTTCCAGAAAGAAATGAAGGTGAGGAGAGCGGTGGTGGCGACAATGACGCGCGGAACCGCGTTGGCGCGCCCACCCTGGGCGGCAGGGGTATTGGGAATCGTGCTCATGTATGGGTGTTCAGACCAGCAGACTTTAATGCTCGCAAATTTGGCGAGGGAAGTCTAGTAAAGGGCCGATGTGTTTTTATGGCGGGTTGCGGAGGAAAACGAGCGCATCGGAATGTATGCGGAAGGACCGAGCGGGGGACGGCGACGCGGTTGACGGTTGGCTACGTAACCGCATTGACAAGGATAAAGCGGAAGCCTAGGATGCAAGGCTGTTCGCCGGGCTACAGCAGGTCGCACTCCCACCCAAGCTGCAGCGCAGAAAAAATCCACAAGCGGTACGGAATGAGGCCCCCATGAAAACCTTGCAAGTGAACTTTACGTTTGTGTTTGCGTGGTTGTTTTTTGCCGTTGCGGGAACGGCCGCGGCGCAAGACTTCAAGAAGCAGGTGATCTACCAGATTGTGACCGACCGTTTTTTCAACGGGGGCGCGACGAACGACAATCCATCGCAGAGTTCGGGACTTTTCGATTCGACGAAGACGAACTGGTTTGCCTATTGGGGCGGCGACCTGGCGGGAATACAACAACAGATTGCGTACCTGAAGGGCATGGGAGTGACGACGATCTGGATTTCGCCGACGGTGGATAACGAGAATTTGAACATGAATAGCGGCTCGCCGATTTCCGCGCCGTATCACGGATACGACGCGCGGGATTTCATGAAGGTGGAAGAACATTTCGGGTCGAGCACGAATTCCTGGACGGCGTTTGACAATTTAATCAGCGCGGCGCATTCGAACGGGATCAAGGTGATCGTGGACTGGGCGAACAATCATTCGAACTTCAACGGGGGAGGAGAATTCGGCGCGCTTTACAACAACGGCGCGTTCATGGCTTCGGACAGCAACGATCCCAACGGATATTTCCATCACAACCCCAATATTTCGGACTTCAACGACCGCTATCAGTTGCAATACTACACGCTGGCGGGGCTGGAGGATTTGAACCAGGAGAATTCGACGATCGACAATTATTTGAAGACGGCGATACATCAATTTCAGACGCATGGCGCGGACGGATTCCGGCTAGATGCGATCAAGCACGTGACGTGGGGATGGGAATACTCGCTGGCGAATGCGGTGTTCACGCAGGCGCCGAGTTTCCTGTTTGGAGAATGGTTCAACAACAATCCGGGAGACGCGCTTTATCACGACGCGTACAAGTTCGCCGACAAGAGCGGAATCAGCGAGCTGGATTTTGGGATCAACGGGGCGGCGCGAGATGTTTTCGCCAGCAACGCGAATTTTTCGGAACTGGACGGAGTGATTGCAACGGAGAATGCGAATTTTTCGTGGAACACGGACCTGGTGACCTTTTTCGACAGCCACGATGAGTCGCGCCTGCTGACGCTGAACAACAATACCAGCCGGCTGCACGAAGCGATGGCGTTCCTGCTAACCTGCCGGGGGATTCCGGTGATTTTATACGGAGACGAGCAATATCTGCACAACGACACGAACAACGGGAACGATCCGTACAATCGCGTATGGATGAGCTCGTTCAGCACGACAACCACGGCGTATCAACTGATTAACAAGCTGGCCACGCTGCGGCAGAACAACGACGGGCTGGGTTATGGAGGGTTTCAGCAGCGGTGGATCAACAACGACGTCTATATTTACGAGCGGAAATTTTTCAATGACGTGGTGCTGGTGGCGATCAACAAGAATGACACGACCGGGTACGCGATTTCGGGACTGCTGACGGCGCTGCCGGCGGGAACCTACGGCGATTATTTGGGCGGGCTTTTGGGCGGAGCGAGCCTGACGGTGGGCGCGGGGAGCGGCGGAAATAATCCCGCCAACAATTTCACGCTGCCGGCGCACACAGTTGCGGTTTGGCAAGCGGTGGGAACGCCGGCGGCGCCGGAAGTGGGATCGATCGGGCCGACGGTGGGGCAAGCGGGAATGAAAGTGACCGTGGCCGGAAAGGGATTCGGAACGGCAAGCGGGTCTGTTTTGTTTGGAACGGCGGCGGCGGCGATTTCATCGTGGTCGGACAGTGCGGTGACGTTTACGGTGCCAAGCACGGGCAACGGTGTCTATTCCGTGCAACTCGAAAACAGCTCGGGAACGGCGGCCAATACGATTCAATTCACGGTGCTGACGGCGCAACTGATTCCGGTGACCTTCACGGTGAACAACGCGACCCCGACAACAACCGGCGACTACATTTTTTTGACGGGAAGCACGGTTGAGCTGGGAAATTGGGGAACGACGTTTGATACGGCGGTTGGACCGATGCTCGACCCGAACTATCCGAACTGGTTTTTGAACACATCCCTGCCGGCGGGGGCGACGGTGCAATTCAAGTTCATCAAGATTGCCGCGAACGGAACGGTGACCTGGGAAAATGGAGCGAATCATTCGTATACGGTGCCGACGAGCGGGACCGGATTTGTAACCGTGAACTGGCAAAACTAAAGTTCTTTACGAACCTTCTTCACGGACGGAGGAAGAAGGGAGACCGGAGCAGTTCCGGCCGACGGCGCCCGTGTGCGCGGAAAAATGCCGATTTTTCTTGCCTGACCGATGGATGAATGACCGGATAAACCCGAATGAAGCGCCACGCGGCTCGCGAGGGACAACATGAGAAGAAATAAAAGTTAAAGATTGAGGCCGACTAATGAATCTGCTACGTTGCCTAAAACTGAACTCTCCCCAGTAGGAGAAAACAGATGGCAAAGAAATCGCACGTTGCACTACCCGGAAGCAAGAGAGGGAAAGACCCGAACGCGACAAAAATCGGAGAAATCGACTCCAGCCAGCGGATGGAAGTGACACTGGGATTGGCGGGACCGAAACTGCCCGGCGCGGACGAATATGTGGGCGAAAGATTGACGCCGGCCGAGCTGGCGCAAAAATTCAGCACGAATCGAGAAGACGCAGACAAGGTCGAGAATTCGCTGAAAAAATACGGATTGAAAGTGGAGGATGTTTCGCTGCCGAGCCGCAGCATGCGGGTAAGCGGATCGGTAAAAGCGATGGAGGCGGCGTTCAAACCGGGAATGGTGCTGATGCATTCGGCGGTGCAAGGCGATTACCGGGGACGGCAGGGGACGATCATGATTCCGAATGAGCTGAAAGGAATCGTGACGGGAGTATTCGGGCTGGATCAGCGGCGAATGGCGAGACGGAAGCGTGCGGCCACGAGCAGCGCGAGCGCGGCGACGAGCCTATCGCCATTGGGACCAGCCGACCTGGAGCAACGGTACAACTTTCCACCGGGCGATGGAGCGGGACAAGAGATTGCGATTGCGGAATTTGGCGGCGGATATTTCGCGGATGACGCAACGGCGTATTGCAACAAGTTTGGGCGTCCGGTGCCAAACATACGGGCGATTGCGGTGGACGCGCCGGCGTTCACCTTGCAGCAGATCCTTGCCTTGCCGAAACAACAGCGGATGGATCAATTGGATACGAGCATCGAAGTGATGATGGATGTGCAAGTGATCGCGGGCTTGTGTCCGAAGGCAAACATTTCGGTTTATTTTTCGACGTTCGATCAGAAGGGCTGGGTGGACCTGCTGAACACGGTGATTGCGGCGAAGCCCGCGGTGCTTTCCATCAGCTGGGGACTGGCGGAAGACGACCCCGGCTGGTCGGGGAGCGCCATTTCGGCGATCAACGACCGGCTGAATACGGCGAGGCTGCTGGGAATTACGACGTGCATCTCGTCGGGAGACGACGGGTCCGGCGATCAGATTAACGACGGAAAGGCGCATGTGGACTTTCCGAGTGTGAGCCCGTTTGCGCTGAGCGTCGGCGGGACGATGCTGCAAGGGACAAGCAGCGCGGTGCAAGAAGTAACCTGGTGGGAATCGCCGGGACGGCGGACGGGAAACGGCGGCGGGTCGAGCGGAGGCGGAGTGAGCACGCTGTTCGCACGGCCGACGTGGCAAAACGTGAAGGTGACTTCGCTGAACAAAGGAAGCATTGACGGCCGAGTGATGCCGGACGTATCCGCGCTGGCGGGGGAGCCGCTGTACGATTTGATTTTTTTGGGAAAGGCGCAACCGAACGGCGGAACGAGCGCTTCGGCGCCACTGTGGGCGGCGTTGCTGGCACGCGTGAATGCAAGTTTGCCGGCGGCGAAGCAGCAACGGTTTGTGACTCCACTGCTCTACACGAAGACACCGAGCGGCGCGACGGTAGGCGCGGCCGGTTCACGAGACATTGCAACGGGGAATAACGCATCGCATCCACAGCCGGGAAAAGGCTATCGAGCGAAGGCGGGATTTGACGCCGTGACCGGATGGGGAGTGCCCAACGGCGCGAACCTGCTGACGGCGCTGAAGAGCGTGTAAGGCCGAAGAAGAAAAAGTTGTTGAGCGTAAGCGGCCAGTGGCTCGCAGTCGGCGCACCGGTTGGGGTGTGCGTTCGGACTTTTCCACTTCGGGCATATAATCCCTGGGGAAGAAGTGCAACGGTCGAGCCCGCGGGAACATCAGGACGACATCACAATGATTGCGGCGAAGTGCAGAGAAGGGTTGCGCTAGGAAACGAATGCCGAGCGACGCGAACGGCGCCCATTCCTTCGAAGTCAAACTGATCCGGAAGCTGCAATGGCGGCTGCTTCCCTTTTTGTTTTTACTTTACGTAATTTCATTCATCGACCGCTCGAATATCAGCATCGCCGCGCTGACGATGAACAAGGATCTGGCGATTACGAGCGAGCAGTTTGGATTCGTGGCGGGCGTTTTCTTTTTTGGGTACGTGCTTTCGGGAATCCCAAGCAACCTGATGCTGCACCGATTCGGCGCGCGGATTTGGATCACGATCATTCTGATTGCGTGGGGAACGCTGGCGCTGATGATGGGACTGGTGCACTCGGTGCAGCAGTTGTACGCGCTTCGGTTTGTGCTGGGATTGGCGGAAGGCGGATATTTTCCGGGTGTGGCGCTTTATCTGACGTATTGGTTCCGGCAGCGGGAACAGGCGCAGTGCATCGCGCTGTTTCTGGCTGGTTTGCCGGCGAGCAACATGATTGGAGCGCCACTTTCGGGATGGATTCTGGATCACGTTCACTGGATGCACTGGCCGAGCTGGCGATGGCTGCTGGTCATGGAAGGGTTGCCGGCCATTTTGTTTGGCATCGCGACGTATTTTATTTTGCCGAGCAAGCCCAGCGACGCGAAATTTTTGAGCGATGAGCAAAAAGATTGGATACGAGCGGAGCTCGAACGCGAAGCGCACGAAAAGCGAGAGGCAAAGCCAATTGGAACGCTGCAGGCTTTGGCGATATTTCGAGTGTGGCACGCGGGACTGATCGTGTTTGCGACGAATTGCGGCGTGTACATGCTGACGTTCTGGATGCCGCAATTCATCAAATTCGTCGCGCACGGAATTTCGAACACGGTGGTGGGTTTGCTGGTGATGATTCCGCATGCGGCGGGGCTGGTGGCGATGGTGGCGGTATCGCAAAGTTCGGACCGTCGGCGCGAACGAAAGTTTCATGCGGTTATTCCGGCGGTGTGTGCGGGGACCGCCATGGCAATTCTGGGCGCGCCGCACTCGATTGCGACGACGATCGCACTGTTGGGATTGGCCGTGGCGGGAATGTACAGCGTATACGGGCCGGCGTACTCGCTGCCGAGCGAATTGTTGACGGGCTCGGCGGTGGCGGCGGGGCTTGGACTGACGAGTTCCATCGCGAACGCGGCGGGATTGGTGGGGCCGTATGCAGCGGGATGGATAAGCCAACGGACGGGGAGTTTGTACGGAGGACTGGCGGCGGGAGGAATATCGCTATTCGTGTCGGCGATGCTGGCGTTGGCGTTGCCGAAAAAGCCAAATCGAATGTGAGGCTAAAAAAACAGAGAGCGAGTGACGGCACGTTAGATTGAATGGCGTCAAATTAGCGCCGCTATTGGGTCATGCGCCGGGAGTTCAGGCCTTTGCGAGACGTTTTTTTTCGCGAACGATGGAACGCGGATTCACAAGCCATTGCGCTTTGCCGGCGCGACCGGGTTGTTTGCGTTTTACGCCGGTCAAGCGGCCGAGCTTGAGAAGGCGGCAGACTTCGGCGCTGGTGGAGTCAAGAATAGCGGCAGCTTCCTGCGCAGTGAGCCAGCGAGGATCGGGCTTGGGCATCGAGGGTCGGCCTCCAAGGATTCAAAATGGGAGGTGGCGTTCACTGTAGCGGTAGGTTTGTCTTTTTGGCAATAGAAAAAGCGGTGAGCCTATGGAGAAGCGCGATTTGGCAGTTCTAGGACGAGGCAAGGATTTCGCGGTGCGAAGTTTGAAGGCGAAGCGGGAATGCGAATCCGGCAGCGCGAATGGAAGGAAAAGGAAAGTGCGATTTGGAGACGATTACGTGCCGCCGCGCGGAGTCATTGCTGATGCGGTGCGGACGTGCCCGCACCGCCGGAAATTTTTCCGCGGATGAGATCTTCGAGGTCGTCGATATGTTCGCCGAGATGATTTAGTTTGCGAGCGAGGCCTTGAATTTCGGATTCGGCGCGGCGATTGACGTCGAAGTCGAGTTCGCTGCGGAGGCGGTCTTTGGTGTCCTGGCGATTCTGACTCATCATGATGACGGGCGCTTGGATGGCGGCGAGCATGGAGAGAAACAGATTGAGAAGAATGAAGGGATAGGGATCCCAGGATTTCCCACCCATGCCGATGCTCAACGCGGAATAAAAAACCAGGACTCCAAGAAACGTGAGAATGAAAGTCCAGGAACCGCCGAATCCCGCGACGGAGTCGGCGATGCGTTCGCCGAAGGTGGCTTCTTTTTCGATCAATTCATTGGGGTTGCGACTGGCGCGAACGCGCACGAGCTGCTGCGCGGCGTGAAATTGCCGGCCGAGAACGGTGAGCATATCCATGCCGGCGTGGGGCTTTTTCTGCAAGAGCACCATGATGTCGGTACGGTCGACTTCGAGACATTCGGTTTCTTCGAGGGCGACGGCGTTGGTCTGATGCGGCGTTTGTTCGAGCATGGAAGCGAAGCCGAAGAATTCGCCGTGAGACGGCTCGTCGACGACGACTTCCTGGTGATCTTCGTCGACGGTGGTGACGCGAACGCGGCCCGAGACCATGACGTAAGCATGGCCATCGGTATCGCCCAGTTTGTAGATGCGTTCGCGGGGCGCGAATTTTTTGAGCTCGACCTGGCTGGCGAGAATCGCCGCTTCGTCGTCATCGAGAAGGGCGAAGAGCGGAACATTTTTCAGGGATTCGGGATGGCATGACATGGCTGACCTCGCGAGCGTTGAAATGGAGAGTTGAGCGACAGAAAAGGATTCCACAAAGCGGCGCGAGATGACAACACGCTGAAGCAATGCGCCAAAGCCGAATCGTGGGTGGCGATCGCTAGCGAGGGCTGAGCGGGCGGCGCAACTTGAGCAAGCGATTACGCCAACAATATGACAAAGTCGCGGCGAGTGAGCATTCAGGCTTTGGCGGCTGCGGATTTGGCGCACTCCGCGCAGGTACAGATGGAGCGGAGAAGGTCGTAGGAATAGATGCCGGTGGAGTGTCCATCGGAAAAAGAGATTTGAATGGCGTAATTCCCTACTTGCGTGGCGGCGGTGGCGCGCGGCTTGGGCTTGAACATGGGAAGAGCGGGAGAGGAGGCGAAGGCGGGAGAGGCTTCGGCAAGCGAACTCTTTTTGTCGCGTTCGTCGTTGCAAGTGGCGCAGTGGCAATTTTCGCGGAGATAGACGAAATCGAAATGAGAGACGTGCCCGTCGGCCCAGGTGATGTCTACGCCCGCGTTTGTGGAGACATGGACTTTTACGCTGGTGGGTTTGCGGCCGGCGTGGAGTGGGATGGGCATTAGAGAAACAGTCTTCAGTCTTCAGTCTTCAGTCTTCAGTCTTCAGTCTTCGGTCTTCGGTCTTCGGTCTTCGGTCAGAGATAGACTAATGATAACGCAGAGACGGTGAGTGAGCAGAATTGACGTAGTCATTCGCGGATTGGAAGCGATATGGCCGGAGAGGAGGTTGGAATTGGTCAATTCGACGCAGATTGCGACTGCACGGGGGAGATTTTGGTAAACCGCAACAGCCAGCCATGGGGAGTGCGAGTGAATACGTCCGTATCGTCTTCGTTGAAAAACCTTGTGGTATCGGGAGTCTGACGATACTCCTTTACGTAGGTCACGACGGCGGTGTCGCCGAAGAGGTGGATTTGAATATTCTGTTTCTCGATGGTGTAAGGATTCACGCCATTTTCATGTGTGGCGAAATTGCGCCGAACGTTTTCGATGAATTCCTTTTTAGATAAAGCTCTTGAACCGGCACAGACCCAATCGTCGGCGAGGAATTTCTCGATCGCATGGTTGTTTTGCTGTTCGAGCTTTGCTGTTTCGGCTTCGATCTTGCGGAGAGCAAGTTCGTCGGGAGAGCTTGGAACAATTTGGCTTTGGATTGATGGGATTGCGAAAAGGAGCGCCACGAGGCCGAGGCCGACGGATTTGCGCATGACTCACCTCCAGTTGCAGACGTAGCTACCAACAAAGAAGGATACCGCAGAGACGCGGCGAGCGCGCTTACGGATTGCAGGATTTGGCGTCGAGGGTGGAGCAGCAGCCGGAAGAAGGAAACGGCTTGCCGTGCGGGCAGAGCTTGGGTTGTTCGAGGAAGTTGCAAGTGGTGTCGAGCGTGAGGTGGCCGTGGGTGAGTTCGATGCGGCGGCTGGCGTTGCGGGCGATGTCCACGTCATGCGTGACCATGAGAATCGTGTGGCCGGCCTGGTGCAGTTCGCGAAAAATGTTGATGACGATTTCCTCGTTGGCTTCGTCGAGATTGCCGGTGGGCTCGTCGGCAAGAATGAGTTTCGGCTGATTGATGAGGGCGCGGGCGATGGCGACGCGCTGTTGTTCGCCGCCGGAAAGTTTTGCGGGGAGATGATCGAGGCGATCGGCGAGGCCGACGCGCTGGAGGGCTTCGACGGCTTGCGATTCGTCGGTGACGGAGTGGAAATACTGCGCGAGCATGACGTTTTCGAGCGCGGTGAGATACGGCACGAGATGAAACTGCTGGAAGACGAATCCGATTTTTTCCGCGCGATAGCGAACAAGATCGGATTCGCCGAGGCGTGTAATGTCCTGGCCATTGACGGTGACGCGGCCGGACGTGGCGGTATCGAGACCGCCGAGAATATTGATGAGCGTGGTTTTACCGGAGCCGGACGGGCCCATGAGGGCGATCCATTCGCCGGGTTGAATGTTGAAGCTGACGCCGCCGAGAGCGCGAAGCGTGCCGTATTCCTTGACGAGATTTTCGAGGACGACCTGCGGCGGCGTTTGCTGCGCGGGCTGCAGGGAGGCGACCGGATTGACGAGCGGTTGAGTCGTCATGCCTCACCTCGAAAGATGGTGGCAGGACGGACGTTCACCAGGCGGCGCAACGGATAGGCGCCGAGAATGGCGACGATGACGGTAAGAGCCACGCAAATAGGATACACGATGAGGCGCGGCGCGGCGGCGACGCCGAAAACGGCTTTGCCAAGAACGACCGAAAGTGCGATGCCGGCGGCGGCGCCGATGAGGCCGCCGGCGAGGCCGAGGACGACGGCCTCCGTGACAAAAAGATGGAGCACGCGGCGGGCAGAGCCCCCGATGGCTTTCATCATGCCGACGTCGTTGCGGCGCTCGGCGGCGATATTGGTCATGGCGGCCATGACGCAGAGCGCGGTGAGAATGAGAATGATTGCCGTGGCGGCGGTGAGCAGGCCGGAGATGCGGGAATAGATTTTGGCTTGCGCTTCCGAGAATTGGCGAAGGGGGCGGACTTCGATGTCGGGGAATTGTTTTTGAAGTGAAGCAACGTAGTCAGCCTTCTGCTGTGATGTGCCTGGAACGTACAAACTGATGGCGCTGATCCGGCCGGGAAGACCGGCCAGGCGCTGCGCCTGGTGCAGCTCAACTTCTACGCGATCATCTTCCGCTCCACCGGTATGGATAAGACTGAAAACGGTACAAGACTCGCTGTGGTCGCCGTCTGTGATGACGAGACTCGCGTTCTGCTCCACCCCCAAACGCGCGGCAATTCTCTGCCCCGAAATACAGACAGGTCCCTGTGGCATGTTTGGCAGCGGCGGCTTTCCCGGATCTGTCCCTGATGGCGCAACAGCAATCCTAAGGAACATAAGAGGCCTAATCCCGGCGACGATTCCAGAGATCGATTTTCCTGTTTGCGAAATGGAAATACGTCCGGCGATGTAAAGAGCGGAAGACACGGTTACGCGCCCACCGGGGTAACTTTCGGGAATTTCTTTGGCCGTGGATTCGGAAAACGTTGCGTCAAAAGACGCCAGCGAGGATTTTGGAAGAATGAGTACGTTTGGACCAAAAGCGCGAAATTCCGAATTGATGCGGCGCTTGGCGTCGACTTGGAGGTTGAGGAGCGCGGCGGAGACGGCGGCTCCGGCCGAGAGTGCGAGAAGAATGACGAACAGGCGGCCGTGATTGGCGAAGAGGAGGCGGCGGAGAAGGCGACGAAACATGGAGCGATTGCCAGAAGTTGCGCCCATCATTCGCCTCGGAGGATGGGCGCGGGTTCACAATGCGTGGCGCGGCGGAGCGGCAGGGCGCTGCCGAGAAGCGTGACGACCGTAGCGAGGGCGAGAACGACGCCGAGTACGAGGAATGAGGGAAGCGGCGGGACGCCGAAAATTTTTGTGCCGACGATGCGCGCGAGAACGTAGCCGAAGCCGTAGCCGAGCGTGCCGCCGACGAACGCCAATAAAAGTTGTTCCGCGGCGAGAAGAAAACCGACCATGCCCGAGCCGGCGCCGAGCGCCTTCATGAGTGCGAGTTCGGAGCGGCGCTCGATAACGCTGGCGGCGGAAGAAGCGCCGACGGCGAGCGCGGCGGCGAGCAAAGCGGCGAGCGTGACGAGCCAAAGCAAGGAACGAACGCGCGTGAGGATTTGGCCTTCGCTATCGGCGATGCGACGGATGACGCGAACGTCGGAACCGGGCAGGACTTGCTGAATGGAATAGGCGATGGAGGAAACGTACGGCGAACAGGACCAACGCTCGAAATCTTTTTGGTCCATCGTCTTGGGGTCGCGATGGGCGAAGGCGTCTTCGGGCTTGGTGAGCGCGAGGACGTAAAGTTTGCGATAGAGGCCTGGCTTTCCGGAAAGTTCTTGCGCGATGGAAAGCGGCCCCACAATTGCGTCGTCTTCAGGGCCGCCGGTGGCGATAATTCCGACGACGCGAAGATTTTTCCACGCCGGCTTTGCGGCCGCGGCAACGTTCACCGAATCGCCGATTTTCACTGCGAATTTTCTGGCGAAGTTAGCGCCGATCAATGTCTCGTCTGCGTTTTCCGTGAACCATCGCCCTTCCACGGACCACCATGAATTTGTTTTTTCCGCACTCGTGACAAATTCCTTGCCGTCGGAAAGCGCAAGCGCGTGTTGAGACCAAGTGCCAAGCAAGGTGGCGTTTTCTACAACGCCAGGGGAAAACGAATTTTTCGAGGCAGGCGACCATGCCTGAACCGGAACTTCCAAAATTGGCGCGAAGGCGATGATGTTGTTGTGCCAGAAGACGGATTTGATTTTGGGGAGGTCGGATTCGGGCAGGTAAGCGCCGGAATTGACGGGTCGATAGTCCACGCCGCCGATTTCGAGAGGGAGAGAATCGGCTTGCGGCGTGACGACAAGATTTGCACCGAGCGAAGTGAATTCGGCGGCGAGGCGATCACCAACATCGAGCGCGACACTGAGCGCGGCGGTGACGACGGCCATGCCAAGAGAGAGGGCCGCAACCGTGAGAAGCTTGCGGCGCGGGCGGCGCGTGAAGGAGTCGGCGATGAGGCGGGCGAACATGGTGCGAGTTTTCCGTTATTAGTTTTCAGTTTTCAGTTGTCAGTTTTCAGTAAAAACAAAAAGAAAGAAAGTTTGGGCACGATTGGTTGAACCTCTCCCAACAATCGGATCACTTGGGCACCTCGGTGAAGGCTCGGATGAGGGAGGAAACGTTTACGATCAGGTTGGCGCCCTCGACCTGAACGGGAAGTCCGACCGGATTGCAGCCGCCCGATTCTCCGATGGTGGGGATGTAAATCGCGGCGGCGCAGTGGCGGCAAACAACGTTTTGGCCGTCCTGGCGATAGCCTTCGGCGCCGCAGATGCGGCAAGCATCGAGCGCAACACCCCAGCCTTGCGGCTTTTTGATGATGAGAAAGCGAAAATCCTGCGTGCCGGATTTGGCGGTGAAGATGTGCAGATTGCCATCCTGCACTTCGGCGATGGGAACGCGAATGACGTCCCCCGCCGCTGCGACTGCACGCGAAGAAGGCGGCGCGGAGTTCGCGCGGGCGTAAATGAAATCGGCCGTCAGCACGAGGATGACGGCGAGGCATGCCGTCGACGCGGCGATCATCCAGCGGCGCTGGCGGCGGCGCTGCGATTCGAAAAGGCGCCGCTCGGCATCGTTTGCAGGGGAGTCTTTCCCCGCGGAGGGCGTAAGCCATTCGCGAAGAATCAGCAATATCGCCGCGCCGAAAATGAAGACGAAGAAAAAGAGTTCGTTGCGAACGATGGGGCCGATCACCGCCATTTCCTGTTTGCTCGAAGGAAGCCAGCGCGCTTCGCTGAGTTCGTGCTGGCCGGTGATGGCGAGCTGCGCGGCGACAAGCCAAAGGATAATCGTGGTTGCGGCAAAAAACCGGTGCAAGGGAATTTTGACGGTGCCTTTGAAGAAGAAAACGCCGACGGCGATGGCGGCGGCAAGACCGAGAATGGTGCCAATCCAGGTTTGCAGGCCGTCGCTTGAAAGTTCCACGGCGCGAAGAATCAGGGCGAGTTCGACGCCTTCGCGCAGGACCATGAGAAACACGAAAAGGAAGATTCCCCAGCCCGCTGCAGCGCCGGCTCGTTCGGCATACGCGTCGATTTTTTGCTCGATTTCCGTGCGAAGATGCCGCGCAACGCGATTCATCCAGATGATCATCGAAACAACGAAGACCGCGGCGACAAGAAGGAGCAAGCCTTCGAAACCGTCTTCGCTGATGCGCCAGTGTTCGAGGGCGATGGCAACGGCAAGGCTCAAAGCGGTGGCCAGGCCGACGCCAAACCACACGAAACGGGCCAGATGGCCGCGCGCGGTGCGGGAGAGATAAACAAGGATGATGCCGACGACGAGGGAAGCCTCGACACCTTCACGAAGAGCGACTAAAAGAGCTGAGAGCACGGTTGGTCCAGTTGAAAATGATTTGCAACAACACCAATAGTGTACCGCTTGGGTAGGCTACCGGTCAATCGGACCATATTAGTCCGATTTCTTCAGGATAGAATAGCGCAGTGCTTTGGAATGGCAAATTTTGCGAGAGGCAAAGACACTGGAACTGATGCAACGGAAAGCGCTTAGCGCAAGAGGGAATGGGAAGATCGCGCCGGCGTGCGGCGCCGCAGCGACACTCGTCTGCACGCTGGCGCTCGGCGCTTCCCTGTTTGGACAAGCGCGGGGCAAAACGCAGGACCTGAAGAATGCGCAACACGAAGTGCAACAGGGCGAGAAAGCCGAAGCGGCCGGACATTGGGACGATGCGCTTGCGCTTTACGACTCTGCGGCGAAAGATGCGCCGGGCGACCTGGGAATCGTGGGACACGCCGCCGCGTTGCGCGCGAAGATGGTGCGGCAACACGTGGACAGCGCGGAGAACGCGGCGATCAATGGCGATTTGCGGCGCGCGACGGATGAACTGCGCACGGCGCTAAAGATCGATCCGGGAAACACGTTTCTGGCCGAGCGGGAAGCCGAAATGCGCTCCATGAACGAAGAAGACACGCTGCCCGCCGGGCCGCCGGAACAATACAAGCTAAAAGGACCGCCGCTGCTCGGGCCGCAACGCGGAATAAAAAGTTTCAATTTGCGCGGCGATACGCGCGGCGCGTACGAGCAGGTGGCGAAAGCGTTTGGGATAACGGCCGCGTTCGATCCGGACCTGGCAACGCGAAATGTGAAACTGAAGCTGGATGGCGTGGACTTCGAAACCGCGATGCGAATTATCGGGCAGCAGACGACAACATTTTACCGGCCGCTGACTTCCAACATGATTTTTGTGGCGGCGGACACGATCGAAAAACGGAAGCAATTTGGAATCGAGGTTGAGGAAACGTTTGTGCTCGGCGCAGCCGTGGATTCACAAGACATGACGGAGCTGCTGCGCGCATTGCGGGAAATTACGAGCGCCAATCACATTGAACTGGATTTGAAAAGCAGGAGCGTGACGATTCGCGACTCCGCGGAAAAAGTAAAACTGGCGGGAGCGCTCATCAAACAAGTGGAACAGGCGCGCAACGAACTGATGCTGGAAATTGAGTTGCTGGAAGTGGACAAAAACCGGGCCGTGGACCTGGGACTCGTGCCGCCGACGACGGTAAGCGCGATACCGCTTAGCACGAGCGACGTGAAAGCGCTGCTGCAAGCGACGGACCTCGCGAACCTATTGACGCTGGTGCAACAAGTTTTCGCGGCGCACGGCATATCGCCCGTGCCGCCCGTCATCCCCGTTGGAGGAGGGCGTAGCACATTCTTATTGAACTTGCCGGGCACGAGCGCAAATTTTTCCGACGCACTTTCGCTGGTGAAGAACGGCCGAAAAGTCTTGCTGCGGGTTCAGGACACGAAACCGGCGACGTTTTTTATCGGATCCCGGTTCCCCGTCACGCTGTCGCTCCTTTCCGCGAGCCTCGGCGGTACAACCGTTACGGGCGCAATTCCCTCGACGGTGTTTCCACGGACAGATTTCACCGTAGGCAACTTACCGGTCGCGCTTGCCGCACAGGACTTTAATAGCGACGGGCAGACAGACCTCGCGGTTGTAAATCAGCAGGACAATTCGATCACCATTCTGCTGAATCAAGGGAATGGGAATTTTTCTCAGCCGAACCCGGCGATTGTGCTGGGCAACAACGAAACCGGCCCGGCGGCAATTGCTTCCGGCATTTTCCGGCTGACGGATTTGACGCACTTGACGCAACCGGCCGACCTCGTGATCGCAAATTCAACCTCGAACACGGTGACCGTGCTGCTGGGAAACGGCGACGGCACGTTTGCGGAAGCGCCGGGATCGCCGTTTGCCGTGGGCCAGCAACCGCGCGCGGTTGTGATCGGGGATTTCAATAACGATGGAAATCTCGATTTCGCGGTGGCGAATAGCGGCGACAACACGATTTCGACATTTCAAGGAAATGGCGACGGCACGTTCACACCGTTTCCGAAATCGCCACTCGCGCTGCCGGCGACGATGCAGGGACCAGTTGCGATGGCCGGCGGAAATTTTCAAAACCTGAGCACGACTGGCGCGGACCTGGCCGTTTTGAACGAGTTGACGAATAACGTGGCGATTCTGGAATCGCCGGGACAAGGTTTCGATGGCACGTTCACGGTGGCGACTGGATCTCCGTTCGCGACGGGCAACGGCCCCGTGGCAATTGCCGCGGGCGATTTGAATTCCGACGGCGTGCCCGATTTGGCCGTGGTGAACTCCGCGGACAGCACGATCAGCGTATTTATAAACAACGGCGACGCGACGTTTGCGGTGGCACCGAGTTCTCCGCTGACCACTTCGGCCGGAGCGAATCCCTCCGGCGTGGTGATTGCGGATTTTACAAACGATGGCATTGGCGACATTGCGGTAACAAACCAGGGCCTTTCGACTTTGGGCGTGTATGTCGGCTTGGGGCAAGGCGCGTTTGCGCCGCAACTTGAGCTTTCCACGCCACCCGGGCCGCAAGCCATCATCTCGGCGAGCCTTGACAGCACGGGACTGCCGGACGCGGCGATCACGGCGCACTCGGGCGCGAGCAACACCGTCAGTGTGTTTCTTGATCCTTCGACATTTTCCAGCACGGGAAGCGCGGTGCAAGTTCCCTATCCCGGCTCCGAGTACATCGATCTCGGATTGAAAATCAAAGCGACGCCCTATGTGCACGGCTCGAACGAAGTGACGCTGCAGATGGAGTTTGAAATTCGCTCCCTCGCGGGTTCGGCGTTGAATGGCATTCCGGTGATCAACAACCAAACGTTAAATCAGACCGTGCGTCTCCGGCAGGACGAAACTTCGCTGGTCGGTGCGCTGACGGACCGGGAAGCCGCCAAATCGCTTGCGTCGCTGCCAGGGTTGGGAGAAGTGCCGGGACTGGGCTACGCATTGCAGAATCGAAATAATACTTCGCAGGACACGGAAGTTCTGATTCTGATCACACCGAGAAAATTGCGCATTCCGCCGAGAATCTCCGGATCGTTTTATGCCGGGCCAAATCCAGGAGCGGGTACGAGCAGCCCCGGTCCGGCGCCGCAGCAGCCGCAACCGGCTCCATCGCCACAACCGCCGCCGGAGACGCCGCCGCAGCCTGCGCCAAATCCGCCGCAACGGTAGCGTGGCGCTCGCTGCGACCGAAGCGCTTCAGGGCAAAGGTTCAAATACAACGACGGGTTGGTACGTGCGCGGAACGACTGCTTCGGCGATCGCGATCAATTTTTTCTGCTGATCGAAAACGCGCAAGCGCGGAGGGCGGGTTTCGCCGCCGTCAAGCTCCATTGTCGAGCCCGGCGGATTTTCCGCGCGGCCGGGCTGAATCTGTGAAACGACGATATTGAAGCGCGCGCCGTGGCGCACGCGTTTTTCAATCACCGGCAATACGTTCGCGCTGGGAAAATTGGGCAAGAGATTTTCGAGAGTGATCAGACATTCCTTGAATTTGCCGGCGCGCGCGGCTTCCGCCAGGTCGTCCAGCTTCCACGCTTGCTGCAGAGAGAACTCACCGACGGCGGTGCGGCAGATTTCCGACAGGTGCGCGCCGCATCCAAGTTTTTCTCCCATTTCCTGGGCGAGCGAGCGGATGTACGTGCCGGACGAACACTCAACGACGAAACGCGCGATCGATCCTTCGATTTCCGCGAGCTTGAATTCGAAAAGTTCCACCTCGACCGGCTTCAGCTCAACTTCTTTTTTCTTGCGCGCCAGTTCGTAGGCTGGACGTCCATTCACTTTTTTTGCCGAGAAAATCGGCGGCATTTGCGCGAAGCGGCCGATCCGCTCGGCGGCAAAGCGCTCGAGCGTCGCAGAGTCGAGAGCCGGCGCGGTGTCCGGACCTTGCGCTTCGCCATCGGAATCGAAGGAATCCGTTGCAAAACCGAAGCGGAATCCGGCGGTGTAGCGTTTGCGGCGGCCGGAATAAAACTGCACGAGGCGCGTGGCGCGGCCGAGCAGCACCACGAGAACGCCGGTGGCCAAGGGGTCGAGCGTGCCTAAGTGTCCCACTTGGCGAAAGCCGGCCATGTGGCGCACGGCGTCCACAACGTCGTGAGAGGTTTTTCCTTGCGGCTTGTCGATGACAAGGGCGCCGTCGAACGGAGCGGGTTGTGGTTTGCGTGGCATGAAAAGTCTGGTCGTCGGTCCTCAGTGTTTAATGTTCAGCTTAAATTTGCGCGAACTGCAAGACAGTTATTTTCGAGCGTAAGAAAATTATCTTTGTCTAAATAAAGCCGATGGAGTTCGCCCTTCTAGGGGGCGGCAGGCTTGTCTTTTTTCACTTCCTTGAGCAGTTGCTCGATGCGCAGCGCGCTCTCTTCGGAAAGATCGAGCGTGAAGTGAAGTTCCGGCAGGCGGCGCACTTGCAAACGCTCGATGAGCTCGTGGCGAATATAACCGGACGCATGTTCGAGCGCTTTGATGGCGCCATTCCGTTCCTTGGAATCGCCGGAACGCACAACGATAAATATGCGCGCGTGCTTCATGTCCGGCTGAACGCGAACTTCGCTCACGCTGACGTGGCCTTCGAGGCGCGGATCTTTCAACTCGCCGGCAAGCATGGCGTTAATTTCGTGGGCGATCTCCTCGCCGATTCGTTCGTGACGATGACTCGTGGCGCTCATTTCGATCTCACTTCACTCGGTCAAACGATTTCAATGGCCTGGTTGATCAGCATGGAGCCGAGAATTTCGTCGGCTTCCTCCAACGCCTTCTGCAACACCTCGCGCACATGCTTCTCTTCCGTCGAAAGTGTCACGACGCCGACAACCGAACGCTGCCAAACATCCTGATGATCCAGCTCCGCCACGGCGACATTGAATTTGACGCGCAATTTGTCCTTCAGGCTGCGCAGCACCTGGCGCTTATCTTTGAGCGACTGCGCATCGGCGATGTGCAATTCCAAAGTAAGCAATCCTACAGGCATTTGGATTTCCAGGAACGGCTAATCGCTTATTTCTTGCCGGCGGGGACGCCGGACTGCGCTGCGGCTTCCGCCGCGGAAAGCTTTTGCACGTTGAAGCATTCCAGGATGTCGCCGACTTTGACATCGTTGAAGTTCGCGATGCCCGCACCGCATTCAAAACCGGTGCGCACTTCGCCTGCGTCGTCCTTGAAACGTTTCAGCGAGCTGAGCTTTGAAGTGTAAATCACCGCGCCATCGCGCAACACGCGAATTTGCGCGTCGCGCTTCAGGATGCCATCGACAACGTAGCAACCGGCGACCGTGCCGGAGCCCTTGACACGGAACGTGTTGCGAACTTCCGCGCGGCCGAGATAGGTTTCCTGGAAGACCGGTTCGAGCAAGCCTTCCATCGCTTTTTTAATTTCGTCGGATACTTCGTAAATGATGTTGTGCGTCCGGATGTCGACTTTTTCCTGCTGCGCGAGTTCGGCCGCTTTGCGCTCCGGCCGCACGCCGAACGCGATGATGATCGCGCCGGAAGCGCTGGCAAGAAGAATATCGTTTTCGCTGACGGCGCCGACACCGGAACCGATGATCTTCAGCTTCACCTGATCGGTGGAAAGCTTTGGCAGCATTTCGCTCAAAACTTCGACGCTGCCCTGCACGTCCGCCTTGATCACGATCGGCAATTCCTTCACTTCGCCGGCCTTGAGCTGTTCGTGCAGCTGATCGAGCGTGATGCGTGCGCCAGTCGAACGCGCCAGCAACGCCGCATCGCGCTGTTTCGATTGGCGATAATCCACAATGTGGCGCGCTTTGGCTTCGTCGGTGACCGAGAAGTGATCGCCCGCTTCGGGCACGCCTTGCAAGCCGAGGACTTCGACCGGAGTTGACGGCGGCGCTTCTTTCACCGGCCGGCCGCGATCGTCGAACATCGCGCGAACTTTTCCGAAAACGGCGCCGCAGATGAAAAAGTCTCCGGAACGCAGCGTGCCGTTCTGGACGAGAACGGTGGCAACCGGGCCGCGGCCTTTGTCCACGCGGGATTCGAGAACCGTGCCGGTTGCGGGAGCGTCGGGATTCGCCTTAAGTTCGCGCAAATCGGCAACGAGCAAAAGAATTTCGAGCAGCTTTTCGATTCCTTTTTTCTGCTTCGCGGAGACTTCAACGAATTCCGTTTCGCCGCCCCATTCGGCCGGCATCAGGCCGAGATCGGAGAGCTGGCGCTTTACGCGTTCCGGCTGCGCTTCCGGCTTATCCACTTTGTTGACGGCCACCACGATTGGGACATTGGCGGCCTTGGCGTGGTCGATCGCTTCTTTCGTTTGCGGCATCACGCCGTCATCGGCGGCAACCACAAGAACAACGATGTCTGTCACTTTGGCGCCACGCGCGCGCATGCGAGTGAATGCTTCGTGACCCGGCGTGTCCACAAACACCACGGCGCGCTCGTTCACTTGCACTTTGTACGCGCCCATGTGCTGCGTGATTCCGCCCGCTTCGCCGCCCGCCACGTCGGCTTCGCGAATGGCGTCGAGCAGGCTGGTTTTGCCATGATCGACGTGACCCATGACGGTGACGACCGGCGGCCGCGGCTTCAGATTTTCCTTCGTCTCTTCCTTGGCCACTTCGAGAACCATTTCTTCTTCGAAAGAGACGACGCTGATCACGCCGTTGAACGATTCCGCAAGTTGCGTGGCGGTGGGAACGTCCAGCGCCTGATTGATGCTGGCGAAAATTCCCTTGTCGAGCAGCACTTTCAGAAGTTCCTTGGCGCGCACGTCGAGCTTTTCCGCCAGCTCGCGAATCGTAATTCCTTCGGTGATGGTGACGTCGCGCGGCGCGCGCGGCTCCGGCGGAGCAATGACGGCTGCCGCGGCGCGGCGATCGCCGCCGGAACGCTGGCGCGTCGGATGAAGTTTGCGCTCGCCTTCCATCTCGCGCTTGTCTGCAACCGGCCGTTGGCGCTGCGGGGTACGACGCGTGTAAAGCGGCTTGCCGGGCTCTGCCTTGGAAGGCATTTTGTCCGGCATCGGCGGCAACATCGTTGGCCGGCCGGGCATGCGCGGACCGGGGCGCGTGCCGGTCGGAACGGCTCCGCGACGTTGATCGAAAGGACGATTTTGCGGACCGCCCGGAGCGCCTTGTCCGCCCGGACGCGGCGTGAAAGGACGGCCTTGCCCTTGTCCGCCACCTTGCTGCGGACGCATCGGTTGGCCGGGACGCGGACCGCTCGGACGATCCTGCGGAAGAGGGCCACGGTTGCCGGTGGGCAATGGACCGCGATTTCCGGTCGGCATGGGGCGAGAAGGCTGGCCTTGCCGTTGCGGTGAAGGCTGCGAGGCGGCTGCGGGACGCATCGCCGAAGGCTGATTCTGCTGCCCGTGTGGACGCTGCGAAGGAGGCGCACCGCGATGTTGCGATGGCGCGGGAACGGGACGCAAAGGCTGGCCCGGTTGTGGCGCGGGAGCGACGGGAGGCTTGGCGGCCGCAGGTTGCGCGGCGGGCGTTGGTGCCAATGGCGCTGGCGCGACCGGTTTTGCAGGCGGCGGCACGACGGCGGGCGCGGGCGCAGGCGCGGCAGCCGCGGGTTGCACGGCAGGCGCGGGAACGGGAGCTGGGGCGACGACAGGCGGCGGCGCGGGGGTAGGCGGCGCAACCGGCGCAGCGGGCTTTACGGCAACCGGAGCGGGCGTCGGAGCCGCAGGCGCCGGCGGGGCTGCCGGCTTGCGCAGCGCTGCCCGTGCGGCGGCATCTTTGGCTTCCTTATCGGACCTTGCCTTCGCTTCCGCGTCCGCTTCGGCTTGAGCTTGTCCTTGGATTGTGGCGCGAACTTTTACCGCAACGTCAGCGGGGATCGAACTGGAGTGCGTCTTTTTTTCAGTTACGCCGAAACCGGGCAAAAGGTCAATGATTGCTTTCGCTTTGACCTCGAGTTCGCGGGCCAGCTCGTTAATTCGGACTTGATTGATATCAGTCATGCGCTCTTAGGAGTTCGCCTCTTCCTTCTGCTCCACACTGCCTTGCGTTTCTGAACTTGTTTCCGCGGTCGGTTCTTGCGGCGGTTCCGCCGATTCGGCGGCTGGCGCCGCTTCTGCGGGCGCGGCTTCCGATTCGGCGGCGGCTTCCGCCGCGGGCGCTTCCTCGGCGTTTTCATCCGCGATGTCGGCGACTTCGCCGGCGGAGGCCGCTTCGCCGCCTTCATAGAAGCGGTTCACGGCCTGATAAATTTTGTCGACCATTTTTTCGCCGATGCCCGGAATTTCCATCAACTGTTCCGGCGTCATCCCGGCGAGTTTTTCGAGCGACGTGATTCCGGCCGCTTCAAATTTTTCAATCGTCTTGGGACCAACTCCCGCAAGGACGCTCAGCGGCGTGGCCGGCGCGGTCAGCGCCGTCATCTGTTCTTCGATTTCGCGGCGCTTCTCTTCTTCGCTCTTGATGTCGATGTCCCAGCCGATCAGCTTGCTGGCGAGGCGCACGTTCTGCCCCTTTTTGCCGATCGCGAGCGACAGCTGCGAATCTTCGACGATCACTTCCAGCTTGTGATTTTCCGGGTCGGTGATCTGCACGCGCGTCACTTTCGCCGGGCTCAGAGCCTTTTGCGCAAATGCAACCGTCTCTTCGTTGTACGGAATAATGTCGATTTTTTCGCCGCGCAGTTCGCGAATAATGGACTGCACGCGCATGCCCTTCATGCCGACGCACGCGCCAACCGGATCCACATCTTTGTCGCGGCTGAGCACGGCCACTTTGGTGCGCTCGCCGGCTTCGCGCGCCGCCGCGCGAATCTGCACCGTTCCGTCGTAAATTTCGGGAACTTCCATCTCAAACAGCCGCTGCACCAGCGCCGAATCCGCGCGCGACACGATCACCTGAGGCCCCTTTGCGGCGCGGTCCACCATTTTAAGCACCACGCGCAAACGCTCGCCGATGTTGTACGTTTCGAGCTTGGACTGTTCGCGCTTCGGCAAACGCGCTTCCGTGCGGCCCATGTCCACAATCAAATCCGGACCTTCCGCGCGTTTTACGATCACGGTCACCAGCTCGCCCACGCGGTTGTGATACTCATTGAAGATGGTATCGCGTTCGGCCTCGCGCACCTTCTGCATGATCACTTGCTTGGCCGTCTGCGCGGCAATGCGGCCCAGCACGTCCGTGGGCTTCGCCGTCAAAATCTCCGTGCCGACTTCCGCCGCTGGATTTTTCTTCTTGGCATCGGCCACGGAAATTTCGCGCTTCGGGTCGGTCACTTCTTCCACGACCGTAATCACCGAAAACACGTCCACTTGCCCGGTGTCCGAATTAAATTTCCCACGCAGATCTTCTTCCGTCTTGTAATACTTGCGCGCAGCGACAACCATGGCGTCTTCGATCGCAGCCACGACGATTTCCGGCTCGATGTGCTTCTCGCGGCTGAGCATTTCGATCTGTTGAAATAGCAAGCTGGCCATAACGCTTTCCCGAGTTCCCTGCTCCTAAAATTCCACTACCAAATTCGCCTTGCGGATCGCGCCAAACGGCACTTCAATCGTTCGCGGCACTTTCCCTTTCAATTCCAGGCGCACGCTGCCGGAATCCACTCCGGCGATGCGCCCTTCCAAAAACGTCAGCTCTTCCACCGGCTGGTGCGTCCAAACCTTCGCCATCCGGCCCGCAAAGCGCACAAACTCTTCCGGCTTGCGCAGCGCGCGGTCCATGCCGGGCGAACTGACTTCCAACACATATCCCGGCCCGGTGATCAGCTCCTCGACGTCGAGGATCACGCTCAACTGCTGACTGACCCGCTCACAATCTGCATGCGAAATCTTCGGATAAGGATCGGACGAAACTTGAGCCGTTCCATCCGCCGGCGGCAGTGGGGGAACCCGGTCGATGTACACCCGAAGGAAGCGCTGCTTGCCGACTTTCCATTCGACATCAACGACTTCCAGCCCCTCCGAACGCGCCACGCGTTCCGCGGCCGCACGGATTTTTTCCACATTCACTCGAGAGACTCCCCGGCCTAAGCCGGTCCGACGCCCAACCTAACCGGCGGCAACAAAAAAGTGGGCTTGCGCCCACCCTGTCGTGCGACCCGTTTCCGAGCGAAGGTAGAGTATATTCCCCCTGCACGGCAAAAGCAAGATATGCCGGAAATTTGGCGCCAGATGAGGATGGAACGGGGATGTGTTCGCCATGAGACGCACTGTGGACAACGAAACGCGAGCGTGCTCGTGTGGGTGTCTACAAGTCTTTTCTCTTCAATACTTTAATTTGGCGCGAAGGTTGCACTCTTTTTAACGGTGACTCTACGGACCAAACTCGGTGGCGGAGCACTGGTTTTCGCCGTGGTGTGCCTCGCTGGGTGGTCTCTTATCGCCGACTCTTCCTTTTCCAGCCGCTTGAGACGGCATCTGCCACGCGCCGTCCGCAAATTCTTCACCACAAGACCCGCTCCTTCGCCCCGCCTGGCCAAACTGCCCAAAATTTATCTGTGGGCTTGGGAACGTCCCGAAGACATGCAGTTCCTTGGCAATGGAAAAGTCGGCGTCGCCTTCCTTGCCAAGACGATTTATCTTACGGGTTCCCCTTCAACGGCGGACGGCGCCGAATTGGAAGCTGCACACATTCGTCCGCGGATGCAACCGCTTCGCATCGTGCCCGGCACTCCGCTCATGGCCGTCGTGCGCATCGAATCGCTTCGCGGCGCATTGCCCGGTGCCTACGCAAACAACAACGCCTCGCCCGCTTCTTTTTCAAGCGAACAAACCTCTCGCATCGCAAACGAAATTGCCGCAACTACGAAAATCGACGGCGTGAACGCGCTCCAAATCGACTTCGACGCAACCATGAGCGAGCACGTTTTCTACCGCGATCTGCTCATCGAAGTTCGCAAGCTCCTGCCCACCAATTTTCCCCTCAGCATCACCGCGCTCGCCTCCTGGTGCATCGGCGACCGCTGGCTCGCCGAGCTTCCTCCCGGCACCATCGACGAAGCCGTACCCATGCTCTTCCGCATGGGCACGGGCACTCGCGAAGTCACAACCTACCTCGCCGCCGGTAACAACTTCACCGTCCCGGCCTGCACCACCAGCCTCGGCCTTTCCACCGACGAACCTTTCTCGCGCGACATCCTCGCCGGAAAAATCGCAATCGGCGACACTTCCTCAAACGCTATCCGCGTGTACATTTTCTCCCCACACTCGTGGGAACAATCGGCCACGCAAAAATTACTCGAGGAATATCAGTCATGGCGCGCAAACTAATCTGTCTTCTCACTGCAATCTGTCTAACTCTTCCGCCGCTTTGGTTTCCAAATTTCACGCTTGCCTGTGGCCCATTCTTCGAGTCGGCGGTCTTCACGTTTCAAGACGGCCCTGATGGACCGGACCAAGACTTCGCCGCGGGCAAGTTGGGCATCCTGCTGCCTGGTTTTCACTCCTCTTACTTGGTCGTGGCTTACCGATACTTGTCCGATGTCAAGCTAAGCAGCGAGCAGCAAGCTGGCGCAGTGCAGGTTTGGCAAGGGAATGTCACTCCGGGGCAGGCGGACATGGAAAAAGCTGTAGCGGAATGGAGGAAGGCTCGCGGTCTTCCGCCTCAAGTGGACATTGCGCGTTATGCGATTGTCTCCGAGGAGCAACCCTACTCCTATTTTACCAATTGCAATGCGGACGCATTCCAAACGGCCACGAGAACACTGCAGGATCGAATCGCCAAATATGGTGCGACAAGCGCCGAGTTGGAAGAATGGGTTGCCGGACAGGATCAGGTGTTTGCTAATTGTGGTGGCGAATCAAAGATAATTCCCGCGGCCATCAGCGCCGGCCCGCCATTGCTGCTGGCAGATCGCGCTTACCAGATTGCGGCTGCGAATTTCTATGCTCGAAATTTCGACGACGCAGTGAAAGAATTCGATGCCATCGCGCAGGACCCCGCTTCGCCCTGGGCGGGCATCAGCCCTTACTTGGCGGCCCGCGCCCTCATCCGAAAAGCCAACCTTCTGAATAAGCCCAACGAGGATTTTGACCCGGCCGCAATGTCTGCCGCCCAAGCGCGGCTAGAGCGCATCCTGAGCGATCCGCGTGCCGCCGCGATTCACCAGCAAACCGCAAGGCTGCTGAACTTTATTCTCTTTCGCACCGAACCCAAGAAGCGCGTGGCCGAGCTCGGAGAAATCCTTCTAAAGCCAGGCTCCAATGCCAACTTCAGCCAGGATTTGTGGGATTTCGTATTGCTGCTTTCTCACGGCGAGAACGGCGGCGAACTCAGCGATTGGATCAAGACTCTCGGGGCCCTAACAACGAATTCCCATTCCCACGCCGTTACAGGCCAGCAATCGGACTTGGCCAAACATTCGCTGACTCGATGGCACGAGACAAGATCGCTGCCCTGGCTGATCGCTGCACTCACTGCGGCGAAGCCCGATGACACGGAAGTTCGATCGCTCTTAACAGCTGCTCAGCAAGTCTCGGCTTCTTCGCCTGGCTATTTGACCGTTCGCTACTACGCTCTGCGCCTGATGATCGCCACGGGCCAGCTCGATCCTGCCCGAAAAGAGCTGGATCTGTTGCTCGCAAAGCCAGCCATTTCCATCGGCTCACGCAATCTGTTAAACGAGCAACGGCTGGCCCTGGCGACGAGCCTCGAAGACTTCCTCCGGCACGCACCGGAAACGCCAGTTCCCTCAACGATTGACTACGCGACAGAAGAAGTCGTGCCGGATGACAGCAAACCCGGCGAACCTTACTTCAGCGACTATGTCGCCAAAATTTTCCAGAAGCGCCTGCCTCTGCCAACCCTCGTTCAAGCCGCTGAGTCCCCCACTATGCCGAAACTTCTACGCCGAGACGTGGCTCGCAGCGCCTGGGTGCGCTCGGTCCTACTGGGGGATTTGGCAGCCGCGCTGGAGCTACAACCGGCGCTTCATGAACTCGATCAGCCCCTTTGGACAAACATGGAATCATTTCGCCTGGCAAAGACGGACGCCGAAAAGCATTTTGCGGCTCTCGTGGTCATTCTCAGCAATCCGGGGATGAAACCGTCGGTGCGAGGAGGATTGCCCCGCTCCACTACTTTCGGCGAGTTGGACAGGTTCCGAGACAATTGGTGGTGCACCGATATGGAAGGCGGACCAAACTGGGGGAAAAACTTCTTCAGCGAATATAACAAGGAAAGTAATCTTAAATTCGTGGACCGCGATGCGGATTTTCCGTTCCCCTCCTGGTTAACGGATGCGCAGAAATCACAAGCTTCGTCTGAGTGGGCCAAGCTCGGCACCGTCGGGGCGGCGCCCAACATCCTCACTCGGCAAGTCCTTGCCTATGCAAACGAGCACCCGGGCGACCCGTCCGTTCCCATGGCTTTGCATCTCGCGGTACGTTCAACGCGCTTCGGATGCGCCAATATCGAGACCACGCATCTCTCGAAGGCGGCTTTTGATCTGCTGCATCAGCGCTATCCGCAAACCGAGTGGACAAAGAAAACCCCGTATTGGTATTGAGATTGCGCCGGGTCGCGCGAGCACCGCGTTCCCGAAGCGCTTCACCTCACTGTGCGCGCCACGCGTTACGGCTGCACCGGCGATGGCGCCGGAAAAATCTCCAAGTCGGCCTACGACGTTCTGCACAAGAAATATCCCCATAGCCCCTGGACCAAAAAACTCCTTACTGGTTCAAGTCATGCAGACAATCGTTTTCGTACATTTCCACGCTGAATGGGAAATGCAAGGAGCGTCTTCGCGATCCGATGAAGGAACTAGAGCTGGCGCGAGATCATATCTCGATCGACTACGGTCCGGTGGAATTCAAAAAATCCAAAACGGAATTGTGGCTTCCCTGGACAGCGGAAATATTTCTCGATCTGCATGGCCACCACTACCATCACCGGCACACGCTTTCGAACTACGCACTGTTCGATGTGGCCACGGACAACAGAATCAGCGCGCCGAAAAGCGTCCCGGTCGAAGACGACGATAAACCGGCGACGGATCCGAACAAGCGACCGCAATAACTGTTTCGTCGAGGCCGGCCAGATTCGCGGCGTGCGAAAACAAAACGCCCCGGCTTACACCGGGGCGCTCGTTCAACAAATATTTTCCCGGCCGTGAATTACGGCTTGGCCGGCGTGGTGGCCGGAGCGGGCTTCGCCGCCGCGGGCTTCGCGGGCGCGGCCGAGGCCTTCACGGGATAAGCCTGATCGAACAAACGGATGATGTCCTGCGTAACGTCCGCTTGGTTCGACGCGTAAATAATCACCTGGGCTTGCGAAGAAGTATCGAAGATCGCGCTGTAGCCGTTTTCGCGAGCGTAACGGTCGAGCACGTCCAGCATTTTGCGGCCGATGCGTTCCCGCACATCGCCGAGCGCGGCCTGCACGTCTTCGTTGTATTCGTCCTGTTTGCGTTGCGCCTGCTTGGCGAGTCCTTCGCCTTGACGCGTGAGCCGAGCTTGTTCTTCCTGGCTCAGCGTGTTTTGCCCAGCCTGCAGCCGCTGACGCAAATCGTTGATCTGCTTGTTCAACGTCTCCAGTTCGGTTTGGCGAGCCGCGAACTGCGACTGCAACTCCGCGGACGCTTGCTTGCCTTCCGCCGTGCTGGCGATTGCGGCTTGCACGTTCAACACGCCGACTTTCGCCGCCGCAGGCGCGGCTGCCGCCGGCGCCGCCTGCGCGTTCGCCGCAACCGCTCCGATGAGCCCGGCGGCTGCCAAGGCCGTCATACGAAACATCTTGTTCACTGTAGTCTCCTTGTTATGGTTGGACGCAGTGCGCCCACCTCGGGCCAAATCGCGTTGGCCAAACTCGAACTCCGCTTCCCTACCGGGCTTCGCGGGGGATTTACAAACGAGAAAGTATAGCTGACCGGCTCTCTCCGCCGCAACGAGAAATCAGGCCATTGGCGTTCCCCGTTCCGCGGAACCTGCCAATTTCGATGCCCTGCCGGAGGCAGAACGTTGTCCCGTCCGGCGCTCCGCAACCTCAATTCGGAATCGGGAACAAGAGCACCCGGTTGTGCGCCTGATCCACTATCACGGCCATGTTCATGAACTGATCGATGGCAATCTGGTTCGTTTGCAACTGGTTGAGAGTGGAGCCAAGCGGAGGCGGACCAGGCAAACCATACGAACGCCGCGTCTTAAAGGGACTCGACAGTGTATCGACGATCGAAATTGTGTTGGTCACCGTATTGACCGTCATGATTCCGCCGGTCTGTGGATTCAACGCCAGCGAAGTCGGATTGATGCCGACGCGCACGCTGGACGCCGCACCCGAATCGGGGTTGAACGAAGTGACAAGGTTTCCTCCGCTCGAAACGGCGTAGAAGAGCGTCGGCGTAACCGACGGATCGAAAACGACTCCGGTGGGAGTCAACGTCACGGTGCCGGTCGCTGCCGTTGTGCTCTTTGCGGGCGACGCGGAGCCAATGTCCACCGAATCCAGCACGCCTCGAGGGAAAGAGCTGGTCAGGGCAAGCGCGGTGACAACCGCGAGGCCGTTGTTGTTCGTGCCGCGATCCGGATCAATCGCAATCGCGATGGGAGCGGTGTCCACGCCGATCGAAACCGAGCTCAGCGTAGTTGGCGCCGTGGTGGGCGGCGTGGTAATCGGCGGAGTGAGCAAGCCGAGATTGATTTCCGACACCGTGTTCTGCTGCGTGTTCGCCACCAGCGCAGCACCGGTTCCTTCGTTAATCGCGACGCCGATCGGTCCGGCGCCCGTCGTGACGTCGGCAACGGCCTGCTTCTTATTGACGATGTCCAGAATCGATGCGGTGCCGGCACCGTTGTTTGCGACGACGGCGAGACCAAACCGCGGACTTACGGCGATGCCCGACGGACTAAGTCCAGTCGAAAGGTTAAAGAAGGTTCCGAAATTTGGATTGTTCACAAATTTATCGAACTGGCCCGTCGCAAGAAACGTCGGGAGCTGGGGCGCAATGTCGATCACCGAAACATTGTTGCAGCCGCTGTTGCTGACAATCGCCGTCGGCGCAAAGTTGCCGAGGCCAAGCTGATCGGCGATTGCAACCGACGCAGGGTTCGCCGCGGGTTTTCCGTTGGCGTCGTTGCAAACGACAGACAGGTCGACGACCTTTACGACAAAGAAATCCGAAGCATTCGACGTAACTCCGCCGCTGACAACATCGAGCGCATAGTGATGCGGCGCCGCCAGGAAGGCCGCCGGAATCGTGACGTCGATTTCGCGGTCGCTGACGGGCGCGGGCGTCGTGATGGGTGTTCCGTCCAGGCGAACCACCGCGCCGCCGTTCAGGAATCCCGCGCCGAAAATTTTCACTCCGGCAAGGTCCGACGCGGACGTCTGCGTCCCTTGCGGGAAGTTTGCTCCGGCAATGCCACCGAGAGTGAATGGATCGTTCGGAGCCGCGCTCGGCGCAATCACTTCGGCCACATGCACGGGCTTGATAACTGTGGGCGCAGCGGGACCGAGGCCAACGAGCGTCACCGTTCCCGCGGCGGAATTCACAACGACGGCTTGATTTGTCGCTGAGTCAACGGCAAGCCCGCCGCTGAGCGTGATGTCCATGGAAAACCCAGTGGTCGCGATGGGCACAATACTCGTTTGCGGCGTCATGGGAGTTGGTTGCGGCGAAAGTTGTACCCACGCATAACGCTGCTGCGAAACCGGATCGGAAACAGAGAGCTGATTTTGCGGACCGTTATAAGAAACGAGCAAATTCGCGAAGGGTTGGAAGGCGACGCTGGTCGTACCCAGAAGTTCTGGCGCACCTGCGCAAGCGGTCGTGTAGAACGTGCATCCAACCGTGCCCGCGCCGGAATTAGACGTGCGGAACGTAATCGAAGCGAAGTTCTGATCGAGCGAATTGAGCATATTGATTTGCGGCCCGTTTTGTCCGGTGGCATTGGCGTCCGCGGCGGCAACCAGGCCCGTAAGCGGATTGACCGCAATACCCTGCGTCGTTTGCGAAAGGCCGCCAATCGAAATGTTCGGTTGTGCGAAATACACGAAGCTGGTTCCATCAACTCCAATAGCCGTGTCGTTCACCGTCGACGGAAGGGCATAGGTAAACGTCGTGCTGTTCACGACACTCTGCACGGCAAACGCACCGTTGAAGTTCACCTGGTTGGCGCCAGTCGGCACACCTTCGATCAAAACCGTGCCAGGCGTCACTGGATTTATTCCCGGATCGGTTGGCTTAAGTTGAGCGATAACAACGGTTACAAGGCCGGAAGTGAGCGAAACGTTCTTGATTGCCAACCTACTCGAACTGTGAAGTACGTCGACTCCAGTCGTCGAGCCGAGACCGCCGGGAGATACGACAGCCGAATGGGTGTGTGGAAGTATCGCGATTTGCGGAGAAAGACCGGTGGTCAACGTGACTTGTCCGGAAACGCACGGTGACGTCGCCGGGTTCGGTGGGTTTGGAGGCGTCGGCGTAAAAGGGATGCAGTCGGTGGCGCCCGTATTCAAATCGAGAAGAAACCCAACTTGCGCGGTCGTGGGGTTGGCCGACGACGCGTAGGCGACGACGGCGTGATTCGTATCGGAATCGACGCCGACGGAAAACGTAAACGGGGGCGGAGGCGGGGCAGTCTGGTTGGGAAGGGTGGGTTGCGCTGGAATGTAACCCGCCAAGGAAATCGTCGTGATTGCCGGTATCGCCGCCGCCGAACTCGCCGTCGGAATCGGAAAGACGGAAACGGTCTGGTCTTTGAAGCTCACAACCGAAACCTGGTGAAGCGTGTGGTTGATGGAAACGGACGTCGGAACGTTCACCGCGGCGGTGAAACCGATTGGCGTGAGCGTTCCCGCATTTCCAGTGCCGCCAATCTGAAAAAAGTCCACGCGATTTTGACCGGTGGTCGCAACCGCGGCAATGCCAAGGTCCTGATCGATATCAATCGCGCTGGCTTGCGTTAAAAGTTTGCCGTCCACGCCAGCCGAAACGGAGACGCCCGGGGCGGGAGAAACGTTCTGGTAGTCCGGGAAAATCGAGAAGTTGGACACCGAAGGATTATTGTTGGCCGGCAAAGGAGCCGAACTGCGGCCAACCGACAGCTGATAAAGGCCAGGCTGCACGGAGTTCGCCGCGGCGGAGTCAAACTGCAGGTCCAAGTGGCGTGAATCGGAATTTGCCGTGTTGAGGGGAATGGTATTGCCTTGAAACGTCGATTGCACGAAACTGCCCGCCGGGCCAAAGTAACCGCCGTCGAGCAAAACAGAGAAGGCATTCGATGCGGAATTCTGAACGTAAGTATCGGGAGTCGAAGCGGTAGCCGTTGCGCGAACGGGAACCACGGTGAATTTGAACGGGCCAGTGCCTGTCGAAACCGTTTGACTCGGGTCGGACACGGTCACGGTGAAAGTATCAGCCGATTGCAGGTCGCCTGCTCCCAGCCGAATTCGCACGCCAGTGGAAGTCGGCGCCGGAGTCGTTGTGGTGGGAATGGGAAATAAAATTTTCAACTGCGGATTGCTGAAGTTAAAGTTTTTCGCGTTGCCTTGCGAATTTGTCAAGATCACCTGCGAGGCAGAGGTGACTCCTGGCGCGAAGACGTACAAATCGTAAGCGGCAACGCCCTGCGGCATAATCGTCGGTGAAATCCCGTTAAACGTGATGGGGCCGGCGGTGGCGATGGTGATCGTGCCTATAGTAAATCGAGTTGGATCGGCCTTCGACGTGGCGACAAGAGTGACGGTAGCCGTGGTCGGGACCGTAGTAGGCGCGGTGTAAAGGCCATTCGCATCCACCGAGCCGCAACCGGGGCTGCAAGTTGTCAACTGAGGGAAGTTTATGCCCTTGGTGAGATCGACGGTGCCCTGCGAAACCAGCCAGGTGACCCCTAGCGATTGGAGGTCGTTGGCAAGTGTCGCGGAAAATTGAAATTTGGAACTTGTCGGAACCGTCGCGGTGATGGGAGACAGCGCAACGGAAATACCCGAATCCACCTGGATGACCGAGGTGTCTGTTTTCTTCGTGTCCGCAACGGACGTCGCCGTAATCGTGATCTGGAGAATACAAGTCTGCGTCTGCGCTCCGCTGCAGTTGGTTCCCGCAATTTTCGTCGGATCGGGAATTTTCTGCGGCGCGGTGAAAATGACCGTCGAATTCGTGGAGTTTGCGGGAATATTGCCGGAGTCCGCGTTACAGGCAGTCGCGGTTCCGGTGGTTTGTTTTCCCGTGCTATCGAAAGTGGAAGTGGCGTAGGTGCAGGACCACGTAACGTTTACGTTCGTATTGCCGGTAACGGTTCCGGTGAGCGTCAACGACTGCGTAACGATGACGGTTAATGGCGCCGTCGTTACACCCTTTGGCGAAACGGCAACGGTAACGACGTTTCCGACGCCGTTGTAGCCGCCGCAGCCGGCCAGCAAGAGAGTGAAAAGTACGGCCGTCGTTAGAAAACTTTTTAGAATTGCAAACTTCGTGCTCACAATTTCCCCCGCAAATTCAAATGGAGCGACCGAGCCGCTCTTGTTTTCCCTGGATTTTCAAACCCAAATTCTTTTTGTTGCCGGTTCATGCGCCTGGCAACACAGCCGCCGCGCTAAAACGTGCGGCTGACCGTGAACCGGAACGTCGTCGCCGGTTCGAAATAGTTCAGTCGGCCGGGATTATCGAGCACACCGCGCAGCGTGTTCTTCACCGCGAGCCACTGTTCGGGCAAAAGCGTCCGGGGATAAAAGCCATTTGTGCCCGCCGGACAAGTCGCCAACCGGTCGCTCACCGTCGCCGGTTCGCAAATCTGGTCTGGCTCGATGAATGGATCTTGCGCCACGATTTGCTCTCGGAGCCGATGAACGTTGTACGCGTAATAGATGCGGAATGGAGCCTGCACGATCGGCAACTGAATGACAAACTCAATGCCCGCCGAACCGCGCAGCCGGAAATTCGTTCCCGAAGCAATGGGCAATTTGGCGCTCACTTGCGAAGTGGGAAACAGGCAAGTCAGGCTTTGCGAACCGGGCGGGCACGTTGGGTCCAGTGCCATCGGATCGAGCTTCAACCCGTTGCGGCTGGCGATGCCGCTCGAGCCACCGTCGAAGAAGAAGGCGGTCTGAAAATAAGTTTTCACGATCGGGATGCGGTATTCCACGTTTCCGAATGCTTGTGCGTCGCCACCCGGAAGCGTCGCGGTGTAAACGAGCGAAGGAATCGTGAACGAACCGGCGCCGGTCGAGACCGGGATGGAAGTCGCCGTCGGAATAAACGTGACGGGCGAAATCGAACGAATGTCGTATCCGCGAATGTCGTCTTCTCCGCCCATGTAGAAGCGGGTGTAAGGCGGAATTTCCTTGCCGCCGTAGCCGTTGATATAGGCGACGCGCACCCGGTAGCCGAAGACGTTTCTCCGCTTGTAAACGGGGCGGAACTGCTTGAACTCGAAGACGTTGGTAATCGTGTTGACGTTGCCGCCCAAGGGCCCGCCGGTGAACGCCGCCGTGTAGAGAAAGCTTTTTCCCGTCGTCGAATTGACTGGATTGTCTATCGAGTTGTAAGTAATAGTAGGGGTGACCGTGCTGGAGACAATCCCGTTTAAGGCGCTCGGCCCCGCGAAGCTGCGGTACTGAATCGACTGGAACAACAACCTTGAAGCGTCGTTGAACGCGGTGATGTTGGTGCGCGTGAGTCCGTACGTCAACCCGAGGCGCATGAAAGAGAATTTCCGCAGCGGATAGCTGGCGAACGCCGTGAAACCCGTGCTGTCCTGATTGTAATTCTGAATGAATTGCGGATTGATGCTGACGTTCTGGCCGAACAGGAGCGATTCCTGCTTGGCCTGATCGTAACTATACCGGCTCGAGAAAAGCGTGAAGCCGGTGCTGATGGGCCGGTCGAATAAATAAGGCTCCGTAAAGCCGAACTGGAAGCTGCGTTGCAAACTGCCGAACTGTGCGGAGAAAGTGAGTGTTTCGCCCAAACCGAGGAAATTGTTGGTTTGATACGTGAGGCCGATGAAGCCGCCGGCAAGTCCGCTGACGCCGCCATTCAGACCGATCGACTGCTTGCCCTTTTCCTTGACCTTCACGTTCAGGTCGACGGTGCCTTCCTTGGTGTTGCGCTTGATTTCCACGGCCTTGTCCGCTTCAATGCGGTCGAAGTAGTCCAGTTGATTGAGGCGAAGAACGCTGATTTCCCATGCCCGCTTGTCGAAGAGCGAACCTTCATCGAGCAGCAGTTCGCGCCGGATCACCTTGTCGCGCGTCGTGGTGTTTCCGGAGAAATCGATGCGGCGAACGTAGTATTGCTTCTGTTCGTCGAAGCGCAGCGTAAGATTGATGATTTTTTTCGCGTCGTCGATGTCGAATTCGGGCTCGGCCGTGAAATCGATGAATCCGAACCGTCCGTATTCGCTCGTATAATCCTTGAGCGCTTTGCGCAGTTTGTCGACGTCGAGAATATCGCCCTGCTTCAACGGAAAGAACGATTTCAGCGCGTCGACCTTGAGCGAGAGCTGCTTATCGGGATCGGCGCTGACGATCTTCAGCGTCCCCATCGTGTAGCGATTGCCCTCTTCGATCGGAATCGTGATGTTCACGGCCTTGCCGTTGGACTTGCCAAGAATCAGCGGCACACCCAGCCGGTTGTTTCGCGTATCGAGGTTCTCGATGATGGGCCCATTCGGCGCCACGAGCACGCGAAAATATCCGTTGTCCTGATAGAGTCCGCGGACGCCGACTTCCAGGTCTTCGTTCAGTTTGTCGCGGTCGAACGTCTTGGACAACACCGGAATATCGGCGATGTACAGCGGAATACCGTACGGACGGTCATTGCGCATTGCGCGGATCAATTTGCGGTCGCTGAAGGCGTGATTGCCCGTGAACTTGATTTTTCCGACTTTGACCTTCGGGCCTTCATCGATTTTGAAAATCAGGATCACCGCGTTGCTCGACGCGATCCGTTCGTATTGCGGTGTCACCTTCGCGAATTGCCGCCCGTGTTCGCCGAGCAGTTCGCCCAACACAACTTCGGCTTTTTTGATTTTCGTCGGATCGAACTGGCTCTCCACCGTTAAACCGACTTTCCGTTCCTTAAACCGGTCCAGGATGTCGGATTCGGAAACGGAATGGTTGCCATCGTAGCGGATGCGCCGGATGACCGGCCGCTCTTTGACTTCAAAAATAATGACTTTGGAATTGGCGTGGTTGGGGGAATCTTCCACTCGCAACTTCACGTCTTCAAAGAACTGCGTATTCCATAGCGCCTGAAAATCGCGGCGCAGCGTCTCTTCATTATATGTATCGTTTTCGCGGCTGAAGATGCGCGCTTTCAGCGTGTCGTTGCGCACGCGGCGATTTCCGATGAATTCAATGCGCTGAATCACGAAAACGTCGCCCTGCGCGTTCTGCGTTCCCGCCTGCGCCGTATTGTCTTCGGTCTTCGATTCGAGGGTAACGAGGTCCAGGCTTTCGGAGAATAAATAGCGGCGGTTGGCGGACGGCGAAGGCGGCTGCGGATGATTCTCCACCGGCGCCTGCGCGCGCAAGGCGATAGCGCTCGTCGCCAGCAACACGGCCGTCACGAGCCACCGTATTCCGGCATGTTTTGCGCCCGACGAAAAACAGACTCTACTGTATGCGGCCGATGATGGCTTCAAGGCCGCGCCCCAAAACGCAAGTTGTTCTTCTCCTGCCGCGCCCGGTGTGGGCCGGCTGTTGTGCACAACTCCGGCAAAGCCGGAACTGCACGCGTGGTGTCAGATTCGTTAGTGGATAACCGGGGTTGCCTCAGCAACAGGTCGGAACGACAGGCCATCCCCCGCGACGTACATTTGCAACGTCGCTGGCCTTTGAATCCCTCCCTGAATCAGCGCCTCCGAGAGCGGGTCTTCGACGTACTTTTGCAGCGCCCTGCGCAGCGGCCGCGCACCGTAACTGCGGTCCGCACACGTCTTCTCGAGAATCCACTGTCTGGCTTCTGGTGACAGCACCACCTGTACCTGACGGTGGATGAGTGTATCGTTCATTTGCCCCACGAGCAAATCAATGATGCGGAGCAGATCCTCGTCGCCGAGCGGACTAAAGAGGATGACTTCGTCCAGACGATTGAGGAATTCGGGATTGAACGCCTTCTTCACTTCGTTCATCACCAGTTCTTCCATGGACTTCGCGCCCGCTTCGTCCGTGCCGCTCTGGAAGCCCATGCCGGTGCGCTTCTGCAAATGCCGCGCGCCGAGGTTCGAAGTCATGATGATGATGGTGTTGCGGAAGTCGACCGTGTTGCCAAGTCCGTCGCTCAACTGGCCGTCTTCGAACACCTGCAACAAGATATTGAACACGTCCGGATGAGCCTTTTCGATCTCGTCAAGAAGGATTACGGAGTACGGCGTGCGGCGCACGCGTTCGGTGAGCTGGCCGCCCTCTTCGTAACCGACGTAGCCTGGAGGCGCGCCGATCAGCTTCGAAACGGAGTGCTTTTCCATGAATTCGGACATGTCGAAACGCACCAGCGATTTTTCCGAGCCGAAAAGAAACTCAGCCAGACGCCGGGCCACTTCGGTTTTGCCAACGCCGGTCGGCCCGAGGAAAAAGAAGCAACCGACCGGACGCGAGGGCGATTTCAATCCGGCACGGCTGCGGCGAATCGCGCGTGCCAAGGCGGTAATCGCTTTGTCCTGGCTGATGACGCGCTTGTGCAATTCCTGCTCGATGCGTAAAAGCTTTTGTTGCTCGTCTTCCTTGATGGACATGACGGCAACGCCCGTCCAGCGCGAAACAACTTCTTCGATGTCTTCGCGCGTGACAACCCCCGTCGTCGCGTCGTCCAGCTTGTAGCGCTCGCGCAGCTGGCGAAGATTTTCCTTTTCCTTGCGCTCTTCTTCCGAATAGAACCGCGCCTTTTCAAATTCGTGCGCGGCGATCGCGCTTTCCATGCGATGCGTGATGAACTTCACGCGCTTCTGCACTTCACCCACTTCTTCGGGCACCGTCGCTTGCCGCAGCTTCACGCGAGCGCCGGCTTCATCGATGAGGTCGATGGCTTTGTCGGGAAGGAAGCGGTCGGGAATGTAACGGTTCGAAAGATAGACCGAATAACGCAGAGCTTCGTCCGTATAGGTCACCGCGTGGAATTTTTCATATCGCTCGCGCACGCCGTTGATCACTTGCACCGCTTCTTCTTCGTTTGGCGCGGGAACCTTCACGGCCTGGAAGCGCCGCTCGAGCGAGCGGTCTTTTTCCACGGACTTGCGGTATTCAGACGGCGTCGTCGCGCCGATGCACTGAATTTCACCTCGCGACAGCGCCGGCTTCAGAATGTTCGCGGCGTCGAGCGATCCTTCCGCCGAACCGGCCCCGACGAGCGTATGCAGTTCGTCGATAAACACGATCGAGTTCTGGCTCTCCATCAATTCCTTCATGATGGTCTTCAAGCGCTCTTCGAATTGTCCGCGGTACTTCGTTCCGGCCACAATCAATGACAGGTCGAGCGAAAGGATTCGCTTGTCGGCAAGAAACGGCGGCACATCCGCGTCGGCGATGCGCTGCGCCAAGCCCTCGACGATCGCCGTTTTTCCAACTCCGGGTTCACCGATCAAAACAGGATTGTTTTTCGTGCGGCGGCACAGAATTTGGATCACGCGGTCGACTTCGCCTTCCCGGCCAACCAGCGGATCGAGCGATCCTTCCGCCGCGGCGCTCGTCAAATCGCGGCTGAATTCCGCAAGCAGCGAAGTTTCTTTTGGGCGCGATGCGGGCGTCTTTTCGCCGGTCGTCCGTGCGAGTTCTTCGCGCAGCGTGGAAAGCCGCAGCCCGCGTTCCATCAAAATCTCGGCGCCAAAGCACTTTTCTTCGCGCAAAATTCCCAGCAGCAGATGTTCCGTCCCGACGTGCTTCACGCCGAGCCTCTCCGCTTCTTCCGCCGCCATGTTCAGGATGCGCTTGCACTCCGCGCTCAGCGGCACTTCCACGGAGGTCGAAATGCGCTCGCGAATCGTGATGCGCGCTTCGATTTCCTTGCGAATGGATTCGATCGACCCTTGCTGGCGCAGAAAACGGTTCGCCAGCGCTTTGTCCTCGCGCATCAAGCCGAGCAAGAGGTGCTCGGTCTCGATGTAAGGGCTTCCGTACTGGCTCGCTTCGTAGCGCGCAAAGAAGATGACGCGCCGCGCTTTTTCCGTATAACGTTCGAACACGTTAGCTCGTTTCTCCCCCGCTGGCCGCCTGCAAGTCCAGCTTTCCAGGGTCCCCGCCCGCAAGCGTCGCCGCTTTGCGAGTTTTCAGAACACCGTGTTCCAGAGTGAGGATGCGGTCGCATCGTTCCGCCAGCTTCAGGTTGTGCGTGGCGATAAGCGACGTCAACCCATGCGTGCGATGCAGCCGTTCCAGCAGATCAAACACGGCCCAAGCGTTCTGCTCGTCCAGATCTCCGGTGGGTTCATCGGCCAGCAGCACGCTTGGTCCGGTGACGAGCGCCCGGGCAATCGCGACTCGCTGCTGTTCCCCTCCGGAAAGCTCCCCTGTGCGGTGGTCGGCTCGTTCGGCAAGCCCGACTCTCTCGAGCCATTTCCGCCCTTTTTCCAAGGCTCTGGAAATAGACTCCCCCCGCAGCAGCAACGGCATTGCTACATTTTCGGCTGCCGTGAAATCCGGCAACAACTGATGCCGCTGCCACAAAAATCCGATGCTGCGATTCCGAAAATCCGCGAGCGCAGCTTCATTTTGGGTTTCAATGTGTTTCGAATCGAAGTATATAGTACCGCTCGTTGGCGTGTCTAGCGCAGCCAGCAGGTGCAAAAGCGTGCTTTTGCCGGCTCCGGACGGCGCGACGATCGCCACCATCTCTCCGCGCTTCAACGCCAGATTCGCGTCGTTTAAAACGATTAAGCGCTGCTTCGCGCCGCTGTAAATCTTTTTGAGGCCACGCGCTTCGAGGATAATTTCAGGCGGATTTTCACCCGCACGCGGTGCGCTCACTACGATCGGGCTGGCTCCATCGGGGCTCAAATTTTTTCCGTTCCTGCGCCGCTATACCAAGCAATTTCCGAGCCAGGAAGTTTCCCGGCAACGCACTAAGTTAGATGCATCACAGGGCGGTATCCGTGACCCGGCCCACTGAACGCCGCGCCATGCCTTGTGTTGCCTCTCGCCCAACTGGTTCCCATTTTCGCCCGAACGTTGCCGTTCGGTTTTTGTGCGAATCTTGAACCATTTTGAAACGTCAACAACTCTAGTTAATTGTACAACTTACGGTGGGATTTTCCTGCGCGCCGATGGTGAGGGAGACCTTCGGGCTTGCCCACCTGCCTCTAGCCGCTTTTAGGTGCAAACTTTGGGCCAAATCTGGGGCAAAAAAGGACAGGTAAGACGTCGATTCAGAGCTACTCAAACCTCAATATTTCCACAGGCAGCAACCTTGCCGCCGCCCGCGCCGGCACCAGCGTAGCCGCCACGGAAATGAGCATTGCGATCACTGAGATCCAAAGCCCGTCCAGCAGGTTTGCGTGAAACGGCACATAAGAGACGGCATAAACTTGCGGGTCGAGCGGAATCCAGTGCCAAGTGCCCGCCGTCAACGCAAACGTGTAGCCGAGCAACAGCCCAGCCAGTGTGCCGCACGCGCCGATGGCGATTCCCTGCCACAAGAATATGTTCCGAATTTGTTCGCGCCGCGCGCCCATCGAAAGCAGAATCGCCACGTCCTTGGCTTTGTCCGTCACCGTCATCGAGAGCACCGCGAGGATATTTAATCCGGCGACGAAGGTAATCAAACCAATAAAAATTGCCGTGACAAGTTTTTCCAATCGCAGCGCGCGAAAAAGGGGGCGATTTTCTTCCATCCAGGTCGCGGTCGAAAATCCCGGCCCAGCCTGCGATTTTATTGTCGCGGCGATTTGCTCCGCCTGTTCCGGATCGTTCAATCGAAATTCAATCACGTTCACGACGTCGCTCGCGCCGGCAAGCGCCTGCGCCGATTTTATGTCCATGAAACACCAGTTGGCGTCGTAGTCGTAGAAGCCCGAATCGAAAATACCGGCAATGCGAAATCGTTTTGTTCGCGGCAAGAGCCCGAATGGCGTCAGTCTTCCTTGCGGGCTGGTCATCGTCACAAAATCGCCCGGAGAAATCTTCCATTCGTCCGCGAGTTGTTTCCCCACCACGATGCCTTCGGCGCCGTCCGCGTCCTCGGAAAAATCCAGCTTTCCCGCCGACAGCCTTGCGAGCGCCGCGTCGTTGGCGGCTTCCCTTCCGGCGTCAATGCCTTTTGCCACGATCCCGCGCGCCTGCCCGCCAAAGCTGAGCAACACCGTCTGATACACGGCCGGCGTCGCGCTTCGAACTCCGTGAACTGTAGCGAGTTTTTTTGCGAGTGCGTCGTAGTCGTGTATGCCGGACGAGCCCGGCCGCGTCAGCGACACATGCGACGTTACGCTTAATAGATGATCCTGCAACGTTTCTCTGAATCCGGTATTCATCGCAAGCGAGATCACCAAGGTGCAAACGCCGGCCGCGACGCCAAGCACGCTGAATACAGTTACCAGCCGCAGTACTGCCGGCCGGTTCGGTGACCGCAGATATCGATGTGCGACAAACCATTCAATGGACATGAACTAAGGACTTTATCCGGCGTGCTTCGCCGGTTCAACCAACATTACGCGCCGTGGCCTTCCGACGCCGCTTTTTCCTGCTCTTGGTTTACCGGCCGCAGCAGAGGAAAAAGAATTACGTCGCGAATCGATTGCGTATTCGTCAGAAGCATCGTCAGCCGGTCAATGCCAACGCCTTCGCCGGCCGTCGGTGGCAAGCCGTGCGCCAGCGCGCGGATGTAGTCCACGTCCAACTGTTTTGGCACTTCGTCGCCGCCTTGCGCCATCTGGACAAGGAACCGCCGCTCTTGTTCGGCCGGATCGTTCAATTCGGAGAAGCCGTTCGCGATTTCCATGCCGGCCACATAAATCTCAAATCGCTCGGTCAGCGAAGGATCGTCCGGCTTTTGTTTCGAAAGCGGCGAAATGTCGGTCGGAAAATCGTAAAGTATCGTCGGCTGTATCAGGTGATGCTCCGCCATCGTTTCAAACAAGAGGCCGGTCCATTCGCCGTCGTTCGGCTTCCCCTTGCTCGCCGCATAGGCCGCGCCGGTTGCTTTGGCCCAGGTGTTATAGCGTGCCGTCGCTTCTCTCGCTCCGCCGGGTGCCGCGAGCTCGGCTGGAGTTGGCGCAACTCCTTCACTTTCCGGCCAATATTTCTGAATCGCTTCGCGCATCGTCAAACGCTGCATCTTTCCGAAATCCAATTCCTTGTCGCCAAACTTCACAATCGTAGATCCGGTAATCGCTTTCGCGAGCCGCGCAAACAACGCTTCATTCAGATCCATCAAATCCACGTAGTTGCTGTACGCTTCGTAAAACTCCAGCATTGTGAATTCGGGATTGTGCTGCGTCGAAATTCCCTCGTTTCGAAAATTCCGGTTAATTTCGTAAACGCGATCCAGCCCGCCCACCACCAGCCGCTTCAAATACAGCTCCGGCGCAATCCGCAAATACAGATCGATATCCAGCGTGTTGTGGTGCGTCACAAACGGCCGGGCCGCCGCGCCGCCGGCAATCGGATGCATCATCGGCGTTTCGACTTCGGTGTAGCCACGTTCGTCAAAAAAGCGCCGCAGTTCCTGCACAATTTTCGCGCGCGTCATAAATACCCGCCGCGAATCCTCGTTTGCAATCAGGTCAAGGTACCGTTGCCGGTACCTCAGCTCGACATCCGTAAGACCGTGCCACTTTTCCGGTAACGGCAAAAGCGCTTTGGATAAAACCGTCAGCTCCGTCACCCACACAGAAAGCTCGCCCGTTTTGGTACGAAACAAGTGCCCGTGCACCCCGATCGAATCGCCTAAATCCAGCAGGTGAAAGACTTCGAATCCTTGCTCCCCCACCACGTCCTTGCGGACATACACTTGGATCCTCTTGCCATTCCCTTGCAGGTGCGCGAATCCCGCCTTTCCCATCAGCCGGTACGAAACAATTCGTCCCGCAACGCGCACGTCGACCTTTTGCGCTTCGAGGTCCGCCGCCGGGGCCGCGCCATACTTTTCCACAAGGTCGGCAGCAGTGGCCGTCCAGCGAAATTCATGCGGATAGGGGTTTAAACCCGCCGCTCGAAGCTGCTCCAGTTTCTTCAACCTTTGTTCGTACTGGTCCCGCGGCTCAAATTCCAAGTCTGCGTCCTCGTTTCGTCTGCATTATCAGGGAGTCACAGTGAGTATAGCGGCCCCTCCCCACCCCCCGCAACAAACCTCTGGTTCTATTTTGGGACTCTGGTATACTTCCCGAGCCTCCAGGGGATATAGCTTGAGCTCCCGCCCTCCTATTCGACGGGGTACGACTGTGCGCGACGATTGGCGCGCCTGGCTGCCGGAATCAAAATCGCGTTTAAATGATCAATTTTCCAAAGAGCTGGAAACCCTTTATTCCATCTTTAGTGTTTCCCTGGATGAAGCTCTGGAGCTGCGTCGCGCCGGCTCGCTGGCGCGAGCGTACGACGCGGCACGAGTCGCGCGTGGCGTCTGCTCCCGTTTCTCACAGTCCCTTGAGTTGTTGCTTGCCGCTCTCCACCAGCACGCCAAGCATTTCGGCCTCGTTCCAAATGCGGCGCCTCTCGATCCAGAGAATTTCCGGGGAACGCGCGGCCAGCGCACGGCCCGAATCACCGGATTCCTGAATCGTGTTCTTCTGTCGCAGCGGTCGCAATTTATCCACAAGGCGGCGACCCTCAGGGAACTGGTCGGCAACCTGAACGACGAATTCTGCAAGGCCGCCGACGAATTGGTCAGCGGCGTCTACCTGGAAGGAGAAGCTTTTTGGGACACGCTTGACCGGAGTCACTTCGATTTGAATACCTGCCTCCGTGAAGCGATTGTGCTCTTGAAGTCCTTCCTGCTCGTGATGCCCGACGAACAGATTTCGGCGTTCGAAGCGGCGGTAGCCATTCGCAGCGCACAAACGGCCCCGCCGGCCCTTTCTTTCCGCCATAGACGTTTCGCCGCCGTTCCGGGAAAATAGCTCTGCCCCGTAGCTGACCAGATCCTGGTGCAAGGTTCTGGCGAACTGCCGTAACCTAAACGTATCTTTGCGCATCGCAGTGCAGCTCAGGGACAACTCGAAAGGGGATTCGCGGCATCCGACGGTTTGGATGCGCCGCAACTGGACCGTTGGCCCGATCTCGACCAACCGAGCCCAAACAGGCGAGCGGTAAAGCGCCTGTGACGCTCACGGAAGCGGAAGCCATTCGCCTGGCGCAAGCCGGAGACGGAGCCGCGTTTGACTTTCTCTATCACCTTCACAGTCGCCGCGTTTACGCCCTCTGCCTGCGCATGGTAGGCAATCCGGCGGACGCCGAGGATTTGCTGCAGGAAGCTTTCCTTCAGCTCTTCCGCAAAATCGGCACCTTCCGCGGAGAATCGGCTTTCTCGACCTGGTTGCACCGGATGACGGTCAACGTCGTTTTGATGCGCTTGCGCAAGAAGTCCCTCCCGGTTGCCTCGCTTGAGGAAACTACGGAACCGGATGAAGAATCCGGTGGACCGCGGAAGGACATCGGCGCTCCCGATTTGCGGCTCAGTGGCGCCGTGGACCGCGTCAATCTCGAGCGGTCCGTGGAAAAGTTGCCGCCCGGATATCGAACGGTTTTCGTGCTCCACGATGTCCAGGGTTACGAGCACAACGAAATTGCCGACATCATGGGTTG
>DATGEI010000067.1:0-87854 GCA_035310365.1 Candidatus Acidiferrum sp.
TTGCAGGGAGGGCGAAGACCGGGGTCTTGACCGTACCGGATTCAGACGGCAGCTCTTCGATGCGAATGATATAGGCGTAAGGAACTTCCCAGCGAAAGGTGCGTTCCAGACCGCGCTGGTCAAAGCGCTGTTCGAGGAAGATGGAGCGGCCAGAGTCGGCGACAAACATTCCCGAGGCGGGCAGACAGATATCGCCAGCTCGATAATGCACTTCGACATTGCGCCCGAGAAAGGCTGAGTAGCGGGCCATGCGGCCAGTTTCCGCAGCAAAGGTACTGTGGTCAATAGTACGGATGGACAATGACCCCTAGAGCTTGTGGCCGAAGTCGGTTGTTGTCTCCACTCCTTCCCCCACCCTACTCGATTTCTTCTTGGTCTCCAACTGTTTTTTGGAGACCTGCGTTTTTGGTCTCCTCGGCTGGCTTTGGGATTGCCCAGTCGATTTGCTGCTTTTCTTCTCTGCCGACGACGCCGGCGACGCCTCCGTCGAGCTTGATTTGCTCGAGCTCTGCCCTCATCTCCAACGCGTTCGCGGTCAGTTCGAGTCGCTTTTTGGTCGCTTCCGTGTGCGCCGTGGAATGGCAGATTGCCACCACCGTCCGAAGCAAATGTGGCCGCCCAGCGGCCGCCTGTTCTTCCGCCGTTGAAAGCAAACGACTTGCCGCTTCCACCAGTTTGCCTCGTAGCTCGCGTTCGAGCTTCTTCACCGTTCGCGCGCGCATTTTTTTTGCTTCTCCTTCCGCTTCCACTCTCGGATTAGCTCCTCGGCCGACTTTTCTTCTTCCACCCACACTCTGCCGTTTGCATCCATGTACTTGAGCGGTGGCCTATCTATCTTGCTCTGCACGCACACACGAAACCCGTGGCCCATGCTCTGTCCGAGTTCCCTGATTACCTCTTCTGCAAACTTTGATTTCTTTTTTTCTTTGGTGGGAGCCGCGCGAAGCGCAGCGAGGATTCTCTGGCGGTGTCTTCGGTACCAGCGGAGCTGCGCTGTGATTCCGTCCGTGTGCTTTGACTTTGGTCCGCGCTTTCCCATCGGCCGTGTTCCTCTGGGTTTTCGCTGGACGCCGCGCGGCCGTGTAAGCGAGCCGCGCGGCGCGTCGGGTGCGCCTGAAGACCGGTGTGCGCCGCCCGTGTCGCGGATTCTCTCACCGCGTGCTCCGCTTCCCCTCTTTCTTTTTCCGCCCGTTCTTCCTCGCCAAACAGGAAAGGTTTTTTCTCGCGCAGCCTCGACCCGCGATTTGACTTGCCGCGATGCCGACCGCCCACACCGTGGCCTTTGCGCGGGAGGCGGCCGCTGGAACCGCGCAGCGACCGAGAGGGAGCGATTTGCGCGGTGGAAGCGGCCGCCCGCCGAAAGGCCGCGCGATGCGGAGACGCCAGCGCGGCGCGAGAGCGGCCGCGCTGGCGGCGAAGCCGCGGCCGAGCCCCCGCGCTTTCCACCCTGACCGCTGACGAACCACGGTGTGCATGCGCGGGGGCCAGAACGACCCGGAGCCGCGCAATTCCGCTGGCCACCGCGAGCCGCTTTTGCGAGCGGAGCATGACGGCTGCCAGCGCCTTTTGCTGGCCGCCGGCATGCTGTGGCCAGCGGATTGCTGCGGCGACGCCACCTTGTTTTGAGGCTTTGAGGCTCGCGCGCGCCCGGCGTTTTTTGCCGGCATAACAGAAGCGCGCGCGAGCCGTGCGTCACCGACCAACTTCATAGAGCCGACCGGAAGGGAGGCGAGCCGAGGTTCAGTTTTTTCTTCGATTGCTCCGCTCGATGATGTCTTCTTCCGTTACCAGCTTTGGTGGCATCCGGTCGACGAGCACGTGTACGTCATCCAACTTCCCCGCTTCTACGTCGTCGAGGTCTTTGTAGATTGCGACCGCGATCGCCGAGAATTGGTCTGGTGCGTTCACCACGCATTCGTAGCACTGCGCTCGTGTTCCTGCTGGCGTTGCTGTGATGACGCGAACGTGCCACCGTTCTTTCGCCCGTTGGATCGCGTCCATGATGCTCTCCCCTGCGTTTAGATGTATCCGCGTCATTGTGGCGGTCTCCTTTGCGTTCCACACTCTAAGCAGTTGAACCCACCGTCTTCCGTGTGTTCGTGCCGTTTCGTTTGGCTGCACGTCCCGCACCATAGGTACGGTTTTTTTCTGTTGGAATTCGCCACGCCGTCACTTCGATTTCCTTGTGCGCTTCCCTTCTTCGTTCTCTGTTGCTTCTGTCCGAGAAGAAGCCTAGTAGCGCATTGCTGATTGCTCGTTTCACCGACGTGCCTTCTGCGGCTAGCCTCTCCATCTGCGGTCCCCACTTCCTGTGCGTCCACCTCACCACGATTCTGTACCTCTGCATTTTTTGTCTCCTTCCTTCCCTCGAATTTTTTGCAGCTGCACCAGCTGCACTCCCTTTCTCCCTGCCTCACCACCGTGTGCGACGTTAACCTGTGACCGCACACGCAAAGCGTTTCTCTCTGCGTCATTGCACCCTCGCGCTGTGTGGTTTTAGTTCTTCGAGAAGCTCCCTGAGCTTCTCTGGCTCTTCGTCGACGATGTATCGCGCCGTTGTGTGCATCGAGTGGTGCCCAAGGATTTGCTGCACAACTCTTATGTCCTTGGTCTCCTTCCACGCCTTCGTTGCGATCGCCCTGCGGAAGTTGTGCGGGTTCACGTCTTCTGGAATTCCCGCTTCCCGCCTGCATCTCCTGAATGCCTTCCTGACTCCGTCCGTCGTGATTTTTTTTCCCGCAAGGATTTCGACGATTGTTTCTTCCGCCGATGCTCTTTCTGGAAGCGTCTCGATGTAGTGACGGATTGTCTTCGTCACCGGGATTGCCTGCTGGTACCCCCCTTTTGTCTCCACCATTAGGATTCCCGTTTCGTAGTTGAAGTCTTTTGGTTTCACCTTTAGAGCCGACGTGAATCGAAGGCCATGGTCTGCGTATAGCTGAATTGCGAAGCGAAGCCATGCTGGCGACGCCGCCAGAAGCTTCTCTCTCTGTTCGTCCGTCACGCTCTTTTGCGACGGTGGTGGCTGCCTCATCCGTGGTACGAACGCGTCAAGACTCTTCCTTCCAATGAAGCTGTCGATTTCTCGAAGGATTCTGCGAAGACACTTGAGCCGCGTGTAGATCGTGTTTCTCGCGTACCGTTGTCTCCACCCTGCGATGAGTTGCGCGACGTGTGCTGGGTTGAGCGCGTTTGCTGGAAGTCTTCCGTGTAGAAGGTTTATTTCCGCGGCCGTTGCTCTCGTTGGGTCGTTTGCCGGCCGCGCCGTGAAGTACAGCCTGCAGAGGTCGCCGACGCTTTCGACCCTTGTGCTTTTTTTGCCGCTACCGCTTCGCGCATCTTCCTTCCGAACGTTGCCGCCGCCTTCTTCGATGCGAAAGCCTTGGCTTTTCGCTTCCCGTTCTCATCTCGCCAGTCTGCGTACCACTTCCCTGATTTGTGTTTCATTTGGAGACTTGTTGGAGACCGGATTGCGCTTCGCCTTTGTTCTCGCTCGTTTCTCTCTGTGGTCAATAGTACGGATGATTACTGGGCGTGAGTTGATGTGGAAAAGTCCGAGAAAGTACGGTGAATACCCTACCTCGAGAAATCGACGAGCACGGCTTCGGCGGCGCGGCGGCCGCTGCGCATCGCGCCTTGAATGGAGGCGTTGTCGCGATGATCGCCGCAGAGATAAACGCCGGGCCGGATGCGAACGGGGCGCCGCGAAGGTTCCAGCGCGCCGGGGTATTGTTGCGGCTGCGCATGCGGAATTCGATAGCTGCGCAGAAATTTCCAGGAACGCGCGACGGGGCCGAACCAGTTTTTCATTTGCGCGATGATGAAGCCGCCGAGCTGATCGTCGGTGAGTTGCTGGATGCCGAGAACGGTGACGGAGACGAGCGATTTTCCCGCGGGCGCGTAGGACGGCGCGACTTCGGACATGACCGCGAAATTGTTGACGGGGCCGGAGCCGTCCCCATTGAGCACGAGCGTCGGGTGAGGCACGGGCGATTCTTCAGACGAGTAGTAAAAACACGTGACGCTGCGCGAGGCGGGCTCGGCTTCGCCGATGAGATGCGCGGCGGCGGGACCTTCCATGGCGACGACAATGGCGCGAGCGCGAAGCTTCTCGCCGCCGGTGAGGGCGAGTTCGTCTTCGTGCAGGCCTTCTACGCGGGCGTTGAGTCGAATTGCATCGGCGGGGAATTTTGCGGCGAGCTGCGCGGGAATCGAGCCCATACCGCGCGCGGGAACCGCGGTGTCGCCTTCGGTGAGCATTTTGAAAATGAATTCAAATATGCGGCTCGATGACTTGAGGTCCGGATCCAGTAGAATGCCGCCAAAAAAAGGGCGAAAGAAGCGGTGGACGAATTCTTCGGAAAACCCGAGGGACTGAAGCGCATCTTTGGTGGAACGGTCGGGGCGCGAAAAGATTTCTTCGATGGATTTGCCGCGGAGGCGCAAGCGAAGGCGCGCGATGCGAAACTTGTCGCGAAAGGTGCCGAAATCGGAGCGCAACGAATCCATCCAGGCGCCGGGAGTCCGCCATGGATCGACAAGTTTGTTCATGCGGCCGGCGAACCAGGAAAAGGCGCCGGGAGTGAATTTTTTCAAGTCGAGTGCGGCGTAATCAAGGACGCTTTGCGCTTCCGGGTAAGCGGTGAGGAGAACCTGGAAGCCGCGATCGAGGAGGAAGCCTTCGACTTGATCGGTGCGGACGCGTCCGCCGATTCCATCGGAAGCTTCGAGAATTTGAAAGGAAACGCCCGCTTCATGAAGCCTGCGCGCGGCGCACAGGCCGGCGAGACCTGCGCCTACAATTAGGACGTCCGGACGGGTGGACATTCGCTCCGATTCCTCAAGGCCGTACACCGATATGGAACAATGCAAAGCGCGCGGGCTTTATCGTGCTGCATCTGACGAAGGATAAGCAAGCAGCTTCGCAAACGAGCGGCGCGGCCAACGCAGCGCTAATCCGCGGAAGCGAAGGCGAGGTAGCCCGGACGGTCGGAAACAAGTTTATGGCGGAAGGACTTGCGAATTTCCGCGCGGTGAATAAGAAAAACGCCTGCCATTCGCCGAACGTCGCCGCAGGCCACGCCGACAACATTACCGTGTGCCCACGCGTCAAACATGCGATCGAGACGCGCGCGAATGTACCATGCCGCGCTGGAATGCGACCAACGGTTCAGTTGTGCCGCACAGAAAAGGCTGCGGGGCCGGAGAAATGAACAATCGCGTAGGCCACCGCTGTGCTCAGCAGAACCACAAGAACGACATTGCTGATCCGCCGCATGGCTCGGCGACGCCGAATATAATCGTGCGGCAGCGCCGGGAAAATACCCCAAACGCTATTGTGATGCGACACACGCTTCCGCGACCGGCCTGCACCCGAAGCGGGCGGAGAAGTAAAGCCAAGAAGTTCGAAAAAATTGCGAACCGCGAGGCGTATCGCGGAAAGGGCTGTGTTGCCGGACTGAGAGGGAGAAGGAGAAGGAGAATGGGAAGAAGAGACCCCAAGTGTCGTAGACATAAAAGCACCTTCAGATTGTCAATCAGTTCTCGAAATGGGGAACCCGGCTGGCTTCAGGCAAGCCCGGAGGAGGAACTGGGGCCGCGTCGAGAGGAGGCTGCCTGAATCAAGTTCCAACGCGAGTCTAGCAAATGCGAGACCGCGACTGAAACGGTTTTTTTGTTTGCGCCCCCCGGAAGTCCTGCGCCGATGGTATTAGCGTGGAAGGAAAGTGACGGCAAGCAATTAATGCAACTTTGAAGAATAAAGAAACAGAACGGCGACGGCGGCGAGAGCCGTCCAGGCGACGACGGTCACCCAGGCAGGAACATTTTTTGCCGCGAGCTTCACTTTCGCGATGCCGGCATCGAGCGAGGAGGCTGCGACTTCGCGATAAAGGCGATAGATTCCGCGCGTGAGCCAGATGCACGCCGCAGTGACGGGAAGTAGCGCGGCGGCAGCAAAGGACGGTACGGCGCGCGCGACGTACAGAGCCGCAAGCGTGACGAGCATTCCCGCGGCGCCAAGCAGGGTTAGCGCCGACGCCAAGCCGATGCCGCGGACGAGACCGAGCGTGACAATGACGGTGTGAACGCCCGCGTCGCGATCTTCGGGATAGTCTTCCGCCGTGTTCACAAGAATGATCCCCATTTGCACGGCGCCATAGGCCATGGCGAAAGCGACCACTCCGCGCGAAGGCCATGCGCCGAAAAGAGTTGCGATCATGAGCATGGGCCCGACGAAAATAATCAGCCAAAGGCAGACGAGTTGCGCGAGGCCGCGGCCTTTGAGGCGAAACGGTTCGATGGAATAGGCCGCGCCCAGCGCGAGTCCGGCGGCGGTGAGCGCAAGCAATTGCCAGCGGTGGAGCATCCACGAGACATGCGCCGCGATGGCGAGGGCCAGCGCCGCCCACAAAATCACTTGCCACGTGACGAACGGAACGCCGAGGTTGTATACGGCGCGAGAAAGATGCGGCTTGTATTTCGCATCGAGATCGCGATCGGCGAGACAGTTGATCATGTCTCCGAAGGCGAAGAGAAAAAAGAAGAGCAGTACGCCTTCCCAGAAAGTTTGCGTTTGCAGAGGAGCGAGGCTGGTATTCACCAGAAGAGCGGGCATGGCGACGATGGGAAGCTCGGCGATGCGAAACTCAACGCGGCGGATGATGAGCATGTCGCGAAGAAAATGGAGAAGTTTGCGCATCAGAGGATGTTGATGCGCCGGATGTGGCGGAGAGCGGAATGGATGAATGCATTGCGTCCATGCAGAAGCGCGAAATTGTCGGCGATGAGAACGTCTCCCGCGCGCCACGCGTGCGCGACGCACACTTCCGGCTTGCGAAGGAGCTGCGCCATTTCTGCGATGAGCTTTTCCTGTTGTTCCGGCGGCATGCCTTCCATTTCAAGCGTGACCGGATTCAAATCGTGAACCGGCTCGGCGAATCGCAAAGTGGGTGATCCATTTTCCGGGTGGTTCACGATCATCGGCGAGGTGAAGGAGCCGCCGTAGTGAACAACGCGATCGCAACTGTACTTGACGGAAGTCGAATTCCACAAAGCAGTTTGGCGCGGAGACGCGTTTTTCAACAAAATGCTTCCGTCGCAAAAGATCGTTTCGCCGCCGCTGTTTTCCGGCGGAGCGACTTCGCAGGAAAACAGAATGAAGTGCGGAATTTTTCCGACGAACGCGCCATCCCAGTGAAAAGGGACGGCGGCGGTGGTGTAGATGTAATTTTTTGCGTCGGGCTTGGCGACCAATTCGTTGACGGCGCCGAACTCCCATTCAAGCGGCTCGCCGAGCGTGCGCGCAAGCCGCATCATGGAATCGGTGGAAAGTGGAGCAAAGCCGCGGAGAAGCACGTAGCGATGCGCGTCGATCCAGCGCTTGAGCGTACCGGCGTCGATTTCCGCAAGTGTTGTGGTTTTGGCCGCGGCCGTAACTTCAAGGCCGAATGGCGATAGCGGGCGAGACTGCCAAGCCAGGGTTGTCATCGTCCCTCCAATCGCATGTACTCGCGGAGCTCACCAACGTTCATGGCCAATAAAGATTCGTAGGGCATAGCGGTTCCGTAAAGAGATTGCGCGCGGCGCGCCGCGCCCCATGCTCTCCACATGCGGCGCGGCGATAGACACAAGCCTATGAGAATCGAGCCGCAACACAGAAAAAAAATGAGCGGGGTGCCGGAGCCGGTGCGCAATTCGAAAACACTGATTTCCGATTCGCCGAGCAGAGAAGAGTCATAACCGGTGGCGACGTGGTGCAAATCGTGAAATGGCAGCAGACCGGGATTGGGAAAACGCAGCTTGAAGAAGCCCAGCTTGATGACAAAGCTGGGATCGACGTAGGAATCCGTGCTGAATCCGGACGCGGCAAGATAGCGGTCGCGGGCGGCGCGGACGTTTTCTTGCGAATCGATCATTCACCAATCTCCATGTAAGCGGCCCGCCCATCTTGCAGTACGACCGTGGCGCCCAATTCTTCCGCTTCCCGCCGTTTGGCCAATCTAAACTTGCCGTTTTCCTTGAGCGCTACCGCATGCCAGGGGGTTAGCCAGACATCGCGGGATTCGCCAAGCAGAATGCCAATTTTTTCCGAATGCGGCGGCTGCGGGTGAATGGAAAGCCGGAGCGAGGCGGGGAAACAGTCCGCGACGAGACGGCCCCAGGCGTCGCTGCGCCGCACGACTTCATACGTGCGGTCCTTACATTCAGTGCGGATGCGAGTGCGGCTTTTTTCTTTTTCGAGTTCCACGCGGTCTTCAAAAAGGAAACGCTGAATGCCGTTGAAAAGCGATTGCTGGCTCTCGTTCGAATGAAGGCGTTCGCGAATTGCTTCGTTTGATTCGGCGTAGTGGCGGCAGAGCCAATCGCGCATCCGGCCGCCCGAATCCGCTTCGTCATACAGATCCTGCATGTGAAACGTTTCGAGCGAACTCAATCTGAGTTCAGCGATCACCGCGGCGATGCGTTCACCGTACCCTGCGATATCTGCGTCGGCGACGCCGACCAGGTCGCCAAAAACCATTCCGTCGGAGCAAATCGTGATGCGCGCGCCGGGCTTATGGAGCGTGTGAATTTCTTCACAAAGATCATTAAGGAAGCGCAGGCTCAGTTCTTCCGCCATGTCGGGCAAAAAGCCGAGCACTTTCGCGGGATTCGGCGATTTTGCGGGAAATGCCGGCAAAACAAAATGAATGGGAAGACCGGCCGTGACGAAGCGGCGAACGAGCGGAAGATGTGGTTCGAGGCATTGATCGCAAATTACGCTGCCCTCCGCGCCTTGGCATTTTGGCGAGCCCGGCAAGAGCCGGCGATGCTTGAAGACGAGCAGGAGAATTTCGCGTGCGCGCGCGGTGGTCTCCGGGTCGGCCGGCGGATCGACTATTGGTCCGCAGATTGCACCAACGCTTTCAAGCATGCTGGCGGAAGGCGGCAGCCAGCGAAACTGGCATACCAGCGCAATGAGTTTGCAGACCAGTTCGAGCGCGGCGTTGGCGCTTTTTTGGTCCGGCGAACTATCCTGGCTCCAAATGAGCAGCAGCGCCAAATGGGCGGCATAAAGCGCGTGAATTAAATCGTTCTTATTTTGTGGCGCGTCGTCTGCGCCATGCACAACCCGCGCGAACGCGGAACGCGCGCGCAGGCGAACGAGTTCGGTGTGCCGGCTGAGTACGCCGATGCCGGCGCGCGGATCCAGCATTTTTGCAAACAGGCCGGCGAACGCTTCACGATACGGTTTGACAAGATTTAATTTGAACGTCATGAGAGCGCGAAAGCGGGCGGCAACGCCGCCTTCCGGCAGCGCGGCGGCGTGAATTTGCAGATCGCCGGCAAGGCGAAGGTAAATCGCGAGAATAAGCTCTTCATCGTTTTGAAAAAAGAGGCTGGCGCTCGAGGCCGGGACGCGGGCAGCGGCCGCAGCGGAAGCAACCAGCTGGCCGGAAAGGCCGCTCTGGCGCAAAAGAGAAACGGCGGATTCGAGAATCCGCTGGCGGCTGCGCGTGACCTGCGAATCCATACTGAAAACGATACCTTATGTTCGCGAAACTTTTTCCGGATCTTGCGCCATCTGATTCGCAAGATTCATATGCTTCAAATCCTATGTTGCACAAAAAGAAAAAAAGCGGCGCTGGAAAAAGGCAAACGCGGAACACGTTGGCCGCCAGTTGGTTTAAACAGCGGCAGCTTTGCGCTCTTCCATGAGCGCGAGGAGATTGCCTTCCGAATCGCGAATCCACATCAGCCAAATTTCGCTTCCCGGCATTCTGGCGATCACGTGCGGCTCCCGATGGATCACAACGTTTTTTGCCTTCAGCGCGAAAGGCTGCGCATGAATATCCGCCGTGCGGAAATAGATGAATTGATTCGGTCCGGCGCTTTGGTAGGCACCGTTTGCGTCCAGATAAAGGCGCACGCCGGCGCAATCGAAGAAAGCCATGTTCGGGGCGGCGAAAAGGAAGCGGAGGCCGAGTGCGTCGCGGTAAAACGCTGTGGCACGGGCGATGTCGCGGACGGGTATGGCGATCTGGAGAATGCCGGCGATTTGCGGGCCGGGAGCGGGGGAATTTTGCGGAACTTCGGGATTCATGATAGCCTCTCTTCGTAGCTACGCTAATACTTAGCATAGCTAACTTATAGTCCCACTAAGGAATTGGCGTGTCAAGCGATCGTTCGCGGCGCATGGAAACGGCGGAGGCCCTGCATTCCGCGGCCATCCGCCTGCTCCGGCTGGTGCGGACGGAAGACGCGCAGTCGGGCGTCGGCCCGGCCCAGCTGTCGGCGCTCTCCGTGCTGGTCTTCCGCGGCGAGTTGACGCTCGGCGAACTGGCGGCACTCGAACAGGTCCGTCCCCCGACGATGAGCCGGATTGTGGACGGCCTGGTCCAACGAAAGCTCGCGCAACGAGTGAGCGCCGCGGCCGACCGCCGGGCGGTGAAGCTGACGGCGACGGCGCAAGGGCGGACGCTCTTGCTGGCGGGCAAGGCGCGGCGGGTGCGGGCGCTCGCCAAACGCATGGCCGCATTTACAAAAGACGAGATAAAAACGTTGGAAGCGGCGGCGGAACTACTCGGCAAGCTTTAGAACGCGAAGCGAGGCGCTTGACATTTTTGCTGGGGCGCATATTGTGGGCGTTTCGATTGAGCACGAATAACGAATTGGGGTGAAGAGAATGCGCAAACTTCGGTCGGTGGCAGTCGTTTTTTGTTTATTGGGAATGGCAGTCGCCGTGCAGGCTCAACAAAAGTCCGACGGCAAGAGTTACGTCCTCAAAGCGGCGCGAATGTTCGACGGCAAGAGCAACGCGGTGACGTCGCCCGGTGTGGTGGTTGTAACGAATGGCCAAATTTCGGGCGTTGGCGCAATCGCTGCGGTTCCGGCTGGAGCCGAAGTGATCGACCTGGGCGACGCGACGCTGCTGCCGGGATTTATCGACGCGCATACGCACCTCACCATGATGTACAGCGAAGACTACGCGCGCGCGGCCCTCGATGGCTTGCGCAAACCGATTCCGGAAATGGCCTTGGACGCGAGCGTAAACGCGCGAGTCACTTTGCTCGCCGGGTTCACCACGGTGCGCGACGTCGGTTCGGCGAATTTTCTCGATGCGGGTTTGCGAAACGCGATCAACCGCGGCGTGGTGCCCGGACCGCGGATGCTGGTGGCGGTCCACGCGATCGGCGCGACCGGTGGACACTGCGACGAAACGGGATATCGCGAGGGCGCGATTGGGCCGGAGACGGGGCCGGAAGTCGGCGTCGTGAATGGCGCCGATGAAGCGCGGCGGGCGGTACGGCTGGCGCACAAGTATGGCGCGACCATAATCAAAACGTGCGCAACGGGCGGCGTGCTTTCGCTTGCGGACGCGGTGGACACGCCGCAATTGACGCAGGCCGAACTCGACGCTTTGGTGGACGAAGCGCACGCGCTGAAATTAAAAGCCGCGGCCCACGCGCATGGAAATGAAGGCGCGAAGCGCGCCGTGCTGGCGGGCATCGATTCGATCGAACATGGCTCTTTTTTGCAGGACGACACCCTGCAATTGATGAAAACAAAGGGCACGTACTATGTGCCGACGCTCATGGCCGTGCAAGGCCTCTCCGAACAGATCGCCAAGGGCGTGCCGATTCCTCCGGCGATTCGCGTGAAGGCCGACGCCGCCATCGCCTCCGTGCATAAAACGTTTGTGAAAGCGGTGACGATGGGCGTGAAAATTGGCCTCGGAACCGACGCCGCCGTTTACCCGCATGGCCGCAACGCGGAAGAGTTTCATCAAATGGTGGATTTGGGAATGAAACCGATTGATGCGCTGAAAGCGGGAACTTCAAACGACGCGGACTTGCTGGGTCTCGCGGACAAGATTGGCACGCTCGAAGCCGGAAAGCTGGCGGACGTCGTGGCCGTGCCGGGCGATCCGTCGCAGAACATTCGCCAGACGGAGCACGTTTTTTTTGTGATGAAGGAAGGCAAGATTTACAAGAACGAGCCAGCAAAATAGACGGAGAGCGGGAGCATGGCGGATCTGGCGCAAATCGTCGCGGAAGACTTGGCCGGGTATTACGAGATGGTGCGGGACCGCGTGCATCATTTTGCGGATCCGCTCACCACGGAGCAACTCTGGCGCAAACCTTTTCCGTACGGCAACAGCGTCGGCCACTTGATTCTGCATTTGACCGGCAACTTGAATTACTACATCGGCGCGCGCGTGGCGGAAACGGGCTATGTGCGCGATCGCGATCGAGAGTTCACGGAGCCGCGGCCGATTCCAAAAGCAGAAGTCTTTGCCGCGTTTGACCGCGCGATTGCCATGGTTACCGACACGATTCGCAAGCAGACGCCCGACGATTGGACGAAGGAATATTCGGCGAAGCGCGAGCCGGAAGCGAAAGAGCGCTTCCACATTTTTCTGCGCTCGGCCGGTCACGCTTACCATCACGTGGGCCAAATAATCTATTTGGCGAATGAGCTGAAGAAGTGACAATCGAAGCATGACGGAAAGCCCGGCGGCGCCACCAGAGCGGCGAAGTACAGAAGGAGCGCGCGCGTGGTTGCGCGCGGGAATGGTTTCGTTCGCGACGGCGCTGGCGATTCTCGCGCCGTTTTTCTGGCTGGGCACGGCCTCCGGTCACGATATCTCCTTTCACATTTCGTCGTGGTTTGACGCGGCGGCGCAATGGAAAGAAGGAATTCTCTTTCCCCGTTGGACGGAGTGGGCCAACTACGGGTTTGGTGAGCCGCGTTTCATTTTTTATCCGCCGCTTTCCTGGATGCTCGGCGCCGCCCTCGGCAGCGTTTTTCCGTGGACGTGGGTCCCGCCACTCTTTGTGTTGGTAGTGCAGACGTTCGCGGGAATCTCCGCCTTCGGATTGCTTCGGCGCACTGCGGGAACATTTCGCACCGCGCTTTTCGGCGCCGTGGCGTATGCGGCCAATCCGTATGCGCTTCTCGTAATCTATTTTCGCAGCGATCTCGCGGAGCTTCTCGCGACTTCGTTTTTGCCGCTGCTCTTTTTGGCCGGACTGCGGCTTAGCGGCACGCTCGATGGCGGCCCACCAACGCGGAAAAGCATCCTGCAGTTTGCGATTTTGTTCGCGGCGGTTTGGCTTTCGAACGCTCCCGCGGGCGTTCTCGCGAGTTACACCCTCGCGCTTCTTTTCTTCTGGGCCGCGGCAACACAAAAGAAGCTTCAGCCAGTTCTGCGCGGGGCTCTTGGCCTCGCGCTTGGCCTCGGGCTCGCATCCTTTTATCTCGTCCCGGCGGCATACGAACAGCGTTGGGTGAATATTACCGGCGCGCTTTCGGCAGGACTCACTCCGCGCGAGAATTTTCTCTTCGCCGCAACGGCCGACGCCGAACACGACGCATTCAATCGCATCGCTTCGTGCGTCGCGCTCTTGCTGATCGGCGGCATCGCGGCGGCGGGTTTGCTTGTCTGGAAAAAGCGCAAAACCGCCGAACGGCCGGAATCCGCCGAGAGAGCGGTGCAGACGATGTTGGTGCTCGCAGTCGCAGCCGGCGCGATGATGCTTCCTCTGACGAATATTTTCTGGACGATACTGCCAAAATTGCGATTCGTGCAGTTTCCCTGGCGCTTGATGATGATATTGGCCGTCGTGTTTGCGTTTCTTATTTCCTCGGCGGCGCGGCGTGCGTTTGCGCTTTCCTCGATTGTCGTGGTGCTGCTGTTTACGCTCACCGGCGCGTACCTCGTCAAACATGCATGGTGGGACGCGGAAGACGTCAGCACCGTGAAAGAGGCAATGGACAAGAAGGCGGGATTTGAAGGCACGGACGAGTACGATCCGCTCGGCGACGATCGCACGGACGTTCCGCAAACCCAGCCCGAAGCGAAAGGGATCGCCGAGAAAACCGATTCGGAGCTGGCGCACAAGCCAGAATTTCAAATCTTGCGATGGACGGCTGAAGATCGAATCGTTATCGTGCACTCCGCCGGGCCCGCCCGGATTCGCCTCCGGCTGCTTCACTATCCCGCGTGGCTCGTTACGGTGAATGGCGCGCCAACGTCAACGCAGCGGACCGTGTCTTACGATGCAATCGTCGTTGCCGTGCCTTCGGGCGAATCTCGAATTGAGGCGCGCTTCACGCGAACGGTGGATCGCACGATTGGCGGCTGTATCTCTGTGCTCAGCGCGCTAGCCGGCGCGTTCCTTATGTGGCCGAGAAACCTCCGGCAAGCGTGACGTTTAGCGCCGGTCGACGGTCGGATGGCGAACGTCTTCGCCTTGCACCAGGTAAATCACGTCTTCGGCAATGTTGGTCGCGTGGTCGCCGATGCGTTCCAGATTTTTGGCAACGAGGATTAATTCGAACGCGGGGAAGACCACGCTCGAATCGCCCATCATGTAGGTCAACAGTTCCCGAAAAATTTGATCGCGATAATGGTCCACTTTGTCGTCGCTGGCGAGCACCTTCCGCGCCAGCTCCACGTCGCGGCGCACCACGGCATTCAGCGCGTCGCGAACCATCTCTTCGGCCACTTCGCTCATGCGCGGCAGATCGACGTACGGTTTTACTCGCGGGTGCCGCAAAATTCGCTGCGCGCCTTGCGCAATGTTCACGGCCTGATCGCCAATGCGTTCCAGGTCGTTGTTGATGCGCGAAACCGCCAGCACGAAACGCAAATCCATCGCCATCAGCTGGTGAAGCGCGAGCAGCTGCACGACGCGGTCGTCGATTTCGATCTGCAGCTCGTTGATGGCGTCTTCTTCGTCCAGCACACGCTTGGCGAGCTGTTCGTCCGAATCCAGCACGGAATGTACCGCCTGATGCACGGCGCGTTCCGCCAGGCTGCCCATCCAGAGCAGGCGCTCTTTCACTTCATTCAGATCCCGTTCAAAGTGGCGTTCCATTTACGACCTCATCCTATATCAGAAACACGCGCGACGTCGGCACTCGCGCAAAACCTCATCCAAAACGCCCCGTGATGTACGCTTCCGTGCGCGGATCGCTCGGCGTCGTAAACATGTGCGGCGTCGGACTGAACTCCACAAGCTGGCCCATCAGCAAAAATGCCGTGTAATCGCTCACGCGCGCGGCCTGCTGCATGTTGTGAGTCACGATCGCGATCGTGCAAAGGTCTTTCAATTGCACGAGAAGCTCTTCGATCTTCGCGGTGCTGATCGGATCGAGCGCCGAGCACGGTTCATCGAGCAACAGAAGTTCCGGTTCCACCGCCAGCGCGCGCGCGATGCAAAGCCGCTGTTGCTGGCCGCCGGAAAGCTCGTACGCGGATTTGTGCAGATGATCTTTCACTTCGTCCCAAAGCGCCGCATGGCGCAAACTTTTTTCCACGGCATCCGCGATCGGCAATTTCGATCCGTTGATTCGAAGTCCGTACGCCACGTTGTCGAAAATCGATTTCGGAAAAGGATTGGGCCGCTGAAACACCATTCCCACGCGGCGGCGCAGTTGCGTCACGTCTTGCGAGAGAATATTTTTCCCGTCCAGAAGAATTTCGCCTTCAAGGCGCGCGCCTCGCACGGTCTCGTGCATCCGGTTAAATGTGCGAAGCAGCGTGGACTTGCCGCAGCCGGACGGTCCGATCAGCGCCGTAACCTTGTTTGCTCCGATTCCCATCGTGATGTCAAAAAGGGTCTGCTTCGGTCCGTAGAAAAAATTCACCTTGTTGACGTTCATCCGCATGGTCGCCGGCGCCGCGGTTTCTCGCCCGGCCGTGACAGTGGTTGGATTAATGTTTACAGACACAGCTTGCCTCACCGATGCGTGCATTCGTGCTACCTCAGAATCGTCCCGCCGCGCGACAGAATCGCCCGGGCAAAAATGTTCACGATCAGAATCAGACCCAGCAGCACCAGACCAGCCGCCCACGCTTGCCGGTGCCAATCGTCATATGGCGCGATGGCGTAGGTAAAAATCATTACCGGAAGCGAGGCGATTGGTTCATTCCAGCCGTGGCTCCAAAATCGATTGCTGAACGCGGTGAACAACAACGGCGCGGTTTCTCCCGCAACTCGCGCCAGCGCAAGCAAAATTGCCGTCATGATGCCGCGGTAGGCGGCAGGAACGATGACCGTGGCAATCGTTCTGGTCTTGCTGGCGCCCAGCGCCATTGCGCCTTCGCGCAAGGCCCGGGGTACCGCGCGCAAGAAATCCTCCGCACTGCGCAAGGTGATCGGCACCATCATCAGGCCCAGCGCGAAACCACCGGCAATCGCGGAAAAATGTTTGAACGGCAGCACGAGCATGGTGTACGCAAAAATGCCGATCACAATCGAAGGCACGCCGTTCAGCAAGTCCGCCGCATAGCGCACAACGAACGCAATGATTCCGTTCCCGCTGAACTCCGCAAGGTAAATCGCTCCAAAGAACCCAATCGGAACGCCAACCAGCACCGCCAGGGAAAGCAGCTTGGCCGTACCGACAATCGCATTGGCCATGCCGCCGCCGGATTCCCCCACTGGCGTGGGCAATTTCGTGAAGAACGCCCAATTCACCGAGCTCCCGCCGTGATAGACCAGATAGCCGAGGATAAAAAACAAAACGGAGACCGCCACGGCCGCGCACGCGCCGGTTACGCTCAGCATGAAACCGCTGACGAATTTGCGCCATCGAAGACGCGCGTTCATGTTTGTCCCATTCCGGCGCCTCGCCTGCTCGTCAAAACAATCAACAACCGCGCCAGACCGTTCAAAATGAAGGTGAGAAGAAACAATACCAGGCCAAGTTCGATCAAAGCCTGCAAGTACGTATCGCCCGTGGCTTCCGTAAATTCGTTGGCGATCACGGCGGCGATGGAATAACCCGGCGAGAAAAGTGACGCGCTGATGGTCGGCGTGTTGCCAATCACCATCGTCACCGCCATCGTTTCACCGAGCGCGCGGGCCAGCGCCAGGAACACCGAACCCATGATGCCCGTGCGGGCAAACGGCACGACGACTTTCCACGTCGATTCCCACCGCGTCGACCCCAGCGCCAGCGCCGCTTCGCGCTGATCGCGCGGAACGGAAAGCAGCACTTCGCGCGACACGGAAATAATGTACGGGATCACCATAATGGCCATCACGATGCCCGCCGTCAAAAATCCCACGCCATACGCCGGTCCTTGAAACAATGGCAGAAACCCAAGCGTGCGCTTTAGCGCCGGCTGAATGTATTCGCGCATCAGCGGAATCACGATGAAAACCCCAAGCAAGCCATAAATCACGCTTGGCACGGCGGCAAGAAGGTCGATGAAAAATTGCAGCGTGTCCGAAATCTTCTGCGGTGCAAGCTCGGCCAGAAAAATTGCCGCTCCCAGGCCCAATGGGACGGCAATCAGCAAAGAAACGGCGGAAGTCACCAGCGTTCCGTAAATAAAGGGCAGCGCGCCAAATTGCTCGGCGATGGGGTCCCACACCCGCGTAAAAAAGAACCCAAATCCGAATTTGTGGCGCGGCAACACGGAGCCTTGCCATAATTCCCACACAAGAAGCAGCGTAACCAGCACCACCGAAGCCGCAAAAAGAAAGGTGATAATCCGCGCAATCTCATCCCCTTCGCGCAGCTTGCGAAAAAAAGCGCGCGAGCCCGATATCGGGCCCGCGCCGGGTACTGTTGTTATTGTGGTCGCCACAAGTTTCCTTACTGAATGTTGTCGACCGCCTTCAATTCCTTCGCCACGATTTCCTTCGGAAGTTTCGCGTAAGACAGCGCTTCCACGCTGTTCTGTCCGTCGGCCAGCATCCACTTCACAAAGCCTTTCAGGGCGTCGCGCTTCGCCGGGTCGGAAAACTTGCTGGGAACGAGCAACCAAGTGAAACTTGAAACGGGGTAAGCCGTCTTGCCCGGCGCATTGGTAATGGATACGCGGAAGTCGTCGGGAATCTCTTTCGCTGCGCCGGCCGCGGCCGCCGTCACTCCGGCAAGATCCGCCTTGATGAACGAACCACTCGAATTCTTCACGCGGCCATACGGCATGTTGTTCTGTATCGCGTAAATCAATTCAACGTAGCCCACCGAGCCGGGAGTTTGTTTGACAAGCCCGGCGACGCCTTCGTTTCCTTTGCCGCCCAAGCCCACCGGCCAATTGACCGACGTGCCTTTGCCAACTTTATCCTTCCATTCCGTGCTGGTCTTTGCCAGATAGTCCGTCCAGATGTAAGTCGTGCCGCTGCCATCCGAACGGTGCACCACGACGATGTCCGTCGCCGGCAGGTTCACGCCCTTGTTCACGCCCGCAATCGATGGGTCGTTCCACTTCGTAATCTTGCCCAGGAAAATGCCCGCAATCGCTTCCGGCGTAAAATTCAGCTCCGCGGTAATGCCCGGGATGTTGTACGTGAGCACGTCCGCGCCGAGCACCGTCGGAAAATGCAAGATCGGAAAACCGTGCTTATCCTGGTAAGACTTCAGCTGTTCGTCGTTCATCGGTCCGTCGGACGCGCCGAAGTCGACCGTGCCTTCCGTCACTTGTTTAATGCCGCCGCCCGATCCGATGGACTGATAGTTGATCTGGATGTTTCCAAATTTCTTGTGATATTCGTCAAACCATTTCGAATACATGGGATACGGAAAAGTTGCGCCCGCCCCGTTAATCGAAAGAGCGTTCTGCGCCACAACGATTCCTCCGATGGCGAGAACGACCAGGAGTAATCCTGCAAATCGTTTCATTAGGGTGTCTCCACACACGAGTTTTCTAGCTTTTGACCTGCTTTGAGTGTGGGCGCCGGTTGTTACAGCCGTGTTACAGAACATTCATATTTGAGTGAATCTGCCGATCGGTTCCACTCCGCAATACCCATCTAAATTATGTATTTTCAGATTGTTGCAAGGAGCGCCAGGCGTAAAAAGGGAGATGGGGGTCGCTGCCAGGGGAGCGGCGACCCCCAAGGTGGGGCATAACTACTGAAGCTTACGCTGATTGAGCATCGGCGATGACGTTCACACCAGGATGAAGCGAATGTGAATTGTCGGTTATCTGATTGGCTTCTTGCTGCTCCGCCGCTTGGGCGTCCGGATTCACAATCAGCCCTCGCCCGTGCCGCACATCCAATCCCCGCACCCAGTAAATGATGTCTTCGGCGATGTTTGTCGCGTGGTCCGCAATCCGCTCCAGGTGCCGCGTCGCCAGCACGAATTGCATGCCGGAACTGACCAGCGACGCCTGCTGCGTCATGTTCTCCATCAATTTCTCAAAAATCGTGTCGCGATATTTGTCCACGATTTCGTCGCTTTCCAGCACAAGCGCCGCCATCTCCGCATTGCGAAAGATCAGCGCGCCCAGGCTCTTGCTGACCATCGCCCGCACCGCAGCCACCATCGGCGCAAGCTCGTCCGGCAGCTGCGGCGCCGCCATTTCGCGCAGCGTAATCACCCGTTGCGCAAGATTCACCGCCAAATCGCCGATTCGTTCGAGGTCATTGGTAATTTTTAGGGCCGCCACGATCATCCGCAGTTCATCGTCGGAATACGAACCGCGCCGCAGCAATCGCACGGCGTGTTCATCGATCGCAATTTCCATCTCATTGATGCGCGGCTCGAGCAGAAATACTTCGCCGGGCAGTGTCGCCGTCCGCGGGCTTTCAAGGCTCACGATTCCGTCCAGCGCGCGGTTCATCGCGCTTTCCACGGTGCGCGCCATCGAAATCAGATAGTTGACCAGCTCGTCGTAGAGAACTGCTTCGCTGAGCGGCGGGAAAGCGGCCATTCGGTTCTCCTCGTCCATCCGCGAGCAAGCCACACTTCGCCGGATACCCGGAACTCTGCCGTCTTTTTATTACGCGGAATTGAATCCGGCATGAATGACCGGCAATAATTCAGCGGCCGTTGTTTCCTCGATTGCGCTGCGCCGCGCGTTCCGCATCGAAGACCGGAACGGAAAAGTGAAACTGCGATCCGTGGCCGACTTCGCTTTCCACCCACAGTTTTCCGCCGTGCGCTTCCATCAGATGTTTCGCGATGGAAAGTCCCAGCCCCGTGCCGCCCACTTCACGCGAGCGCGCAACGTCGACGCGGTAAAACCGTTCAAATATTCTCGGCTGGTCCGCCTCCGGTATTCCAATCCCGGTGTCGGAAACCGTGAAGACCACTTCCGCGTTGCTGTATTCCGCGCTCACCATAATCTGCCCGCCCGCCGGCGTGTACTGAATCGCGTTGTCCAGCAGGTTCTGCAAAACCTCCGTCAATCGCCGCCGGTCTCCGGCAATGTCCGGCAGATTCTTGCCCAGATTCACAGAAAGTTGCAGGTCCTTGTCGACCGCGCGAGGTTGCGCCGTTTCCACGCATCCCGCCACCAGTTGCTCCGCCGGCAGACGGCGAAGCTCCAGTTCCAGCCGGTCCGCGTCCATTTTCGAAAGCATCAGCAGGTCGTCGGTCAACCGCGCCAGGCGCCGCGCGTGTTCCAGAATAATTCCCAGAAAGCGGTCGCGATTTTGCGGGTCGTTCATCGCGCCGCCCAGCAGCGTTTCGGAAAAACCCTGTATCGCCGTCAACGGCGTGCGAAATTCGTGCGAGACGTTTGCCACAAAATCCCGCCGCACCCGCTCCAGTTTCCTCAAATCCGTGATGTCGTGCAGCACAACCACCGCGCCATTCGCCTGCGTCGTGCGCACCGCCGCCACCGTGGCGGCAAAAAAATGCTGCCGCAAAGTTCCCGTCACGATTTCCGCTTCCACCCTCGGTTCGCCCGCCAGCACTTTTCGCACCGCTTCAATCAATTCCGTCTGCCGAACCACTTCCACCAGCCCGCTTCCCGGCTGCGGCGGCGAATCCAGTCCAAGAATGGACGCAAAGCTCGGATTGAAAAACAAAACGCGCTCCGATGCATTGACGACCGCAACTCCCTCCACCATGCTTCCCAATATCGCTGACGAAAGATTTCGCTCTTCCGTCAGGGTTCGAATCGTTTGATCCAGCCGCGACGCCGTCTGATTCAGCGACGATCCCAGCGAATCGAGCGCGTCGCCCGAACTTCCCGAAGGCTCGGCGTGAAAATCGCCTTCCGCCACTCGCCTCGAAAACGCCGTCAACCGATCGACGCGATTCGTGAATCTTCGCGACACCAGAAGCGTCGCGCCGCCCACTAGACCCAAAATAAAAAGTGACGCAAGCCACAAACTCTCGCGGAATTCCATCAGCACCGACGTCACCGTCGAAAGCGGCAGCGCAAACCGCAGCAGCACCGGCTCACCCGCCGCGGTTGGCTGCCTTACCGCGTAATAGAGCAAATCGCGGTTAATCGTCACGCTGTGCCGAATCGAGTGGCCGCTTCCGCCCGCAAGCGCCTCCTTCAATTCCGGCCTGCCCGCGTGGTTTTCCATCGTTTGCGGATCCGATTGCGAATCGGCCAGCACCAGCCCTTGCGCGGTAATCACGGTAATGCGCGCGCCGCTGGCCGCCATCTCGTGCACCCAGGTTTGCAGGCCGTTTATTTCTTCGGTTTTAGTGGGAGGGACGGAAGACAAAACCGGCGCGCGATCTTGCCCCACGCGCGCAATCGCTTCCAGTTGCTCGAGTCCGGTGCGTTCGTAGTCTCGCCGCAGGGCTCGCTCCGCCGAATAGTCGGCGCCGAGCAACGCCACCAGTAGCAGCGTCAGAAACGTGAGCGCGAGTTTCCAGAAAAGGTTAAGCCGCACGGGTTTCGAATAAATAGCCCGCGCCGCGAACCGTCTTCAGATGCACGGGATTTTCCGGATCGGATTCGATTTTCTCCCGCAGGCGGCGAACGTACACATCCACGCTGCGCGGCGTAACGAATCGATCGGTGCCCCAGACGGCGTCCAGCAGCTGATCCCGCGTAAAAACACGGTTCGGACGCGATGCAAGATAATACAGCAGCCGGAATTCTAGCGTACTGAGCGGCACCGGTTTGCCCGAATGGCTCACGCGATACGACGCCGGATCGATCGCCAGCTTGCCGATCTCGATCGTGCGCGGCGAATCCGCCGGCGGCTCCGCGCGGCGCAGCAGCGCCTTCACGCGCGCAATCAATTCGCGCGGGCTGAAAGGCTTCGTCACGTAATCGTCCGCGCCCATTTCAAGGCCCACCACGCGGTCGGCTTCTTCTCCGCGCGCGGTCAGCATCAGAATCGGCAAACGATTCAGCGACTCGTCCTTCCGCACTTCCCGGCAAATATCCAACCCGGTCAGTTTCGGCAGCATCAGGTCGAGCAGCAGCAAATCCGGCGGCGTTTTCTTCAAGGTGCTCAAGCCGCTTGCGCCGTCATGCGCCGAGCTCACTTGAAACCCTTCATTCGCGAGATTGTAGCGGACCAGCTCGACGATATCGCGGTCGTCTTCAATGATCAGGATTTTTTTCATTTGAGCCGCTTTACGGTCACCCGGAAGTGTTGCCGGTCGGACCGCCTGCCGGCTTGGCGTCAGTGTATCCCAGGCATGGGCGTTGCGGTAGGCAGTTGGATTTCCGGTCGTGCCATGAACGTTTTTTAACACGCCGGAAGTATTGCAAACCTTCGGTAACAATGGATTTACATCAATGTGAATGAATGATGAACAAAAGTACCGGGCGATTTCACCAAAAACGACGCAAAACGATGCTTTTATTGCGCGGAAGTCGTCGTAAATGCCAGCGAAAGCAGCGTTTTCTGCTCCAGTTCATGGGCTTTCGCCGAACCCGTCGCCGGGCTCGCGCTCGCCGAACGCTTCACCGACCGAATGCTCAGCCCCCTCGCATGGGCAATTTGCGTGAGCCGCGGCATCACGTAAAAGAACGCTCCCATATTCCGCGGCTCTTCCTGCACCCACACAATTTCGCGCGCGTTCGCGTGCGCATCCAATGCCGCGTTAATTTCCGGCCGCGGCAGCGGATACAATTGATCGAGAAACAGAATCGCCGTGCTCGTGTCTTTGCGGCGGCGGCGTTCCGCTTTCAGTTCGTGGCCCACCTTCCCGCTTGCAATCAATATCCGCTTCGCGTCGCTCACCTCGCGGTCGGGAACCACTTGCAAGAACTTCGGCTGCGTGAATTCCTCGATGGGCGAACTCGCGTCCGGGTGCCGCAGCATGCTTTTCGGCGTAAACACCACCAGCGGTTTGCGCCACGGCCGCCGCGCCTGCCGCCGCAACATATGGAAATACTGCGCCGCCGTCGACGGCTGGCACACTTGTATATTTTCTTCCGCCGCCAATTGCAGATACCGCTCGAGCCGCGCGCTCGAATGTTCCGGCCCCTGCCCTTCATATCCATGCGGAAGCAACATCACAATTCCCGCCGGCAAATCCCACTTGTCCTCGCCCGCGCTGATGAATTGATCGATGATCACCTGCGCGCCGTTTGCAAAATCGCCGAACTGCGCTTCCCACAAAACCAGCGCTTCGGGAAAATCGCGGCTGAATCCATACTCGAATCCCAGGCAGCCCGCTTCCGAAAGCGAGGAATTATGAATCTCGCAAAACGGTTTCCCCGGCGAAGCTTTCGCAATCGCCGCGAGCGGAATGTGCTCCCACTCGTTCACCGTATCGATCAGGACGGCGTGCCGCTGATTGAACGTTCCGCGTTGCGAATCTTGTCCCGTCAGCCGCAGCGGCGTGCCTTCCCGTAAAAGCGATCCGAACGCCAGCGCTTCGGCAAATCCATAATCCACCGCGCGCTTGCCCGTCCCCATCTCCAGCCGCTGTTCGAGCAATTTCACGATCTTCGCGTGTGTGTGAAAACCTTGCGGCACATGCACCAATTCGCTCGTCAATTCCGCCAGTTTTTCCAGCGTAAGCCCGGTCTCAACCTCGTACTCCGGCTTGAACGCGCCTCGATGAAACGCCGACCAGTATTTCGGCAATTGCCGCAAGTGCGGAATCTTCTTCAGCTGTCCCGCTTTCGCCTGCTCCGTTTCGTACTCCGCCCGCACCGCTTCCAGCGTCGCGCTCGCGTCGATTCCCGTCTTTTCAGCGTAAATCTTCCAAAGCTGCGCATGGTTTTTGATCCGTTCATAGAGCAGCGGCTGCGTAATCGTCGGATCGTCCACTTCGCTGTGCCCGTGCCGCCGGTATCCGATCAGGTCCACCACAACCTCGCTGCCAAACGTCGCCCGGTATTCCGCCGCCATCCGGCCAACCCTCACCACCGCGTCCGGATCTTCCGCGTTCACATGAAAAATCGGAATGTTCTGCCGTTTCGCCAAATCCGCCGCAAACCGCGAAGAATGTTCTTGAATCGGCCGCGTCGTAAACCCAATCAAATTGTTCACAATAATGTGAATGCTGCCGCCGACCGTGTATGCATCGAGGTCGGCCAGATTCATCGTCTCCGCCCAAATCCCTTGCCCCGCAAACGCCGCATCGCCGTGCATGATGATCGGCACAACTTTATTCGTCACGTCGCGATCGAATCCGCCTTCAAACCGCGTCAGCTTCGCGCGCACCCGCCCCATCGCCACCGGGTCCACCGCTTCCAGGTGGCTCGGATTCGAAACCAGATGAATCTCAATCTCTTTTCCCGCGCTCGTCACGTAAACGCCCGTCGCGCCAACGTGATACTTCACGTCTCCCGCGCCCAGCACGCTGCGCGGATCCACGTCTTCAAATCCCGCCACCACTTCATGCGGCGTCTTGCACGCCGTGTGCACCATCACATTCAATCGCCCGCGATGGCTCATCGCCATCACGCATTCCACCGCGCCGTGCTCGCCGGCCATATCCAGCATCGCGTCCAGCATCGGCACAAGCGAAGTGTTGCCTTCCAGCGAAAATCGCTTCGTTCCCAGATACCGCGCCTGCAGCACTTGCTCAAATAAATCCGCGCGCACCAGTCGTTCCAAAATCTTTTGCTGGTCCACCGCTTCCGGCGCCGCTTCCATCCGCTCCGCAATCCAGTTGCGCCGCTCCGGCTGACCGAGGTGCATAAAGTCCGCGCCAATCGTTCCGCAATAATGCTGTCGCGCTTCGTCCGCAACCTCTCCGCTGAAATTGAGGTCCGGCGAATCCAGCGGCTTCAGAAAACCCAAAGGATCGAGATTCGCCTGCAGATAGCCCCAACGGCGAAACGCTTCGAAAATCCGTTCGCGCTCCGCGCCATTTGCGGCTTTCTTCGCGGGCTTTGCAGGTTTTGTGCCGCGCTCTGCTTCCAGCGTTGTACGGTGTGCCATGGGGTCAGCCTTCCAATCCTCAATTTTGCCACAGAACGCCGAGTAACGCCGACAGACCCGCGTGGCGCCCAATAGGACCACACTTATTCACAGTGGATAGCGAAGAGCGTACTGTTATAACCTTAGAATCATGAGCAGCGATGTTGAGATAACCCATCCTCGACAATCACGGCGCGTGGCCGCCTGGATCTACGCGGTTATAAACCCGATCGTCGAAGGACTAAACCACGAGATTGGGTTCCTTAAGGATGGCAACTTGACGTGGAGATCCACCACCAAGCGATGCGAATACATCCGACCGATGCAGGAGCATGTCGATTCCAGGCAGTGGCCAAATTACAAAGACTTTCTGGCCGATAGTGAGAACTCAATTTTCACGAAGACATTCGCCATACACGACAACGACTTGGCGGGTGTTAACTCTGCGGCTGAGGCAGTTTACTTGGAGCTTCTATCCTGGTCGTCATTTTCCGAAGAGGTTCTTCGCACGCTCAATTCGTATGAGAGTTGGAAAGTTTCAAACCCACAGCTACCCTCCTTCAACTTAGTTCGACAAGAGCTCGTTCAAGTGGCAGCAGAGAATATAATCAATAATGTGCAATCATTGCCGCGGCATTACACTTATTCGGCGTTTTGGAATTACGCTAGCAAAGAACTTCTCCCGTTTAGAAATCTCCCGAATTTCCCTTCACTCCATGGCGCCCAAGCCGAGCTCCACGAGATTTCATCGGCTCTTAAGGGAGCACTTGAAGAACACAGACTGAAACTGTCTCGGAAGTACGACGTACCCGCTGCGCCCATTCCAGGTCTCCAAATTGATTAGCAGTTAGCATGTGCTTCCGAAATGGTTGAACCAAGAATACTTCTGCTGGACACAGGCCCGCTACGAGAGCTAATTCTCTACGCTGCGGTCCGCGATCTAGGCTATTCGCGGCTGCAGCAGGAAATGTCGTTTCTCAAGACTGCGAAAAACTATGAGAATCTAACGGCATTCATTTCGCTCTTTAGGCAGCGCGTAACAACTCCCCACGTCGTCTCAGAGGTCAGCGCTTGGATCATAAGGACGATTGAAGGGGGCCGTCCTCTCTTCTGGAGTTTAGTTTTCGATGAACTGACGAGAATGGAAATGAACGAAGAAACGATTGCCTTGCTTAGAATGGCGCCCGAACTCGTAGCTTCGCTCGGGGCTACCGACGTAAGTCTTCTCAAAGTGGCGGCAAACTTTCCACCTGGCACCTCACTGCTTCTTTCAGTTGACGATGCGCTCGTAAAGCAATGCAAGAACGCAGGTTTATTAGCCCTGCATCTATGGGAGGTCATCGACTAATTAACGAGGATAGAATAAGTCACGACGATTTCTAACGGTAAACAATAGTGACCAATTTGGAGCTTTTTGGGGTTTTGCGCGAGCGCAAACTGTGTGCATGCCCGCAAGAGCAATTGCCGGTTATTTCATTAGGAAGGCAGGGCTTCCGGATCTGGACGCAGCGTTTCGCATCGTCGAAGAGTATTACGCCGCCGCCCGCGTCGTCGCCCGCGACACGAAAGCCGAGTTCCAACAATATTATTTTGCCGAACGCGCCGGCATCTGGATCGCTTCCATCAAACAGAATGTCGTCGGCTGTATTGCCCTTCGCGAACTTCCTGAAATTCCAAGAAGCGGCGAAATCAAGCGCATGTACGTGCGGCCCGCCCATCGCGGCCAGGGCATTGCTCAATCTTTGCTCGCTGCTTTGGAACAGTTTGCCTCGAACGCCGGCTACGATTCGCTTTATCTCGACTCCGCCACCGGAATGGACGTAGCGATACGCTTCTATCGTCGCCACGGCTACGAACCCTGCGAACGCTACAACCACAACCCACAAGCCGCCGTTTTTCTGATGAAAAGAATCAATCGAGGGCCGCAGCGGCTTCTTTTGACGCGAACCTCTTGAGAACAAAACGGATCGTTTACGCCGGCACAAAATTCAGTTTCGCGCCGCAAGGCCCTTCAGGTAATTCCGCGCGGATTCCACATTCCAGTTGAGTGGCCCAATGTTTCGAAAAACCACTGCGCCGTTTTTGTTCAAAATGTACGTCCTCGGAATCGCGGAAATGCCGAAATGTTCCGGAACGTCGGGCGTGGTCAAATAGATCGGAACGTCAAGGCTATTTTCCTTCAGAAAATTCTCCACGTCGCTTCGCTGGTCCGTCGTGACGGCCGCGAACACGATTTCCGAATCTCCCAAACTTTTCTTCAAGTGGATAATGCCGGGCATTTCCTCGATGCACGGTATACAACCCGTGCCCCAGAAGTTTAGAAATAACACCTTTCCCTTGAAGTCCCCTAGCGTCAGCGATTTCCCCTGCATCGGCTCAAGTCGCCAATTCAAGTCGGCTTGCGGCTCCGCTTCCGGAAACCATGGTTTGGGAAGCGAATCGGATGCGTTTTCTTTCAGCTCAATGCTTCCGGAACGATTGAAGGGGCGAAGCAAAACCGGGTTCGCATTACGCACAATCTCCCGGTTCAGCGCCAGTCCCCACAACTGAACCGCGATTAGCGCAACAGCGATTCCGGCACCGAGGCCAATAACGAGGTATTTCCGACCCTGGACCATATTTCCTCCGCTTGCACTGCGATCGAACGAACTTAACCGCATTCCAGTTAACAATATTAAAGGCACTCAACCAGGGAATAAAGCCTCCGTGCAATCTCTCCCGCCGGCATTTCCGCCGGAAACGAAACCGGTTCTCCGATGTTCACCGTAATCTCACCTCGGTGCGCCAATCGCCTCCCCTCTCGCTTCATTCCCCACACTCCGTCCAGCCGCATCGGCACAATCGACAGTCCTAAATTCTTCGCCAGAATTCCAATTCCAGGTTGAAACGCCGCCATCTTTCCGTCCTCCGAATTATTCACTTCACCTTCCGGAAAAATCAGCACGCTGTATCCGCGATCCGCCGTTTCGCCCGCAAATCGAAAACTTTCGCGAAATCCGGAAAATTGCGGCAGCGGAAACACATTGAACAAAGCCGTCACCAAAAAATACCCCAGTTCGTACGCCCACCGCTTCGCAAAAAACCATTCGCGCGGCGGCTTGCGCATCCGCAACAACGTCTCGCCCCCCATCGCCGGTGCCAATCTGTGCCGGAATCGCGCCGGCAGCGCCGCCAAAATCAATCCCATGTCCGCGCGTCGCGCAATGTGATTCGAAATCACAATCACCGGACCTTTCACCCCGCGCAAATTCTCCCTGCCAACAATTCGCGGGTGTCCAAGAATCACCGTCGCCGGCCAAACCAGCGCGTAGTAAATCGCCAGCCGCACCCATCGCACCGTTTCTCGTTGCGCCCACCTTGGATAAATGTAGTCGCTCTTCTTCGCCGCGGGCTGCCGCAAAAGCCGCTGCACGTCGGCCACCGTCTTCGCTTCCGAAAACGCGGCCTCATTCAACTCTGCGCTGAACCGCTGCTCCACCGCAGCCAACAATTCCACGCGGTCAAGCGACGATAAGCTCTCGAGCGAACCGTCCGCGGGCAAAACAAACGGCAGCCCTCCCAAAACCTCGGTTTCCACCCCTGCTTCTTTCTTCCCGCTCAGCAACTCCGGCAACCGCGCTGCAATTGCCGGCAATCGCGGCTTGCCGGTTGAAGTCCTCGGAAAATCCGCCTCCGGCCAAATCGTCCACCGCCGCACCCGCTGATATTCCGCCAGTTGCGAATTGATTCGTTCGATGATGTGCGCTGCGGAAAATTCTCCGGCCTCAAGCAGCAAAACGGCGCACGCTTCCGTATCGCTTCCGCTTCGTACCGGTAGCACCACGCAATCGCGCAGTTCGCGCGCTTCTCGCAGCTTCGCTTCAATGTCCTCCGGAAAAACATTCAATCCCGCCGGCGTCACAATCACGTTTTTCTTCCGCCCGCGAAATCGCAAATTCCCTTCGCCGTCCAGTTCACCTAAGTCGCCGGTTCCGAACCATTCTGATTCGCTCGCCGCCCGCGCCGCGCCGCCTTCCCAATATCCCGCCGAAACATTTTCCCCGCGCACCAATATCTCGCCGTCGTCCGCAATCTTGAATTCCCGCCCCGGTAGCACCTTTCCCACGCTTCCTTCCGCCGCTCGAAACGGATGATTCAAGCTAACGAGCGACGCCGTCTCCGTCATCCCATAGCCTTGCACCACCGCAAATCCCATCCGCTTGAAAAACAATTCCGTCTCGGACGACAGCGCCGCGCCTCCGCAAATAAACGCCCAGAATTTCCATCCAAACATTTTATGAATCCGTCGGAATCGCCACGCCCGCCTCAAAAAATGTTTTCCTTCCGCCGCCTTGCTCGCCGCCGCAAACCACTTGCTCCATCCGCGCGATTCGATCTCTCTTTCCATCGCCCCGCGCAGCGCATCCAGCATTCGCGGCACGGCAATCAACGCCGTCGCCTTCTCTTTCTTGATCGTCCGCAGTATTTCCACCGGATTGCTCGAACGCTCCAGCACCACCGTCGCTCCCACGAGCGGCGGCACAAACAGCGTCATAAATTGCCCGAACACGTGGCCGAGCGGAACCAGCGAAACAAACCGCAGTGGATGCATCCACCGCTCATACCTCGCGTACTTCACAATCTCTTTTTCAATCGGCTCCAGATTCGCCAGAAAATTTCCGTGCGTCAGCACCACGCCCCGCGGCTCCGCCGTCGTTCCCGACGTATACAAAATTTCTGAAATTGTGCTCCGTTGCGAATGGCCGCCCAAATCCGCACGCAAACTCTTCGCCGCAGGCTCCGTGCCGGACGCGCCTCGCCAATCGCCGAAAATTCTCGACGCAATTTCGCCTTCCAGTTCGGGCCGCTCCCTTTCGCGCAAAATCAGCTTCACCCCGGCGTCGCGAATGGTCTTTTTCACAAATTCCACACTCGCGCCCTCATCCATCGGCACCGCAATCGCCCCGCGCATCTGAATCGCCCAAAAGCACGCAATCCATTCCGCCGAGTTCGCTCCCCAAAGCAGCACCCGATCGCCGGGTCCAATGCCAAGTCCGTCCAGCCCATCGCAGCAGCGGATCGCATCGGCATGCATCTCCGCGTATGTCCGCTTTTCCCGCCGGTACCCGCGCCTCTGCACGACAGCCGCATCGCCGCCGAACTTCGCAAACAACTCCATCAAGCTCACCAGATTCGCTCTTGGCATCGAAAAATCACGCTGCATTGCAAGCCGATGGTACGCCAGACTCGCTTCCTCTGGCGCCACCGGAATTCCGATCGATCTACGCATCCCCGTATAGTTTGCAACCCCCGTGCCACACTGGAACCCTCTCGCGCATCTATCCAAAAGCTCGTAAATGGATTCTCCCTTTGTCGGTTACAATAGAAGTGGCTGGGGAACTCGCTTTCTCCCCATCCAATTTAAGCTGTCGAGGCAAAAATGCCGGTACCGGTTTCTCAGGCGTGGACGGTCGCAACCTACGTCCTCAAACAAAAACTGCAAAGGCGTAAGCGCTATCCGTTCGTCCTCATGCTCGAGCCGCTTTTCCGCTGCAATCTGGCCTGCGCCGGCTGCGGCAAAATTCAATATCCCGCGCACATTCTCAAACAGGAATTGACTCCCGAAGAATGTTTCAAAGCCGTGGACGAGTGCGGCACGCCGATGGTCTCCATTCCCGGCGGCGAACCGCTCATGCACTCGCAAATCGATAAAATCGTCGAAGGCCTCGTCGCCCGCAAAAAATACATCTACCTCTGCACCAACGCGCTCTTGCTCAAGGAAAAGCTCGACCTCTTCAAGCCCAGCAAATATCTCACTTTCTCCGTCCACGTCGATGGCCAGCGCGATCACCACGATTTTTCCGTCTGCCGCGAAGGCGGGTACGACCAGGCCATCGAAGGCATTCGCGAAGCCGTCAAGCGCGGCTTCCGCGTCACCACCAACACCACTCTTTTCGACGGCGCCGATCCCAACAGCGTTCGCGCTTTCTTCGACGAAATGATGGAACTCGGCGTCGAAGGCATGATGCTTTCTCCGGGCTATTCCTACGAAAAAGCCCCCGACCAGAAACATTTCCTCGGCAAAGCCCGCACCCGCCGCCTCTTCCGCGGCATTCTTTCCAATCGCAAGAAATCCTGGCGATTCAATCAGTCGCCGCTCTTCCTTGAAATGTTGATGGGCAAGCGCAATTACGCCTGCACCCCCTGGGGCATGCCCACCTACAACATCTTCGGCTGGCAAAAGCCTTGCTACCTTTTGCAAGACGGCTACGCCGACTCCTTCCAGGAATTGCTCGATGCCACCGAATGGCAGAATTACGGCACCGAGTCCGGCAATCCCAAGTGCGCCAATTGCATGGTCCACAGCGGTTACGAAGCTTCCGCCGTCGATCACGGCTTCAGCGGTCTTCGCGGCCTTTGGCAGGCAATCAAGGGTGAGTTCAACAAAACGTACGCCGATCCCGACGCCGCCGCTTTTCTCAACGAACCCGTGAAACCAGTTCACGCCTTCAACCCGCTCGTTCAAATTGAATCCAGCAAATCGCAAATGGAAGAGACTCGCGCGTGAGCATTCCCACTCACATGAATCCGAACGTCGAACCGGGCTCGGGCAAGTTTGACCCCGACCAGCTCGAAGTCGCTCCCGGCCGCACCCGCGAAACCGTCGAAGGCTGGGTTCCCGAACTCGCCACCGAAGACGAAATCCGCCAGGCGCTTGAAAAAGCATTCGATTACCGCGGTGACGTCACTCTCACCCGCAAAGACGGCTCGGTCCTCGAAGGCTACATCTTCGATCGCGTCACCGGCCCGACCCTGCAAACCTCTTTCGTCCGCCTTTTGCCCAAAAATTCCGCAAATCGCCAAAAAATCGCCTATTCGGACATCGCCGCCCTCGCCTTCAGCGGCCGCGACCCCGCCGCCGGCAAAAGCTGGGAAGCCTGGGTCAAGAAGTACTGGGAAAAGAAGGCCACCGGCGGCCCCGGCGCAAGCCTCCTTCCCGACGCCCTCGAATAGCCCCTTTTCCCGCCTCTCTCTCGTAATCCATCTATTATCAATAACTTACAGAACCAGGCGCCCCAAACTCCCCGTGGACTTTCCCCCCTTCCTGTGCTATTCTTCTATCTAGCATTTGTTGCTCTTGTACTACCTTTTGTTTCGCTTCAAAGGGCTGCAAGCTCAATCCTTGCAGCCGTTTTGTCGGCAAGAGGATGTCCCGGCACCTTCCCCGGAAGCTGAATTCCAGTTCGCGGAACCCGGACCAAGACAGCAAAGCAATCGCTGGTGGGTCAGTTTGAATTCTTTGGACCGTGACACATTAAGTCAAGAATTCAAACTGGCCCATATCAAGCAATCTTACGTTGGCCCGGTTTGTCCGGCGTCACGCACGAGGGGAATGCGAAGTGAAGGAACAAGGCACAGTCAAGTGGTTCAATGCGTCAAAGGGCTTCGGTTTTATCCAACGTCAGACCGGAGAAGATGTTTTCGTTCACTTTTCCGCCATCGCGATGGAAGGCTACAAGTCCCTCAATGAAGGTCAGGCCGTCGAGTTCGAAGTCAAGAAGGGTCCCAAAGGCCTTCAAGCTGAAAACGTTACGAGCCTCTAGAAGTCATCTCATAAATGGTTCTTTAGGACGTGGCGGCTTTAGGAGGTATAGCCTTTATGACGTGGGTTCTTTAGGGGGTGGGTTTTTTAGGACGTGGGTTCTTTAGGAGGTGGGGGCTTTAGCCCCCACGGTGAGGCGAGGAAAAGTAGGGCTTTAGCCCCTGAAGAAACAACTTCCGTATTGCTCGGCGATTTATGAGATAGCTTCTAATCACTTTTTTCGTGACAAGAGTTTTTGAAGTTTTAAAAAGTGGCTTCGCCGAGCGAGCGGCACGAAAACGCCGAAGCCAGAACATTCGAATCCAGTGCATTCGAAGCCAAAATTTCGAAGCAAGAAATAAGAAGCCAGAAATCTGAAGGAGGATACGGTGCAAGTAATGCAGGAAGGCCAGACCATCAAGCATCAAGTGTACGGACTCGGAATTGTCACTTCTTCCGATCAGGAACGTACGGCGGTCGATTTTGACGATCACGGCGCCAAGCTCTTCGTCACCAGCATCATGACCGCTGAATTGATCGGCGAAGCTCCCGCCGTGCCGCCCAAGACCAAGCGCCGCCGCAAAGCCTCCACCGCCGCGAAAGCCGCAAAAAAGGCCGCTGCTGCTGCCGCCGCCACTGCCACCGGCAGAGCCTAACTCCGTTTCATTTTCCATTCGCCCCTGCGCCGATCCGGGCTCAGGGGCTTTTTCTTTTCCGTGCGCCACTTCCCCGTGTTTCCGCTCGACGCTACGCGGCCATTATTCTCAAACGTCGTATAATTATTGCGCCGCTGCAACACGCCGAAAGGTTGAAAGCACCCGTGAAACAGTTTGTCATCCTCATCGCGATTTGCCTGATTCCCGCCCCGCTTCGGCCGCAAGAAAATTCGCGCGCTAAAGGCACAATTGCCAATTCGCAAGCCTCCGATGAAGCGGCCCTTGGCGAAAGGTTCGCTCGTGAATACGAAAAACAGACCGGCCTCGGCAGCACTCCTCAATTGGATGTCATTTCCCGCTACATTAGCAGTGTCGGAAGCAAAGTCGCGAGCGCCGCTCCATCCGGCCTTCCCTATCATTTCGTGTTCGATCCAAATCCAGATTTCAAGAGCGCTTTCGCACTCCCCGGCCGATACATCGTCGTTGGCGGCGGTTTGTTGGCCATTGCGCAGACGGAAGACGAACTGGCCAACGTATTGGCCCACGAAATCGAGCACGTGGAACTTGGCCAGGTGAGTGCACGCGTAAGCGAACTCGCAAAGCGCAAAGAAATCAAAAACCTCGAACTCAGCGAGTTCCTGCCCGGCTATTCCAAGGCAGAGGAGCTCGCCTGCGATCTGCACGGACAGCAGTTGGCGGCGAAAGCCGGCTACTCACCGGCCGGAATGCGGACGCTCCTTGAAACATTCATGGCTCTCCGCAAAGGGGAGCCGGAGCAGCCATCGGAAAAGCATCCAACCCTCGCCGAACGCATCGCCCAGGCCGAGCCTTTGGCCAAAGCGTCGCCGCAAAAACAGCAACCTTTGCAGCTTCCGTAACCGTGCATCGGCGCCAGTTTCTCCGCCGCATTCCGGTCATTGCCTACGCAAATGCGAAGCGTTCTTGTCGGGTTCCCACTTGAACGCGCATTCCTCTCAACCCTTCTTCGCTTCGTCGCGGTCAAGCGCGTGGCTCTCCCGTTTCCCCCTCCATCTGTGATAGGGTTTCAGCCCATGCAGCGACTCATCCTCGTTCTCGGCATCCTTCTCCTTCTTGCCGGCGCCATCGGCCTCGCGCATCCCACTTTCACGTACAACAAGAAAGAAGATGTCGCGAAGATCGGCCCCATTCAGGCCACCGTCGAGCACGAAAAGATCGTGGAAATCCCCATGGCCCTCTCCATCCTGCTCGTCGTCACCGGCATCGGCCTCACCGTCTTCGGCTTGAAGGGCAAAAAGTAACTCCTTCTTCACGATTACCGCGCAACCTATACTCGTCACCGCGCATTCTCCTCCGCTCTCGATTGACGCCGCCCCGCCCGCCGTCGCATAAATGGAATACGGGCCTTTTCAAATCGTTTCATGCACTCGATCGAAGAAGTTCTGGAGAAAAATAATGAAAGTCTCGCTGCGCCTCCCCCTCGCGGCCTTTTTTTGTTCTTGCGCGCTGTTTAGCTTCTGCCGGCCCCTCGCCGCACAATCCGTTCCCGGCGTCAGCGAAAAAGAAATCACCATCGGCTCGTGTTCCGCGCTGGAAGGCCCGTCGAAGTTCTTGGGCACGCAAACCGTCGCCGGCGCGCGCGCTTATTTCGATTCCATCAACGAGCAGGGCGGCGTCCACGGCCGCAAGCTGAAATTAATCGCTTCCGACGACAGTTACGATCCCGCCAAAGCCGAAGACTGCTTCAAACATCTTCAATCGCAGGGCGTCTTCGCCATGGGCTTTTTCGTCGGCACCCCGACCGGCGTCAAATATGTCCCTCTCGCCGAAGCAAATAAAATTCCGCTCGTCGGCCTTTTCACCGGCGCGCAATCGCTCTACACGCCGTTTCGCCACTGGGTCCTCAACGTACGCGCCGGTTACGCCGACGAAACCAAGGAACAGATTGACGGCCTAGTGAAGACCCTCGGCTACAAAAAAATCGCCGTCATTTATCCCGACGACGCGTTCGGAGCCGCCGTTCTCGACGGCGTAAAAAATGCTCTCAAGGATCATCAATCGCAGCCGGTCGCCGTCGCTTCCTACCCGCGCCAAACCGCCGAAGCCGATGCCGCCATTCAATCCGTTCGCGCCGCGCGGCCCGAGGCCGTCGTCATCGTCGGCCCCGCCAACACCGTCGCTCCCATCCTCAAGCTCGCTCACTCCAAAGGCTGGTCGCCGCTTTTCGTCACCGTCTCGTTTGTCGGCACCGACGATCTCATCAAACTCGCCGGCGCCGATGCCGAAGGCATGGTCGTCACGCAGGTCGTTCCGCCCTATTACCTCACCGATTTAAAAACCGTCGCACTTTATCGCCGCACGTTGTCCAAATTTGCGCCGGCGGAACAGCCCAACTTCGTCAGCCTCGAAGGCTTCGTCGACGCCATGGTCATGGTCGAAGGTCTAAAACGCGCGGGAAAAGATCTCACTCGCGAAGGTCTCGTCCGCGGCATCGAATCGCTGCACGATTTCGATATCGATCTCGGCCCGCAGCTCAAGCTCAACTATTCCGCGCGCGATCATAAGGGCTTCGTCCACGTGATTCCCACCGTCGTCCGCGGCGGCCGCGCCGTCCCGTTCACCGATTGGTCCACCGCCTCCCCTCACTAACAAAAAAGGTGTCATACCGAGCGGGGCGACCAATCCGCAACAAAAAAATGGCATTCCGAGCGAAGCGAGGAACTTCTTCTCTTTCCACATGCCTTTGGGGGAGAATCCGCTTTTTCTGTTCGGTTCCTTAGGAGGTCGGGGCTTCAGCCCCTGAAGCAAGCCTCTACTTCGCCGCGTTTTCCGCCTGGTCAAACGCATGGTAAGACGAGCGCACCAGCGGCCCAGACTCCACGTGCTTGAATCCCATCCGCTCGCCCGCCACTTTGTACTCCGCAAATTCGTCGGGATGCACGTAGCGCACAATCGGCAAATGTTCGCGCGTCGGCTGCAAGTATTGTCCCAGCGTCAAAATGTCCGTGCCCTGCTCCGCCAGCTCGTGCATCGTCGCCAGCACTTCGCTTTTTTCTTCGCCGAGCCCGAGCATCATTCCCGTTTTCGTCGGCACGTCGGGATGCGTTTGCTTTGCGCGCTTTAAAAGTTCCAGCGACCGCTCGTACACCGCGCCTTTGCGCACCTGCCGGTAAAGCCGCGGCACCGTTTCCGTGTTGTGATTCAGCACGTCCGGCTTCACGGCCAGCACCGCATTCAGCGCGTCCCAATTGCCGCGAAAATCCGGAATCAGCACTTCCACTTTGCAGCCCGGCACGCGTTTGCGAATCTCCGTAATCGTCCGCGCAAAAATCGCCGACCCGCCATCGGGTTGATCGTCGCGGTTCACGCTCGTCACCACCGCGTACCGCAAACCCATCCGCGCCACCGCTTCCGCCACGCGCAAAGGTTCGTCTTCATCCGGCGGACCAACCGGTTTACCCGAAGGCACCGCGCAAAATCCGCACGCGCGCGTGCAAATGTCGCCCAAGATCATGAACGTCGCCGTGCCGTGCTCCCAACACTCGCCCATGTTCGGGCAGCGCGCGCTTTCGCACACGGTGTGCAGGTCCAGCGTGCGCATCGTCCGCTTCAAATCCTGATACCGCTCCCCGCCAAAAAACTTTACCCGCAACCATTCCGGCCGCGGATGAGCCTCCGGCGAAGGCACGGGAGGCGCTTGCGGGTTCGAGATGATGTTAAAGGGTGAGGCCACAGGGTCGCTCTGAACCATCAATTTTACGCTGCGCCGCGCGCGGATACAAATAGAAGGCGCTGAAGTGGGGAAAGTGGCTGCTGCCCGCAACGGGCCGGTCCCAGATTGGGAATAGTTTGGGTATACCCCGGTTCTTTTCGTAGGAGTGGCAAATAAAGGAGTTACGGGCGGGAAATGGGCTTTGGGTGGGGTTTTGATTCCGAACATAGGCAATCCAGATGGTTATCAAAAGAAAGGGGTTGCGGGCGAGGCAAAATGGATCGTTGTCAAAAAAAAGGAGATAGCCAGACTGGGAAGTTGGCTGAGGAACGGGCTCTGACGAATGGCGATTGGAGTAAACGAGGTGGGGCGAGGCAAACACGGGACATGATAGCGCAAAATGATACTTAAGTCAATAAGATAATTGATTAGGTAATTCGAATGGCTGCGGAAAATTGTTCGAACGGAGAGTAAAGGAAAACCCGAGCCCCATGCCTAGAGAACCGAGGTAGGCCCGCGCTCTTGCGTTTCGGTGAATTGTGAAAATGAGAATTGTCGCCTTGCGATTGTAGTCTCATCTGAAGCGATATCGAACGTTTCGCCACATCCACCAGCTTATATGCGCGGTTCAAATGTAACCAGTAATCACCCTGAGGATTCCTGCTCAACCCCGATTGGCTTCCCGTTTTCATCCCAGGCTACCAGTAAGTCGGTCGCGAAATTTAGTATGCGAAGGTCGCTGACGACGGCCCCATAGTGCCGATAAGGGAATTTGAAGACTAGCCAGTATCGACTTCCTCCAGTTTCAGCCCTGCGAATCTCTTCGGAAAACGACCCTGAGGCTCTTAGAAGGTATTCAGGTAGCTGATTGTGGAGGTGTTTCTGTAAAGCAAACCCAGGCTGTTTGTTGGTTCGCAGTTTCCATAAATCGTTACACAACCGCTCTTTCTCAACGGTTTCAGCAAATACGTTTACTCCAAGGCAAGTCACATTATCTCGTTGCCTATACAGTATCTCGTGGAATCGAGTATCCGCTGCTCGGGTTGCGAAGAGGGCGAACTGAAGTTCTGCCCCTACACGGAAGGGCGAAGAGGCGAAGAAGAAAGGCTTGCGGGCGGGGTTTTGTTGCCGAGTGGATCGTTGCGTGGCACGTTTGGTTGATTGGCTTGCGAAGAGGGGCGAACTGAAGTTCCGCCCCTACACGGGGCTGAGGACCACATAGCAGAAAAGGAAGAGGGCACGATATATTGAGCCCCTACGTAAGGACCAAAGCGCAAAACCGCATCTCGACACGCCGCGCCGCCGTTCTTGCGTACATCAATAGCCTCCTCCTTCGCACGTTGCCCGCGATCGATACGACATCCTCCACGGCGCGAAAGACCTATCCAAACATCTCCCAAAGCAAAAACCCGCGCAAACCGACGCGTCAACGAACGCGCCACTCGACGCTCTCCTCGCCGACGTTGACGCGGCGAAAAAACCGTCGTGAGGCAGCTTCACAGGGTTTGCGTTTGTGTAGGGGCGGCGCTTCAGCGCGCCCACGGTTTTCAATTTGGAGCGAACGTGAATTCGGAGCACTCACGAAGGAGAAGCGAAGAGGGGCGAACTAAAGTTCTGCCCCTACATAATCGGGGGCAAATGCAGGACTGAAGTCCCGCCCCTACACAGAAATGGAAGCAAAGAAAGACGAGAAAAGGACGGGTCTGAAGACCCGCCTCTACAGGAAGCGGAAGGCGGAGTTAGAGCGGGCTGCGGGAGGAGCGGACGAAATCGCGGAGGACGGTGACGTTGGGGCCGTAGACGCCGATGCGGCCGGCATCGACGGGCAGGCCGAGCATTTCTGCTTGTTCGAGATCGACGCCGGCGTCGTCGAGTTCGGAGAGGCTAAAACCTTGCGCGGGCAAGACGCGATTGAGGCCCGTGGGATACACGGGACGGGGCGGACGATGGCGCTTCCACGGACGGCGAGCGATCTCGTAGAATTGCTGCCAGTCGCGTTTGTGCCAGGTCTTCATTTCGATTTTGCGAATCTCGGCTTCGATCCTTTTGCGCTTGGCGATCAGCTGATTTCCACTTCGCTGCCGCCGCTTGCTTTTTGTCGCTCTCTTGCTACTACGTGCTCTCTACCGCCTTGGATGCCCGAGGTACCAAAAAGGTTCACCCGGCGTCGGGCGGCTTGCCGCGGCGAAGGAGGGCCATCTCGGAAGTTGGCTCCTACAAAACCATGATCGCAGGCTGAAGCCTACGTTACCGGTGGCTCCTACAAAGCCATGATCGCAGGCTGAAGCCTACGTTACCGGCGGCCACTACAAGACCATCGTCGCGGAATAAAGCCTACGCTACCCGCCGACGCTACAAAACGATCATTGCGGGCCTGTCGCTAAACGCTCTTGCGAGCCACGCGGGATAGCTGCACTACGCGGAGACGATACGACACATCCACCGGCGCGACCTATATTCCTCGACTGATGTTTCAAACACGTTACGGGGGCATTTGTTGCGCTGGCGGGGAACCGGCGCAAATCGCACCTTCAAAAGGGCGCGAGCGGGGAACAGGCGGCCGGTTTCCGCGGCGAGTCCGTTTGCATTTCGACCACTCGCGGCGCGGCGGAAGAAACGCAAGCTGACCGACCGCCAAAGAGGCGCGGCGCACGGCTCGCCGCCGAACTTGGCGGTATACTACGCAAGTTCGCCGCGCGCGCCAAGCGAAAATGCCCGCATCCACGCACATCGTCGTTCACTACAACGAGCTGTGGCTGAAGCTCGGCAATCGCCTGTTTTTTTTGCATCAATTGCGGCGGGCAATGCGGCGCGCGCTCGAAGGAATTGCCGTTGCGCGGATTACGCAGCCGGGCGATCGCTATCTGATCGAGCTGGAAAATCCCGCCGAGCTTGCACCGGCATTGCGAAGGCTGCAGCAGGTTTTTGGAATTTCGCATCTGGCGGTGGCGCGGCCGGTGGAGTGGAGCCACCGAGCGCTTGGCCAAGCAAGCGCGGGCGACGACGCCGTTTCGCAAATTTGCGAAACGGCGTGGGACGAAATTCGCACGGAAACGTTTTCCACTTTCGCGGTGCGTGCGAAGCGGAGCGACAAACGATTTCCGCACACTTCGATGTTTCTCGAACGCGAAGTTGGCGGCAAGCTTTTCGACAAACTGGAGGCGGCGGGACGCGCGGCAAAAGTGAATTTGAAAAATCCGGAGCTGACGTGCCGGATTGAGGTGACGCGCGGACCGATTTTAATTTACGCGCGGCGCATCGCCGGCCCCGGCGGATTGCCGACGAATACGGCGGGACGGCTGACGTGTTTGCTGAGCGGCGGATTCGATTCGGCGGTGGCGGCGTACAAAATGATGAAGCGCGGGGCGCATTTGAGCTTCGTGCATTTTTGGGGAGGCGGAGCGGAGCCGGGCGAATCGTCGGTTCACGTGGCGCGGCGGCTCGTGGAAAAACTTGTGCCGTGGCAAGCGACGGCGAAGCTGTACCTCGTTCCGTTCGAACCGCTGCAACGGCAAATCGTGGCGGAGGCCGACGAATCGTTTCGAACGCTGCTGTACCGCCGGTTGATGCTGCGCATCGCGGAGCGCATCGCGCTTCGCGAACGATCGAAGGGATTGGTGACGGGAGACAGCCTCGGCCAGGTCGCTTCGCAAACGCTGGGAAATTTGCAATCGGTCGGCTCGATCGCGCGGCTGCCGCTTTACCGTCCGCTCATCGGCGACGACAAACTGGAAATTCAGGAGCTGGCCGCGAAAATCGGCACGCACGATATTTCCGCCGAACGCTTTCACGATTGTTGCGCGATTTTGCAGCCAAAATCGCCGGCGCTTTTTGCGACGACGGAGCAACTCGATCGCGCCGAAGAGCAATGCGGCGCACGCGCATTGGTTGAACGCGGATTGCAATCCATTGCGATGGAAAAATTTCGCTACAAGCAAGGAATTGTGGAAAAGACAGCCGCCCGGCACAGACCTGCAGCGCAGCACCTTTCGAAGGGGTAAGACTCGGCGAGCCTAGACGGCCCGCCGCCGATAACCGAGGAGAGAACTTCTACCAGCGGTTTCCGCGATCGCCACGGTCTCCGCCGCGATCGCCACCCCGATCGCCGCCGCGTCCACCGCCGCCGCCTCGACCACCACCGCCGCCATGACCGCCACGACCGCCGCCGTAGCCGCCGCGACCGCCGCCACCACCACCGCCGCGCTCTGTCTGCGGCCGCGCTTCATTCACCACCAGGTTGCGTCCCCCGAAGTTCTGGCCGTTCATCGAGTTGACGGCGCGATCCGCCTCTTCGTCATTGGTGATTTCAACGAAGGCGAATCCGCGCGATTGCCCGGTGAAACGGTCACGAATGAGATTCACGGCGGATGGGTTTACCCCACCCTGCGTGAAAAATTCGTGCAAGCTATCCTCCGTCGCGGAAAACGGAAGATTACCAACATAGAGCTTCTTCACTTACCGACTCCTTCTGCCCGGAACCCATATGCAAGTCGCGGAGCGCGCTGAAGAAACAGCGAACGTCCAGGGCAGAGGAGACACCATTCCACCACGGGCGCGCACGTACCCTTCAGCGGTCAGTTGCATCCTCTCGGAAATTGACCACTTTTGCAACGAATTTTCTGGGAGGGGCAGGCCGCGAAAGTACCGGCGCAGGCGATGGCACGCAACGGCTTTTTTGATGCTACGATGCGGGAAAGTTTCGACCCAGCGAGGAACGCATGCGCGGAACGATGATGGATTTTCCGTTGACGCTGCAACATATTTTCGCGCGCAACGGCAAACTTTTTCCGAAGGTTGAAATTGTTTCGCGGCGGCCGGACCGATCGATTGTGCGGACGAGCTACGGAAATTTCCACGGGCGAGCGCGGCGGCTGGCTTCCGCGCTGATCGAAATGGGAATGCGGCCGGGGGACCGGGTGGCTTCGATGATGTGGAATCACAGCGGACATCTGGAGGCGTTTTTTGGCGTGCCGTGCGCGGGCGGAATTTTGCACACGCTGAATTTGCGTTTGCATGCGCAAGAGATAGCGGCGATTGCGCGGCACGCGGAGGACCGGTTTCTGATTATCGACGATGTGCTGCTGCCGGTGCTGGAGAAATTCCGAGCGGAAGCGCCATTCGAAAAAATAGTTGTGGTGCCGTACGGATGCGGCGAGGTGGCGAACGGATTTTTGAATTATGAAGAGTTGATCGCGAATGCTTCGCCGGACGCGCCGCTGCCGAAGATCGAAGAGAATGACGGCGCGGCGATGTGTTTTACGTCGGGCACGACGGGAAGTTCGAAGGGCGTGATCTATTCGCACCGCGCGCTGGTGCTGCACTCGTTCGCGGAGGCGATGGTGGATTCGATGGGGCTGAGCCACGGCGACACGGTGCTGCCGGTGGCGCCGATGTTTCACGCAAATGCGTGGGGATTGCCGTACACGTGCGCGATGGTGGGCGCAAGGCTGGTGCTGCCGGGACCGAACGTGGACGCGGAAAGCATTCTGGATTTGATGGTGCAAGAGAGAGTGACATTTGCGGGCGGCGTGCCAACGGTGTGGATGGGCGTGCTGCAAGCGCTGGAAGCGAATCCGACGCGATGGAAATTTTCGCGGCCGGTGCGGCTGGCGTGCGGCGGATCGGCGCCGCCGGAACAATTGATTCGCGGGCTGGATAAATTTGGCATTCGGCTGATTCATTTGTGGGGAATGACGGAAACGACGCCGCTGGCGACGCTTGGATCGTTGAAGCAACACATGTGGGACTGGCCCGCGGACAAACAGTACGAAGTGCGATGCAAGCAAGGATGGGCGGGACCGTTTATCGAATTGCGCGTGATGCGGCGCGCGGATTTCGCGCCGGGCGAGGCGATGCCGGAAGGCTTGGAGTGTCCGTGGGACGGCGCGACGGCGGGCGAACTGGAAATACGCGGGCCGTGGATTGCGGCGGAATATTACAAGGCGCCGGATCAGGCGCACCGGTGGACGGCGGACGGATGGTTTCGAACGGGCGACGTGGCGACGATGGATGAAGAGGGCTATGTGCGGTTGATTGACCGGGCGAAGGATTTGGTGAAATCGGGCGGGGAGTGGATCAGTTCGGTGGATTTGGAAAATTTTTTGATGGGGCATCCGGCGGTGAAAGAGGCGTGCGTGGTGGGATTGCCGCATCCGAAGTGGCAGGAACGGCCGCTGGCAGCGGTGGTTTTGAAGGCGGGAGAATCGACAACGGCGGAAGAGCTGCGGCAATTTCTGGCGGCGAAATTTGCGAAGTGGCAATTGCCGGATTCGATTGTGTTCGTGGAAGCGATTCCGCGGACGAGCGTGGGCAAATTCAAGAAGATAGAATTGCGCGAGCAATTTGCAAACTGGAAGTGGGCGGAAGGAAGTTCGAAATAGATTATTGGCGGGACTATTTCTGTGGGACCGGCGGCGCTTGCAATTCGTGGGCGCGGGAGATGAGTTTTTTGAGTTTTCCTTCGATGGAAGCGTCTCCGATGTGCTCCTCTTGCAGAACGCCGTCAGCGTCGATGGTGAAGGTGTGAGGAATGGCGGTGACGCCGAACATTTTTGCGACGGGCCCGGTGAATCCGCCATCGCGATATTGCGGCCAGGTCATTTCATGTTTTCCGACGAACTCTTTCCAATTGGCTTCGTTGCCGTCCAAACTGACGCTTAAAATCACGAGCGGCTCATCTTTGAACTTTTTTGCCACCTGCTGAATGTGAGGCAGCGCCTCACGGCACGGTGCGCACCAAGTGGCCCAAAAATCGAGCAGGACGACCTTGCCCTGCAAATCGTCCATGGAGATTTTTGCGCCATCCATGGTCGTCACGCTGAAGGGAGGAACGAGTTTGGCGCGGACCAATTCCGGACGGTCAAGGTATCGAGAGGCTCGCTGACGTTGCGGATCATCGGCCGGCCGCGCTTTGATAAACTCCGCGAAGCGGACTTTGGCTGCGTCATCCTGGCCCATGCCGGCAAGCGCGACGCCGTCCATGAAGGACGCATCGGGAAAGTTGGGAGCAGCGGCAAGGGCCTGGGTGGCTTCGTCGTGCGCGTGGGAATAAATATCTTCTTTGCGTTTCTGCTTGGCTTCGTTCGCGAGCAGGACCGCGTACTGGTAATGGGCCAGAGCGAGGTCTCGCGGCTCTTTTGCATCGGCAATCATTTCCGTGGCGGCGAGTTCCGCCGTTTTCCACTCGCCGAGTTCCACGCCGAACTTGATCATCTGCTTCTGGCACGGTTTGCAATGCCCGCCGTCCTGCTTGTCGGCTTTCTTGAAATCATCGAGGGCGAACGCCAATTTGCGTTCCTTAACTTCCTGGAGTGCGTTGGCGAAACTCTTCCGGGCTTTTTCGTCGGTGGGCCCTTCGGGCGCCTTTTCCTGAGAGAAGCTTGGCTGCACCAGCATTGCCAGGGCGAAATAAATCAGGCTTCGTCGCATGCGTGCACCTCCCTCGAAAAAAACGGTTAGCGAAATTCGCAGCTATATTAATGCGAAACGAGCGGCAGTCAACTACCCCGGATACATTTCGTTCTGAATGGGCAGCATGGAGCCGCCCGCGTCGACGTTGAGGACCGCGGCGGTTACTTGTGCCGCTTCGTCGCTCAACAAATAAATCGCGGCGTGGGCGGCGTCCTCGACGGTCTGCATGCGGCCAAGCGGCAAACGATTTCCGGCCTTTTGCAAATCTTCGATGCCGCGCCCTTCACTTTTTTGAACTTGCAATTCACCTTCGGTGGCGATCCAACCGGGAATGACGTAATTCACGCGAATGCGATCGGGGGCAAGCGCGCCGGCGAGGGTTCTGGTCAGGGAGAGCAATCCGCCTTTGGCGGCGGCGTAGGCAACGAGATTGGGCAGACCCTGGATGCCGCAGACGGAGCCCATGTTGACGATGCTGCCGCCTTTGGCGGAACGCATGAGCGGAACGGCGTGTTTGGACATGTAAAAAGCGCTGCGCAGATTGACGTGCAAGACGTTGTCCCACAGTTCGGAAGTGGTTTCTTCGAGGCGGGCGCGGGAGAACCAGCCGGCGTTATTGACGAGGCCGTGGAGGGCGCCGAAGTGTTTGAAGGCAGCTTGGGCGAGCGAGGCGGATTGGGATTCGTCGGTGAGGTCGGCGAATTGAAAAATCGCGCGACCGCCTTCTTTACGAATCGTTGCGGCCGCTTCTTCACCGCGTTCGCGTTGCAAATCGCCGAGTACGACGCTGGCGCCTTCGGCGGCGGTCATGCGAGCGCAACCGAATCCAATGCCTTGCGCCGCGCCGGTGACGATCACAACCTTTCCTGCCAGGCGTCCGCTCATGGCTGTGGTGCTCCGCATTGTGGAGGGCGGGCCAAATCGAGGGCGCTTATACGAGCGTGAAATTTTTTGCGGCCGCGGAGGCGCTGGGATAAAACTCGACAATTTTGTTTACGCTGGTCATCTCGAGGACTTGCTGAACCATTCCCTGCGCGCCGGCGATGCGCAGGGCGCCACCGGCCTTTTTCAACTTGGCGTGGCACATGACGAGGATGCCGACGCCGGAACTATCGACGAAATTAACGCCCGCCAGATCGAAGATGACCTTCTTGTGATTTTCCCTGAGGATTTTCGCGAGATTCCATTCCACCTGCTGGCTGTCGCTGCCCATGGTCAGGCGGCCGGCCATGGCGAAGAGATCGATGTCGGGATCCACGTTCTTGTGCTCGATATTCAGAATCATCGGGGCGCCTCCGCAAGTCGAGACCGCGCGAAAAACATAGGCTTCTCGGGCGCGGGTGTCAATGAGGAGGAGATTGGGCCAGCAAAAACGGGGAACGCGCCATGCTTCTTGGCTCGTGACAGGAGTAAAACATTGAACGAAGCGAATTTGCCGACGGAATTTATTTTTTAAAATTCGGATGGCCATTTTCGCGCTGCGTGAAAAACACGAAGGATTTCCAAAACGCCGCCCCGCACGCGGTAGGGTATGACGTAAGGCGTGCCAGAGACTATAAGTTCACGCGTACCGGGCACGCGTCCCGATCTTCCCATTGCAGGATGGCGCGAGAGGCGGTCCACGGCGGCGAAGATGATTGCAACGGTTTTATTTGCGGCGGCTCGATTGTCTGCGGCAATGAATTGCGCTTCTTCTTCGAGATTGGCGAGGGCGCGACGCAGCCACCTAACGCGCACGAGAGGTCCACTTTTTCCTGAGGCGCTTTACCTGGCTTTCGGAAGCAAACTCTCCACGGTCCGCTTCTTCGATGGCCTTCTTGATTTCGGCGACTTGCCATTCGTTGAGAGCGAGGTATTCGCGAATTGCTTCGGCGGCAATGTAGGAGCGAGAGCGATTTGTGGCTTTGGCCAGCTTTTCAAGGCGACTTCTGTCGTGCTGATCGAGGCGCAAAGTGAGGATTTTTGAGGTGGCCACGAGCGCTCCATACAAACGAATACAGTGTAATACAAGATTGACGCAACGGAAATAACGATGGAAAAACTTCACGTTGGTGGTTCAACAGAAGATGCTGGGATGAAGCCACAGCGCTAGATGGAAACGCAAACAGCCACAGGCTTATCAGGTGCGGTAGGAGGCGTTGATGCGGACGTATTCGGCGGTGAAGTCGCATGTCCAGTAACGGGCAGAGGATTTGCCGGCGTGGAGATGGACGACGATGGGAACGTGGTCGGCGAGAAGTTTGTTGCTGGCGGCGCGTTCGTTGAATTCAAGAGGTTGGCCGCGCTGGAGGACTTTGATGCCGGCCATGGTGATTTCGACGAGCGAGGGATCGAATTTGACGCCGGAACGGCCGGCGGCGGCGAAGATGCGGCCCCAATTGGGATCGCCGCCGGCGAACGCGGTTTTGACGAGAGGCGAAGTGGCGATGGTTTCGGCGATTTTTTTCGCGGCGGATTCGGATTTGGCGCCGCGGACTTCGATTTCGATGACGCGCTGCGCGCCTTCGCCGTCGGCGACGATTTGCTGGGCGAGAGAGCCGCAAACGGCTTCGAGGGCGGCGGTGAATTGGCGGTGGGCTTTGGAGGCGTTCGCGATTGGCGGCGCGCCAGCGGCTGAGTTGGCGAGGACGAGGAGCGTGTCGTTGGTGCTCGTGTCGCCGTCGACGCTGACCGCGTTGAAGGTGCGGCCGGTGACGTCGCGCAAGGTTCGCTGGAGGAGAGAGGGAGAAATGTTGGCGTCGGTGGCGACGAAGGCGAGCGTGGTGGCCATGTTGGGATGAATCATGCCGGCGCCTTTGGCGCAGCCGATGAGATGGATGCGTTTGCCGGACATGCGGAAAGAGGCGGAAGCGGTTTTGGGTCGCGTGTCCGTGGTGCAAATGGCGAGAGAGAATTCGGCGAAAGAGCGGGCGGAAGGGCGGCGGTTGCGAGAAAGCATGGGAAGGGCGCGGAGGATTTTTTCGACGGGGAGCTGGACGCCGATGACGCCGGTGGAGCAGACGAAGAGTTCGTGAGGCGGGAGGCCGAGGCGGCGAGCGGCTTCTTCGACGGTGCGTTGCGCGGCGGAATCGCCTTGCGCGCCAGTGGCGCAATTGGCGTTGCCGGCGTTGACGACGACGGCGCGCATGCGGCCTTTGGAGGCGGCGAGATGTTTTTTGGAGAGCGTGACGGGAGCGGCGACGACGAGATTTTGCGTGAAGACGGCGGCGGCGGAAGCGGGCACGTCGCTGGAAAGAATGGCGAGATCGAGCGCGCCGGTTTTTTTGAGGCCGCAAGCGGTGGCGGCGAAGCGGAAACCTTTGGGGAGCGCGGCTTCGGTGGGAGGCTGGGTCATCAGATCGCAATCCCGCTTACAATTTCGTCGCCCCAATCGCGCTGGTCTAAAGCCGCGATCGCTTTGCGGACCTGATCGGGCGAAGTTCCGCCGGGAACATTCTTGGCGGCAATGGCGGCCTGAAGAGTCAATGATTGCTTGAGGTCGTCGTCAAACGCAGGCGAGAATTTCTGCAATTCGGATACGGGAAGCTCCGTCCAGAGCACATTCTGACGTTCCGCTTCTTTTAGGATTTTGCCGACGACGTCATGAGCCTGGCGAAAGGGAATACCTTTGCGCACGAGATAGTCGGCGGCTTCGGTTGCGAGGAGCGCGGGATTGGAAGCGGTGGCGCGAAGCTTTTCTGCGTTGAATCGCGTGGTGAATAAAGCACCGGATGCGACCAGAAGCATTTCGGCCACTTGATCGTGCGCGTTAAAAAGAACTTCTTTATCTTCCTGCAAATCGCGCTGATAACCGGTGGGCAAAGCCTTGAGGGTGGTCAAAAGGGCCAGGAGAGCCGTGTTAACGCGACCACTTTTGCCGCGGATGAGTTCCCAACAATCGGGATTTTTCTTTTGCGGCATGAGGCTGCTGCCGGTGGAGTATTCGTCGGGAAGAATGACGTAAGAAAACTCTTGTGAGGCGAAAATCACGAGGTCTTCCGCAAGGCGAGACAGATGAGTGGCGATACCGGCGAGAGCGAAGAGATAGTCCAGCGCAAAATCGCGGTCGCTGACGGCGTCCAAACTGTTGGCGGAAATGCGTGTAAATCCGAGTTCGGCGGCAACGGCTCGACGGTCAATTCCCAAGGAATTGCCAGCCAGGGCTCCGGAACCCATGGGGCAGACGTTGGCACCTTCCGCGGCGAGGCGCAATTTTCTGGCGTCGCGCAAAAACGCTTCGGCGTGGGCCATGAAGAAATGCGCGAGGAGGATCGGCTGCGCGTGCTGCATGTGGGTCATGCCCGCCATGGGAACGTTCTCGTCGACCGCGACACCGGCTTGAAGGCAGAGCATGCCGAGAACCGCGCGAATCGCCACCGTCATTTCGCTTGCGGCGTGGATGACGAAGAGGCGGAAATCGGTGGCGACGAGTTCGTTGCGGCTGCGGCCGGTGTGAAGCTTCCAGCCGAGAGGGCCCAATTCTTCGACGAGGGCTTTTTCGACGAAGTGGTGGACGTCTTCGGCGTCGGCGCCGTTTTTTTCGAGCCAGGCGGGATCGGTTTTGGCGCGGGCTTCGATTTTGTCGAGCGCGGCGAGGGTTTGCTTGACTTCGGCGGCGGTGAAGATGCCGATGGGTTCGAGGGCTTTGGCCCAGGCGCGATCGACGGCGATTTCGTACGGAAGGAGGCGGCGATCGAATGCGAAGGAGCGCTGAAAGGCGTCGAAGCGCGCGTCGGGCGCTTTATCGAAGCGGCCACCCCAGAGTTTGGAGTCTTTGCGGTCAGTCATGGAGGAAGTGGTCAGTCATCAGTTGTCAGTCGTCAGTTTCGGAAAAACACGCTGCGGAAGATTTTTGCGAAGACGCAAGGGTTGAAGTCCTGAATCGCGATGCGGGAGCAGCGGGACTCAGGATGACAAACCGCGGCAAAGCGGAAGGCGATTGCACGCCGGGGCGCGGGGTAACGGAGCCGTCGTTGCCGGCAAACATTTAGGAGTTACCGCCTTCGGCTTTGGCTTTGGGACGGACGGTGACGGGAAGCGCGAAAAGATTGATGAAACCTTCGGCGTCTTTCGGATTGTAACGACCCATGGTGAAGCTGGCGAGGTCCGCGCGATAAAGAGAGAAAGGAGATTTGCGGCTGGTGACGTTGAGCGAACCTTTCCAGAGTTTGAGGCCGACGGAGCCGGTGACGCGCTCTTGCGAGACGCTGAAGAAGCCGTCTAACGCCTGGCGCTGCGTGGAAAACCAGACGCCGTTGTAGACGAGTTCGGCGTAGCGGACAGAAAGAGTTTGCTGAAGGTGCGCGGTTTCGCGATCGACGGTGAGGCGTTCGAGTTCGCGATGCGCGGTGACGAGGAGCGTGCCGCCGGGAGTTTCGTACGCGCCGCGAGACTTCATACCGACGAGGCGATTTTCGACAAGGTCCGTGCGGCCGACGCCGTGACGCGCGGCGATTTCGTTGAGCGCATTGAGAAGATCGACGGGAGCGAGTTTGGCGCCGTTGACGGAGACGGGCGTGCCGGATTCGAAACCGATTTCGACTTCTTCGGCTTTTTCGGGAGCTTTTTCGGGCGAGACAGTCCATTGCCACATGGCTTCGCTCGGCGCATTGGCGGGATCTTCGAGTTCGCCGCCTTCGTGGCTGAGATGCCAGATGTTGCGGTCGCGACTGTAGATATTTTTTTTGCTTTGCTCGATGGGCACGTGGTGTTTTTCGGCGTAAGCGATGGCGTCTTCGCGGGAGTCGATGTCCCATTCGCGCCAGGGCGCGATGATTTGCACGTTGGGCGCGATGGCTTTGTAGGCGAGTTCGAAGCGAACCTGATCGTTGCCTTTGCCGGTGCAACCGTGCGAGAGGCCGTCCGCGCCGAGCTTGAGCGCGATTTCCGCCTGGCGCTTGGCGATGACGGGACGCGCCATGGAAGTGCCGAGAAGATACGTGTGTTCGTAGACGGCGCCGGCGCGGAGCGTGGGCCAGATGAAATCGCGGACGAATTCTTCGCGAAGATCTTCGATGGTGGCGGAAGAGGCGCCGGTGGCGAGCGCTTTTTTGTACGCGGCTTGCAAGTCTTCCTGCTGGCCGACGTCGCCGATCATGGCGATGACTTCGCAGCCGTAATTTTCCTTGAGCCAGGGAATGATGATGCTGGTATCGAGGCCGCCGGAATAAGCGAGCACGACTTTTTTCGGTTTGGGAGCGGTTCGGTTCACAATTCCTCTTTCGTGATTGGAGTTATGCGTAGTCTAACAGTTTGCGAAACCCTTCGAATCCAGCCTTCCCGGTGGTTGGCGCAGCCCCCTCGATGCTCGGGGTAAACAAGAGTGGCTACGCTACCTCTGCCGCAACAACAATCTAACGATAGAGCGTGTGCAGAATCGCTTTTTGGACGTACATGCGATTTTCGGACTGGTCGAGCACGACGGAGCGCGAACCATCGAGAATTTCGTTGGTGACTTCCGAGCCGCGATGCGCGGGAAGACAGTGCATGAAAATGGAATCGCGGCCTGCGAGGGCCATGAGTTTGCGATTGACTTGATAGGGCTTGAAGACTTCGCTGCGGACTTTTTCTTCGGCTTCGAAGCCCATGCTGGTCCAGGAATCGGTGTAAACGGCCTGAACGTCTTGGACGGCTTCGCGCGGGTCGGTGAAGAGTTCGATTTTTGCTTTGGTTTCCTTGGCGACGCGCTTGGAATCGGCGATGACGTCGGCGTCGGGCGCGTAATTTTCCGGCGTGGCGATGCGGAGATTGACGCCGAGACGGGCGGCGAGATAGGAGAGCGAGTGGCAAACGTTGTTGCCGTCGCCGACGTAGGCGAGCTTTAAACCCTTGAGTGCGCCGAATTTTTCTTCGAGCGTGAAGAAGTCCGCGAGGGCCTGGCAGGGATGGAATTTGTCGGAGAGCGCGTTGATGACGGGAATTTCGGTGGTGGCGGCCATTTCGTCGAGGACGCGCTGTTCGTAAACGCGGGCGACGATGCCGTGGACCCAGCGTTCGAGATTGCGCGCGACGTCGGCGATGGATTCGCGTTCGCCGAGGCGGGCTTGCGTGTGATCGAGGAAAACGACGTGGCCGCCCATGCTCTGAATGCCGACTTCGAAAGTGACGCGCGTGCGCAGCGAAGGCTTTTCGAAAATTAACGCGAGAAATTTGCCGCGCAGGGTGTCGGCGTAATTCGCCGGATTCGATTTAATGTCCGCGGTGATGGCGAGGAGTTCGCGCGTGTGCGCGGGGCTCCATTCGGCTCCGGTGAGGAGATCGTTTGCGACGAGAACAGGCGCTGCCAGGCTAGTTGTTGCCATTTCGTTTTCTTACCTTACTGCGGCGTGAGCCGCGTGCCGCGCCGTTGCCGTCGCAGCGATGGATTTGGAAACATGGCCCAAAACTTGTTCGAAGATCGCGAGAAATTCGCGAACTTGTTTGGCGCTGATGATGAAAGCGGGAAGGAGACGCAGCGTGTAATCGTGCGTGCAGTTGATGAGCAACCCGCGATTCATGGCTTCCGCGACGAACGGCGCGCCGTCGACGGTGAGCTCGACGCCGACCATGAGGCCTTCGCCGCGAACTTGCTTGATGAAGGAATATTTTTTCGCGAGTTTTTCGACGCCGGCGTGAATTTCGGCGCCACGAGCGGCGGCGTTTTGGAGGATTTTCTTTTTTTCGAGAAGTTTCAGGAATTCGAGCGCGACGGCGCAGATCATGGGACCGCCGCCGAACGTTGTGCCGTGTACGCCGGGACTGACGCGGGCCGCGACGGCTTCGGACGCGAGAATAGCGCCGAGGGGCAAACCGGCGGCGAGCGGCTTGGCGACGGCGACGAGGTCCGGCTTCCCCGAAAATTTCTGGTAAGCAAAATAGCGGCCGGTGCGCCCGAGCCCGCATTGAATTTCGTCGGCGATGAGCAGAGCGCCGTGCTGCGAGGTGAGGGTGCGGGCGCGATTCCAGAATGCCTCGCTGACGGGATAGATTCCGCCTTCGCCCTGAATGGTTTCGAGAATGACGGCGCAGACGTTTTTGTCGAATTTGGATTCGAGGTCGGCAACGTCGTTGCATTTGACGAATTCGACGCCGGGAACGAGCGGAGCGAAAGGCAAGCGATATTTTTCGGTGGCGGTGACGCTGACGGCGCCGAAAGTACGGCCGTGGAAAGAATTTTCGAGGGCGAGGATGCGATGTTTTGGATTTGGGGCGGCGAGCGGCGAATCGGCGGGACGCGAATAGAGCCGGGCGAGTTTTAGGCAGCCTTCGATGGCTTCGCTGCCGCTGTTGGAAAAAAAGACGCGATCCATTCCGGAAACTTCGGCAAGTTTTCTGGCGAGCGGGCCCTGAAATTCATTGTGAAAAAGATTGGAGAGGTGAATGGCGCGAGCGGATTCGCGGCGAATCACTTTGACGATGGCTGGATGGGCGTGGCCGAGGCCATTGACGGCAATGCCGCCGAGAAAATCGAGATATTTTTTGCCGGATGAATCGAAGACGTAAGGACCGCGGCCGCGGGTGAAGACAAGCGGCGGGCGCTTGTAGGTTGGGAGAAGAAATTTCTCCGCGTCGGCTAACGCGGCGGGCGTGACGGGTTTGCGAGTTTTGGCGGAAGTTTTCATTTGGTTATGCGGCGGAAAGGGCGGCGGAGTGCGGCTGACGCATGATGCGCGTGCCGGGAATGGCGCTGTGGAGGCAAGAACTCGATTCAGCCGCGCGCATTGCGGCGAGCAAGGCGCCGGGTTCGGTGCCGCCGACGATGTGAACGCCTTTGACGCCGCCTTCGAGCGCGCGCTTGGCGGCTTCGAGTTTCAAAATCATGCCGCCGGAGACGGTGCGGTTTTGCACGAGCGATTCGATTTCGGCTTCGGAGATGGCGGAAATGACTTTTTCACCGTTCAAGACGCCGGGAACGTCGGTGAGATAGATGAGCCTGTCGGCGGCGAGATATTCGGCGCAAGCAGCGGCCATGTGGTCGGCATTGATGTTGTAGAGCTCATTGTCGGGACCGATGCCGAGGCACGCGGCGACGGGAACGAGATTGCTCTGCCAAAAGGATTCGACAAGCGAAGTGTTCATGCCGGTGAGATAGCCGACAAAACCGAGGCCGCCGGCAACTTCGTTGTGCACGAGCGGCTCGGCGCGAAAGATTTGCGCATCGGCGGCAGCGATGCCGATGGCAGGCTGGCCCGCGGCCGTGATCGCGGCCGAAAGCTGTTTGTTCAAGAGGCCGGCGAAAACCATGACGGCAACGTCGCGCGTTTCCCGATCGGTGACGCGAAGGCCGTTGACGAATCTGCTTTCGATGCCGAGGCGCTTGAGCGTGGCGGTAAAGATGCGGCCACCGCCGTGAACGACGAGAATTTCATGGCCTTGCTTGGCGAGCGCGGCGACTTGCGCCGCGAGGTCACGGACGACGGAATCGTTTTCGAGCAATGCACCGGCAAATTTGATGACGAGTTTCATTGCAGTCCGGTCGTCTCCTCTAGTTGAAGAAGATGATTGAAATTTTGAACGGCCTGGCCCGCGGCGCCTTTGCCAAGATTATCGAGACAAGAGACGACGATGAGGCGACGGCCGGAAGAATCGAGCGCGAAGCCGAGGTCGGCGAAATTGGTGTGCGCGACGTGCTGAATTTCCGGCAGTGTGCCGGCCTTCCAGAGGCGGACCATCGAACGGCCCGCGTACGCTTTGCGATAGAGAGTTTCGATGGACTCGGGCGTTTGCGGCTCGGCGAGCGCGATATAGATCGTGGAAAGGATGCCGCGCGCGATGGGAAGAAGATGCGTGGAAAAGACGAGCTGCGATTCGGATAGGCCGGTGTGATCGAGAATTTCCGGCGTGTGGCGATGGGAAAAGAGATTGTAAGCTTTGAAATTTTCGTCGAGCTCGGAGAAGTGCAGATCGCGGCGAAGTTCTTTTCCCGCGCCGGTCGAGCCGGATTTGCAGTCGGCAACGACTTGCGAGGCGGAATCGAGCAAGCCGCCAATGGCGAGCGGGCGCACGGCGAGGATGACGCTGGTGGCGTAGCAGCCGGGATTGGCGACGAGTTGCGCGGAAGCAAGCTCGTTTGTGTAAAACTCCGGCAAACCGTACACGGCGGAATCGAGCCACGCGGCGTGCGGCGCGGGGAGTTTGTACCAGGACGAGAAAACGGCTGGATTGCGAAAACGAAATGCACCGCTGAGGTCAATGACTTTGAGGCCGGCTTCGAGCAGTGGTGGCGCGAGTTCGGCGGACGCTTCGTGCGGCGTCGATAGAAATGCGGTTTTCGCGCCGGTGGCGAGAATATTTTCGACGGAAAGCGGACGGAGCGGCGCGCGACCGATGCCGCGAAACTGCGGGAAAAGTTCGGAGAGGCAGTGCGCGCCTTGCGTATCGCGCATGAAAAAGGTGGCGGCGGAACCGGCGGGATGGCGGAGCAAGAGCTTTGCCAGCTCAAAGCCGGTGTAACCGGAGACACCTGCGACGGCGATGGGTTCAGGAGTGCTCATTTCAGCAGGGATTCGATCTTTGCCTGGAGCGCCGCGCGGGTTTTCTTGCTGGCGGTAATGATGAGGACGGTGTCGTCTCCCGCGATGGTGCCGGCGATTTCGGGAAATTTGGATGCGTCCACGGCGGCGGCGAGAGGCTGCGCGCCGCTGGGCGGAGTTTTGAGAACGAGAAGATTTTCCGCCGGGCGGACGTCGACCAGAAATTCACGCAGGGCGCGAGCGAGCGGAGGAAGCGGCGGAACTTCTTCCGAGATGGTGGTGGATTGTTTGTAACCTTCCGGCGTCTTGACAAGCTTTAACTCCTGCAGGTCGCGGGAAAGAGTGGCCTGGGTGACGCGGAGGCGCTGGGCGGCAAGACGGCGGCGCAAATCGTCCTGGTTGGCGATGCGTTCGCCGGAGACGAGGCGGAGGATCTGGCCGTGACGAAATGTTTTGCCTGCGCTCATGAGAGTAAGATTATACATTGCCATGCATAAAAATACAGCAGAAATAAAACCGCGTCAAAGGGATATTTGCGGATTGCGCGCGGGAGGGAGTGCCGGCCTGGGCGGACGGTCTCGGCGGAGTGGATCACGAGAGTGTAAATGCGGTGCCGGGCTAGCGATCGAGTTCGCTCCGCACACGCAGTAGACCAAACGAGCGCAGCCGGCTTCCTTCCACGGCGGGGTCCGGTAAGGTTGTTGGTGCGGCGGAGTCGCGTCGTCCTCACATTTAGAAACTTGCATCGGCCGGCTTCGGAAAGCCGGCCCTACAACTTCCTTGCGTCTGACATCTTGCCGCGGGCCGATTCACGCCGCGGCGGGCTGGCGGAAATCGGCCCCTACAACTTCGTGGCGCCTTGCATCGGCCGTCTTCGCTGCACGGCGGGCAGGTGGAAAGCAGGTCCTGCAAGGCGCCACGGCAGAAAAGGCGAGGAGTTGGCGGAACGTGCAATATGCGAAACAAGGGAGCGGAGGAGACTGGATTTTGAGCGAAGGGTGATGTTAGCTAGGAGTGTTGCGGTTGCGTTACCATACCCGCGCAGGCGATGCCCACGAACTGCCAAATCACCGGATGCAAGAGTACGGCCCCCGCGGCGCTTGCCGAACAGCAACTGTGCGTGCTGCACTACACGCTTTCGATTGAAGGAAACTGCGCGGAGATGAGGCGCGAGACGGCGATGGGAAACGCGCCGCATGAACGGCTGAAAGAGATCATGAAGTTTTTGACGGAGAATGGCGAACGGCTGGCGCGCGTGGCGACGAGCGGAATGCCGTTGACGGATGATTTGAAGGCGCGCATTTTGAGCACATTTTTGACGTTGATGAATTTGCGGGAGAATTTGGACCGCGCGTCGATGCGAGGTTCGGTGGGCCGGGGCGGCGGGTTCCGGTAGGGTTGGTTGGTGCGGCGAAGTTGGGGCGTCCTCACTGTTTACAACTTGCATCGACCTGCAGATTCCTTACATTTGAAATCTTGTAATGGGCCGATTCGGAAATCGGCCCCTACAACGGCAAACCAGAAGCGACCGACAAATTTGGAAATCGGCCAATATAACTGCGAATCTAAACAAAGAAAAAAGAAAGAAGACGGCGGCTAGGCGCCGATGAAGCGGGCGTAGAGCGAGCGCGCGACGGCGGGGTCGGCTGAGCCTTTGAGGATGGCGCGGCCGTCGGCGAAGACGGTCATTTCATAAGGCGGGACGCGGAAGCGGAGAAGAAATTCATTGTGGCGGACGGATTCGACGGCGGAAGAAAGGCGCGCGCAGAGGGCGGCGAGGTCAAGCGAACGGGAACGCTCGTGAATTTGAACGGAATCGCGGCCGCACAGGGTGACGTGGGGCTGGGCTCGCCCTTCGAGGTAAGAGAATTCGCGGCGGGCGCAAGAGCGGCAAGCGGGATTGCGCGAAATTTCCAGGGATTGGAAGCGGCCGGACCAGACGTCGGCGGAAACGAGCCGATTGTGAAGCGCTTCGTCTTTTCCAGCGAGAAGCTTTAGCGCTTCGGCGGATTCAATGGAAGAAATGAGTTGGACGATCGGGGCGAGGACGCCGATGGTATCGCAAGTTTCCTCGACGCCCGCGGGAGTGTTTGCGCCTTCGAGAAGGCAGGCGAGGCAGGCGGTGAGGCCCGGGCGGACCGTCATGGTGACGCCATAACTGCCGACGGCGGCGGTGTAAACCCACGGGATGTTTTTTTTAACGGCGAAATCGTTGACGAGGAAGCGGGTTTCGAAATTGTCGGTGCCGTCGAGAAGCAGATCGAAGCCGGAGAGAAGTTCTTCGGCATTTTGCGGAGTGAGATCGGCGACGAGGCCTTCGATGGAAATGGCGGAGTTGATGGCGCGAAGTTTCTGCTGAGCGGCAACCGCTTTCGGAAGCGAATCGCGTGCGTCGGATTCGTCGAACAGCGCCTGGCGCTGAAGGTTGGAAGGCTCGACGAAATCGCGGTCAAGAATGCGGAGACGGCCAACGCCGGCGCGGGCGAGCAGAGCGGCGGTGGAAGCGCCGATGGCGCCGCAGCCGATTATGACGGCGCTGGACGCGGCAAGGCGCTGCTGGCCGGATTCACCAATGCCGGCGAAGAGAATCTGGCGCGAGTAGCGTTCGAACGAGGCGGCGTTGCTGGGGAGAGAAGACAAGGCGTAAGCGGTCCTGTCCGCGCGATGCGATTACCTATTTATGATAGCGCCAAAGGGAGAATGGCAGGCAACGCCGCTGTGCTACGCTTCGTCTGAGCGATTTGAGTGCATGAAATTGACTTGGGCGAAGGTATGGAAAGGGCTGGCGATTGCGGCGCTCCTTGCGGGCGGAGCCGCGCGGCAAAGCGTGGCGCAACAGACGACGGGCGAGCCGACGGTTGTGAGCGTGCGGGTGGTGCGGGGAGACGGAACGGTGCTGCAGGATGCGCCGGCGGGACTGCCGGTGGAAACGGGAAAGCCGCTGGACCGGAGCCAGGTGGCGGCAAGCCTGCGAAACCTTTTTAGGAGCGGCGATTATGCGAATTTGCGGGCGGAGACGACGGCGGTCGAGGGCGGAGTGCGGCTGGACTTCATTGCGGAAGAAAATCTGTACTTCAATCAAGTGATCCTGCGCGGACTGATGGAGCCGCCGAGCGAGGCGTCCGCGGCGGCGGCGCTGCAGATTCAATTGGGAGACGTGTACCGCAAGGAGAAATTGGATGCGGCGGTCTTGCGGCTGCAAGACATTTTGCAGGAAGAAGGGTTGTATCAGGCGAAGGTTGCGACGGAAGTGCTGGCGAATACGGAAACGCACCAGATCGACGTAATTTTTCACGTGACGCCGGGAGCGAGAGCGAGAGTGTCCGCGGTGCAATTGACGAACAACACGGAATATCCGGACGCGCAGATTCTGGCGCGGCTGAATTTGAAACCCGGCCGGGCGATTACGAACGCGCGAATCCAAAAAGGGACGGCGAGCATACGAAAATTTTTGGCGAAGCAGGGGCACTTGAGCGGGCGCGCGGCGGTGCGGCGCGGAGAGTATGACGCAGCGAAGAACGCGGTGCCGCTGACGGTGGACGTGACGGAAGGGCCGCGCGTGAAGGTGGAAGTACAGGGAGCGAAATTTGCCGGCGGAGATTTGAAGCGGCTGTTGCCGATTTATCAGGAAGGCGCGGTGGACGCGGACCTGCTTGAAGAAGGCAAGAGGAATTTGCGGGAGCGGCTGGAGCGGCAAGGATATTTTGACGCGACGGTGGATTACACGACGGCGACACAAGACGTGAAGGAGAAAGGAAAAAGCGGCTGGCAGGGGACGGAAGAGGTCATTACCTACACGGTGGGCCGCGGCGATCGGCACAAGCTGATTGGAATCGAGATCAACGGCAACAAATATTTCAATTCGGAATTGCTGCGAGGGCGGCTGACGATCTATCAGGGCGCGCTGGGTTCGCGAGGGCGATTCAGCCGGCGGCTGGTGGAGGCGGATCGCGTGTCGATGGAAGGGCTGTACAAATCGAACGGGTTTCTGGACGTGAAGGTCGATGCGGATATCCGGGACAACGTGGAAGGCCACGGCGGCGATCTGTTTGTGAAGTTCGTGGTGACGGAAGGAATTCAAACGCGAGTGGCGGCGCTTGCGATCGACGGAAACCACGCGTTCAGCGACGAGGAATTGCAGGGCGTGGTGGGATCGCTGCCCGGGCAGCCGTATTCGGATTCGAACGTGGGAAGCGATCGCGCGAATATTCTGGCGCTTTATTACAACGAAGGATATCCGGAGGCGACGTTGCGGCCGGTGGTAGAGGACGTGGAGCCAAGGAAAGAGGCGGAGACGGAGAAGCCGACGACGGAAAAAAACGGGAAAAAGACGGCGAATGAATTCAAGGAAGTGAAGGTGGCGTATCACATTGAAGAAGGGCCGCAGACGCGAGTGCGAAAAGTGCTGGTGAGCGGGTATGTGCGCACGCGGGCGGGAGTGATTCGAAGGCAGGTGCAGGTGAAGGCGAATGCGCCGCTGCGGCAGGGCGAAGTGGTGGACACGCAGCGGCGGCTTTACAACCTCGGGGTATTCAATCGAGTGACGGTGGCGCCGCAGAACCCGGCGGGTGCGAATCCGGACAAAGATGTGGTGGCGCTGGTGGAAGAGGCGAAGCGATACACGCTGGCATACGGCGGAGGATTTGAAGTGCAGCGGCTGGCGAGTTCGTCCGATCCGACGGGCGGAGCGCTGGAGGCGGCGCCGCGAGGAATCCTGGAAATCTCAAAGCTGAATTTGACGGGGCGCGCGGATACGCTTTCGTTGAAATTGCGGGGCAGCACGCTGCAGGGGCGCGCACTGCTGGGATATTCTTCGCCGAACACATTCGCGAGCCCGAACTTCAGTTTTCAGGCAACGGCGTATTTCGAGAAGACGCAGGACATCAATACGTTCAATGAAACGCGGTATGAAGGGTCGGTGCAACTGACGCAACAGCCGACGTCGCGGACGACGATATTGTACCGATACAGTTTTCGAAAAATATTGGTGGCGAATCTGAAGATTCAGCCGGAAGAGATTCCGTTGTTTCAGCAGCCGACGCTCGTCTCGCAGTTTGGCATTTCGTGGGTGCGGGACACGCGGGACAATCCGGCGGACGCGACGAAGGGGACGCTGAATAGCGCGGACTTGGGAGTGGCGGATACGTACTTTGGATCGAGCGCGAGTTTCACGCGATTTTTGTATCAGAATTCTTCGTACCATCCGATCAAACGGCGATTTAGTTTTGCGCGGTCGCTGCGGTTCGGCGTGCTGAATCCTTATCGCGACACCGTTTCGCTGACATTTCCCGCGCCGACAGGACCGATTTTGCCGCAAGTGATTCCGCTGCCGGAGAGATTTTTTGCGGGCGGCGGAACGTCGTTGCGCGGATTTGCACTGAACCAGGCGGGACCGCGCGATTCGGCTTCGGGATTTCCGGTGGGCGGCCAGGCGCTGCTGGTGTTGAACCAGGAATTCCGGTTTCCGATGCGGCTGCCGTATTTCGGAACGAGCCTGGGCGGGACGCTTTTTTACGACGGAGGAAACGTATACAGCCGCGCAAGCCGGATATCGTTTCGGTCGTCGCTGCCGAAGCCGACGTTCGATGGATCGGCAACGCCGCAATGTTTGACGAATTGTTCGAACGAACTGAACTATTTTGCGCACACGGTTGGATTGGGACTGCGGTACTCGACGCCGGTGGGACCGATTCGAATCGACCTCGGCTATCAAATCAACCGGCCATTTTTTGTGCTGCCGATTCCGTGCCCAAGCGGAACGACATCGACGACGTGCCCGCCCGGATCGCTCGGCTTTCAATCGGGGCAACTGCCGCGATTTCAGATTTCCTTTAACTTGGGAGCGCCGTTTTGATGCGAGCGAAAAGCCATGGCGTGATGCTTGCGGCACTGCTGGCGCTTGGCGGCGGCGCGAGGCCGACGGCGGCGCAGAAGGTCGTGGACCGAATCGTGGCGCGCGTGGACGAAGAGATTGTTTTGCAGAGCGACGTGGAGCAGCTGGCGCGGTATCAGGCGCTCGTGGACGGAAAAGCGGAAAGCGACGCGATCATTCTGGAACGTTTGATCGATCAATGGATTGTGCGGAAAGAGGCGGAAGCTTCGCGGTTTCCGGCGGCGTCGGACGCGGACGTGGAACGCGGAATACAGCGGCTGATGCGGTCGTTTGCCAAGCCGGAAGATTATGAGGCGCAACGCGCGAAAGCGGGGCTGAGCGAAGCGGACGTGCGGCAGATGGTGACGGCGCAGGTTTACTTGAGCAACTATTTGGATTCGCGATTCCGGCCGACGGTGCAAGTGGACGAAAAGGCGATAAAAGATTTTTACGAGCAGGCGGTAATGGCGAGGGCGAAGGCGCGCGGGCAGGAGCCACCGTCGTTCGATGCGGCGCGAGACGTGATTCAGGAAGCGCTGATCCAAAAAGGAATCAACGAACAAGCCGACAAATGGTTGAAAGAAAGCCGGGAGAGATTGCGCATCACGAAGCTATCGAATGAGGGCGAAAGATGACGCAAGAGACGCGGCGCCGAAAATGGAGATGGCTGCGGCACACGGCGTGGGTGCTGGGAATCAAGCTCACGCTGATTGCGCTGGGATTGATAATTTTTTTCGGCAGCGGCGCGGGAAATCCGTTTTTGAAGCGGGTATTGATCCGGCGGCTGAACGCGACGGTGGGCGGATGGTGCGAGGTGGATTCGCTGTCGATTGAATGGATGTCGCTGCGGGCGAAGATTCGCGGATTGACGATTCACGGAAAAGAGCCCGGCGGAAGCGGGCCGCTGTTCAGCGCGACCGAAATCGACGCGGGATTGCGGATTGATTCGTTCTGGGGACGGCGAGTTTCGCTCGACGAACTGAAGATTACGCAGCCGCGCGTGCATATCCGCGTGGAAAAAGACGGATCGACGAATGTGCCGGCGCCGCCCTCGGCGGCGAAACAGCAGCGCGGCAAACCGATGAACGAAACGCTGTTTGACTTGCGCGTGAAGCAGGTGCAGGTGCAGGACGGCTGGATTCTTTACAACGACGTGGGGACGCCGCTGGCGCTGCAAGGATCGGAATTTCGGCTGGCGCTGAAGGCGGGTGGAGACGCGGAGAAACCGATTTATGTGGGAGCGCTGGACTGGAAGGAGGTGCAATTCGCGGCGAAGCGGTTTGTGCCGGTGCCGGTGAATCTTTCGGCCAAGTTCAGCATTCAGCGCGACGGATTCATCGTGGAGCAGGCGCTCGTCGGCGCGGGACGCTCGCGAATGGATTTGCAGGCGGAGCTGAGCGACTATCGCGCGCCAAACTGGAAATTCAAGTACCGGGCGTGGATGGATTTGCTGGATTTTCAAAAAACGCTGCGAGCGCCGATGACGCCGGCGGGAAAAGTGGATGTGCGGGGCGAAGGGACGCTTCGCGGCGGAGCTTTGCTTGCGAGCGGCAACTTCGTGGGTTCGGAGATTGATTTGAACTACGTTGGCTTTCGCGATTCGGGCATTGGAGCGCGGGGCAACTACAAGCTGGACAAAAACGGATTGCAAGTGCCCGATTTTGTGGCGATCGCGTTTGGCGGCACGGTAAGCGGGCCGGTGACGATGAAGTTTGCGACGCTGCAATTTGTCGCGAAGACGCACGTGCAAAATGTTCACATGGCGCAACTATTTCCGGCGCTGGAGCAGGCGAATTTTCCGGTGGACGAATTGCATTGGGATTCGGTGGTGACGGCGGACACGGTGGAGTCGTGGACCGGTCCGTTCGAACATTTCGAGATTGACGGAACGATGGATCTAAATCCGCCGGCGGAACTGGCGGCGAAGCACATTCCCGTGGCGGGAGGGGCGAGTTTTCGTTACCGGTACGATAAAGGCCTGCTGGAATTGGGCACGGCGGAATTCGACACGCCGACGAGCCGGATTCACGCGGCTGGCGGTTTGGGATCTCGCGGCTCGGCGCTGGAAATGCAATTCGAGACCGGCGGGCTTGAAGCGTACGCGGATTTTATCGATGCGATCCGTGGCCCGAATCCGGATGGAACGAAGACCCCGCTGACGGGCAGCGCGAAGTGGAGCGGCAAATTGTCGGGTCCGCTGGGCGAGCCGACGTTTACGGGCCATGTGCGGGGCGAGGGCGTAACGTACGGGGATTTGCGATTTGATTCAGTCGAAGCGGACATGACGTATTCGCCGTCCGAGCTATCGATTTCACAGGGACATGCGCGGCTTGGCGCGATGCAATCGGACGTGGAAGGATCGCTCGATCTGGATCACTGGGTTTTCCGGCCGGAAAACGAGTGGACCGCGGACTTGAATTTCGAGAAAGTTCCGCTGGAAAGTTTTCAAGGATTCGTGCCGGCAAAATATCAGGTGGAAGGCACGCTGACGGGACAGTTTCACGGGCACGGCACACGGGCCAATCCAGCGATCAATGGACTTTTCGATTTGGCGGAAGGGAAAGCGTACGGCGTAACTTTCAACCGGCTGCGCGGGCAGCTGAATGCAATGCCCGACGAGGTTCGCATTTCGAACGCGGAATTGAGGCTATTCGCGCCGGGAAAAGAAAGAGGCGGCGCGGGCGTCGTCACGGGGAGCGCGGGTTACCGGTTTTCCGATGGAAATATTTCGCTGGACCTGGTGGGCGCGGCGCTTCCGCTTGAGAATTTTGCGCGATTGCAAAGTCCGCGATTGCCGGTGGCCGGACAGATGACATTTCGATTGAAAGCGTCGGGACCGGCGCGAACGCCGCTGGGCGAAGGAACGATGCACATCGTGGATTTGCGAGTGGGACAAGAAACAATCGGAAGTTTTGACGGCGCCCTCACGTCCGATGGACGCGAAGCGAAGCTCGAGCTGACGTCGGCGATGACGGATGGAAGCATTTCCGGCGGCTACACGGTTGGACTAGCGGAGCCCTATCCGATCCATGGCAAGGCCTACTTCAAAAACATAAACCTCGATCCATTTCTGGTGACCTACCTGCATCTTGGCACCTTCAGCGGGCATGGCAGCGCGGAAGGCGAAATTGCGCTGGAAGGAAATCTGAGCCGGCCCGGCGCGATTGTGATGGACGCGAACTTTTCACGGCTGGCGTTTAACTACGCAAACGTGCAACTGGAGAATTCGGGGCCGGTTCATTTCAGAGCGTCGACGGAAGAAATAAACATCGATCCGGTGACGTTCAAAGGCAAAGATACAAACTTCAAAATGGAAGGGAGCGTGCGATTTACGGGACGTCGCGCCGTGGCGCTGAAATTGAACGGTGCGGTCGATTTGCGGCTCGTGAGCGGATTCGTGCCGGATCTGGACGCGCGCGGGCCGGCACAGATTAATGCGTCATTCGAAGGAACACTGGACCGGCCGCGAATCACGGGGCGGGTGCACATCGACAATGCGTCGGCGAGAATGGCGGATTTTCCGACCGGACTGAGCGCGATCAAAGGCGACCTGATTTTCGACGCGACGCGCCTTTCCTTCGACAACCTGACGGCGGAAGCGGGCGGAGGAACGCTGACGTTAACGGGAAGCGTGAACTATGCCGACCGGCCGATTCACTACGACATCAGCGCGCGAACGGATCGGGCGAGAATCCGGTATCCGGAAGGGATGAGCTGGCAGGTGGCGGGAAATTTGCGGCTGGCGGGCACGCCGGAAGCCGCGGTGCTCTCCGGAAAAGTGGTGGTGGACCGGGTAAACCTTTCCGGCGGATTGGAAACGGCCGGCGCACTGATCGCGTCCCGCGAAAACGGCGGTCCGCCGGCGGGCTTTTTGCAGAATTTGCAGTTCGACATCGAAGCGCTCTCGACGCCCGATGCGCGGATGGAATGGCCCAACGCGGAATTGGAAGCGGACGCGAATTTGCGCGTGCGGGGAACGTGGGAACATCCGATTTTGCTTGGGCACATTCACGTGCTTTCGGGCGACCTCTATTTTCATGGAAACCGCTATCGCGTGGCGCGCGGCGATTTGAATTTCGCGCGGCCGCTGAATATCGATCCGGACATCAACATCGAGGCGACGACGACGATCCAGCAATATGAGATCACGCTGAACTTCAGCGGCTCGGCGAGCAAATTGAGTTTGTCGTACCGTTCCGATCCGCCGTTGCCGGGCAACGACATCGTGACGCTGCTGACGCTGGGACAGACGAGTTCGGAAGCGGAAGTGAGAGCGGGAGGAACGGGCGCGGCGCAAAGCCCGGGATCGGGCGCGTCGGCGATTTTGTCGGAAGCGGTCTCGAGCCAACTGGGCGGAAGGCTCGAAAAATTGTTTGGAATCACGAAGCTGCGCGTCGATCCCGGTCTTGCGGGCGTGGGTTCGAGCGGATCGGAGCAGAGCGCGGCGGCGCGCGTGACCGTGGAGCAGCAGGTGACGCGGAATCTGACGATTACGTACGTTTCGAACGTGAGCTCGACGCAACAGCAAGTGATTCAGGTGGAATACAACGTGAATCGGAATATTTCGATTGTGGCGCTGCGCGATCAGAACGGAACGTTCGGCATCGACTTCAAGATCAAGAAGCGGTTTCCGTAGGGTTCAACAAAAAAAACGAATCGCGATGGAAAAAGATCACGGCTGTTGCGCGTTGGCTTGCGCCTGTTGATTCGAACCATCCTGATTTTGCCATTTGCGGCGGCCGGCGAACGGGCGCTTTCCTTGCGAGTCCGTGTTCTGGGCGTGAAATTCCTGCCATGCGGCGCGAGCAGCCTGAGCCGAAACGTTGCGGGTCGCGAGCTGCACCTCTTTCGAAATTGTGGGCATTTCCATGGCAACTTTTTGGCCGAGCGGCGAACCGAAAAACTGGAGCATGCCTTTGATTTCGTCGTCGCTGTAGTGCTTGTCGTAGACGACGACCAATTGATCGGCGAGCGCGTCCACATCAAATTGCTTTTGAAAAACGGCGAGGTAGGAATTGACGGATTCCCGCGCTTTATCGTCGTTGGGCGCGAGAGAAATCAATTTCTGGCGATATTGTTCGGTGGAGCCGGCCGCGGCCTCCTGAATCATATCGCGCGCACCGATGAGTTCGAGCAGCGAACGAATGTCCGCGTCTTTTTGCGGGTCGATGGATTTTGCGGCAAGTGGTTTCGGAGCGGCGGCTTCTTGTGGAGCCGCCTGAACCGGTGCGTTCGATGCACCCTGGATGGCGACGAGGAATGTTCCGACGTAGATGACGATTAAAGCGAAGATGGCCTTCATGACTTACCTGCCTTTTATACCGGCGGCACTCAGCGTGGCCGCCACGAGAATCATTGTAAGAAGGCGGGTAACGAGGATGGAGAATGTCAAGGGACAGGCGTGCTCGCCTGGTGACTGTACGAGCGAACAGGGGGTACGCGAAGGAATCGTGTGCGTAGTGAAATTGGAGTATTGCGGCGGAAGACGGTGTTGAAGAAAGTGCGAAGCGCGCGGGTTGGGGATGCGAGCCGACTCTGTTAGGATGCGACGCCATGACGGAAGCGGACCAAGCAAAACAGTTGCGTGCGGCCAGCGGAGAAAATGAACTGGTGCAGCGGGAAGCCGGGCTGCAACACCGGTTGAGCTCCGCCCAGGTGGCCATGATCGCGCTGGGCAGCACGATCGGCACGGGACTTTTTTTGACGAGCGCAATTTCCGTGAAGCTGGCGGGTCCGGCGGTGATTTTAAGCTTTGCACTGGGCGCGCTCATTGCGTTGACGGTCATGTGGGCGCTGGCGGAGATGGCCGTGGAACATCCGGCGGCGGGGTCGTTCGGCTTGTACGCAGAGATGTACTTGGGACCGTGGGCGGGATTTGTGGCGCGGTATACGTATTGGCTGTGCCTCGTGATTATTGTGGGAAGCGAAGTGGCGGCGGCGGGAATTTATTGCCAATTCTGGTTTCGGAATATTCCGTCGTGGCTTTGGATTGCCGGTTTTTCCGCCGCACTGATTTACATGAACACGTTGAGCATCAAGAACTTTGGAACGATCGAGTTCTGGTTCGCGATGATCAAGGTGGTGACGATCGTGGCGTTCCTGATTTTAGGTACGGCGCTGGTTTTGGGATTCGGGTTTCCGAGAATTGGCACGGGAAATTTTACCGGCCACGGAGGATTCTTTCCGAACGGGTGGGCGGGAGTGGGGCTTGGCGTGACGATGGCGATTTTCAGTTTTCTGGGACTGGAGATTGTTGGCGTGACGGCGGGCGAGGCCGCCGATGCCAAAACGGCGGTGCCGCGGGCGCTGAAGCGGACGCTTGGATTTCTGGCCTTGTTTTATCTGGGCGGGCTGGCGCTGGTTGTGGGCATTGTGCCGTGGGAGCAGATTGGACTGGACAAAAGTCCATTCGTGACCGTTTTCGAAAAAGTGGGAATTCCGGCGGCGAGCCACATCATGAATTTCGTGGTGCTCACGGCGGCGCTTTCGAGCGCGCTGTGTAATTTATATTTCACGGCGCGAATGCTTTTTTCGCTTTCGCGCGGAGGGTACGCGCCAGGAACGCTTGGGAAGCTGAGCAAGCGCGGAATGCCGGTGGCGGCGGTTTTGGCTTCGAGCTTGGGAATGGCCGCGGCGATCGCGTTGAATTGGAAGTTCAAAAATACGGCGTTTCTTTTTCTGATTGGCGTGGCGTTCTTTGGCGGCCCTTTCATCTGGATCATGACGCTGGCGACGCATTTGGGATTTCGGCGGAAGATGAGGGAAGAAAAACGGGAGTTTGCGCGCTTCGCGCCGCGCGGCCCGTGGAGTTCATTGATCGGCCTCGTGGCGCTGTTTGCCGTGCTGCTGTCGACATGGTGGATTCCGGACTTTCACGTGTCTCTGCTGGCCGGGCCGCCGTGGCTTGGCTTCCTGACGCTGTGCTACTTTATTTGGCGCGCGTACCAAAAACGAAGTCCGCGCAATGGAATGGCGAAGAATGACTGATCTGCTGGCGTGGCGAAAAGAGTTTCCGATACTGGAACGGACGACGTATCTCATCAGCAATTCGCTGGGCGCGATGCCGCGCGGCGTGTACGGAAATTTGCAGGCGTATGCCGATTCCTGGGCGTCGCGCGGCGTCCGCGCGTGGGAAGAAGGCTGGTGGGAGATGGCGGTCGGCGTCGGCGATAAAGTGGCGCCGCTGATCGGAGCCGGGCCCGGAGAGATTTCGCTGCACCAGAATGTGACGCAAACGCAGGCCGTGATTACATCGTGTTTCGATTTTCGCGGACCGCGCAACAAAGTGGTGATGACGGAGCTGGAATTTCCCTCGATTCAATATTTTTACCACGAGCAGGCGCGGCAGGGCGCGCGGATTGAAGTGGTGCCGAGCGCGGACCCGGTGCGTTTCGACCTGGACGCATTTTTGGCGGCGATCGACGAAACGACGCTGCTCGTGCCGATTTCGCTGGTTTTGTTTCGCAGCTCGTTCATCGTGAATGCAAAAGCGATCGTCGAAAAAGCGCATCGCGTGGGCGCGCGGGTGATTTTGGATGTGTTTCAGGGAACGGGAACGATTCCTTTCGATGTGCGGGAACTGCGCGTGGATTTTGCGGTGGGCGGCGTGTTGAAGTGGCTTTGCGGCGGACCGGGCGTTGCCTACCTGTATGTTCGCGAGGATTTGCGCGCGAAGCTGCGGCCGGCGCTGACGGGATGGATTGCGCACCAGCGGCCGTTCGCGTTCGAAACGGGAGCGAATGAGCAGCGAGAGGATTCCTTTCGCTATTTGAACGGAACGCCGCACATACCGGCGCTTTACGCGTGTCAGCCGGGGCTTGAAATTCTGAACGCCGTTGGCGTGCGCGAGATCCGGAAAAAGTCGATCGAAATGACGGCGCGATTGATCGCCGGCGCAAAAGGACGCGGCTGGCGCATCAATACGCCTGACGATCCGGCGGAACGCGCGGGAACCGTCTCCGTCGATTGTCCGCACGCGGCGGAAGTGTGCCGCGAACTTCTGGCGCGGGAGATTCTCGTGGATTTCCGGCCGAAGGCGGGCATCCGGATTTCGCCGCATTTTTACAATAGTTTGGAAGAGTGTGACTTTGCGCTTGCGCAGATCGAAGACATTTTGAAAACGAAGGCATGGGAGAGGCACGCGGCGGCACTTGCGCCGGCGTGAACGTATGGAGCCCCATCCCGTCCTCTCCATTATTATTCCGTCGTACAACGAAGAGCTGCGGCTGCCTCCTTCGCTTGAATTGATCGCGGATTTCATCGCAAAGTCCGGACGCGAGACGGAAGTGCTGGTCGTGGACGACGGTTCGAAAGACAAGACGGCGGCCGTGGCGGAAACTTTCCGCAAGCGGATACCGCAACTGCGCGTGGTTTCCAACGGCGAAAATCGCGGCAAAGGCTACAGCGTGCGCCACGGAATGATGGAGGCGCGCGGAGACATCGTGCTCTTCACGGATGCGGACCTTTCGGCGCCGATCGAAGAAGCGGACAAGTTATTTGCCGCGATGGACAAATACGACGTGGCGATCGGCTCGCGCGCGCTCGATCGAAACTTAATCTCGGTGCATGAATCGGGCTTTCGCGAATTTGCCGGAATCATTTTTAACAAGATTGTGCGCACTGTATTGTTGCTGCCGTTCGTGGATACGCAATGCGGATTCAAGGCGTTTCGGCGCGAGCGCTGCAAAATTATTTTTGCGCAGCAGCGGATTGAGCGATTCGGGTTCGACCCGGAGCTGCTCTATCTTGCGCGCCACCATGGATTGAAATCGGTGGAGATTCCGGTGCGCTGGTCGCACTCGCCGGCCACGAAGGTCAACATGTTTCGCGACAGCGTGCAGATGTTCCTGGATGTGTTTACGATTCGGTGGAACGCGATGCGGGGGCGATACCGGCGGCAGAAGCCGGGTTCCGGGGCGTAACACTTTGTCGCATAAAGTACTTGACAGCAACGCGATTCCCGCGTACCCTGTCCTCATGGCCTTGCGCAATCCATCCCGCGTGCCGCGTTCCGAACCGATTCCCATCGACGCCCGCGCCGCCGATCATCTCCGCTACATTAGCGAAACGATGGCCAGCGCGGCTGAATTTACGGCCGTGCCGGGATGGGGCGGCGTGGCCATGGGCATCACGGCGCTTGCCGCGGCGTATTTCGCCTCGCAGCAGGCGACGCAAGCGAGATGGTTGCTCGTCTGGCTGCTCGAAGCGGGCATCGCCGTGGCGATCGCGGCGCCGGCGGCGGCCACCAAGGCGCACCGCGCGAATGCACAGCTTTTTTCCGGACCGGGCCGAAAGTTTTTGTTGAGCTTTGCGCCGGCGATTTTGGCGGGCGGCTTGCTGACGTATGCACTGGTTCATGCCGGTTTGTATGCCACGCTGCCGGGCATGTGGCTGCTGCTGTACGGCACGGCGATTGTGACGGGCGGCGCGTTTTCCGTTCGGGTTGTGCCGGTGATGGGTTTGTGTTTGATGATTCTGGGCGCGGTGGCGCTGTTTGTGCCGGCACAATGGGGCGACGCGCTGATGGCAACGGGATTCGGCGGTGTGCAAATCGGGTTTGGAATCTGGATCGCGCGCCGATTCGGCGGATAGCGGGAATTTATGGCAAGAAGTTCGACGGCAAAACAGGAACAAGCGCAGCGCGAAAAAGCCGTGCCGCTCAGCGCCGTGCGCGGAAATGCGCGGGAAGCGGTGTCGCCGGATTTGGACCGTCTGATTCACGAGCGGATTCGCCTTGGAATCGTCAGCGCGCTGGCGGTGAATCGTTCGCTGACGTTCAACGAGCTGAAAAATCTTCTGAAGACGACGGATGGGAATCTGAGCGTGCATGCACGGAAGCTCGAAGAGGCGGACTACATTGTCTGCACGAAGTCGTTCGACGGCCGGCTGCCGAAGACCGAATACCGGCTTAACGGGACGGGGCGGCGCGCGCTCGAGCGATACCTGAATCACATGGAGGCGCTGATTCGGGCGACGCGAGAAGGGTAAAAAATTTTGCCCGGTTACTTTACATTATAAAGTTATTTGCACCAATGCTTTGCGGCGGAGAAAGCGGTTCTCATGAGCGTTCAACACGTTGTTTTGCAACACATCTTTTCGGCGGCGCCGGTCGTTCCGGCGCCGGCCTTGCACGTTGCCATCATCACGGACGGCAACGGGCGGTGGGCCACGTCGCGCGGATTGCCGCGCTCGGCCGGCCATCGGGCGGGAGCGGAAGCGGCACGCGGCGCAATCGAAGCGGCGCCACGGTTGGGAATTCATACGCTGACGCTGTTCGCGCTTTCCTCGGCGAACTGGAAACGGCCGGCGCAAGAGGTGAACGCGATCCTTCGTTTGCTGCACGAATATCTGCTGACGGAAACGACGCACTGCCTGGAAGAAGGCGTGCGGTTGAGCGTGATCGGACGGCGCGACCGGATTCCCGCGACGCTGCGGCAGGCGATCGCCGACGCGGAAGCTGTAACCGCCCGCGGTAAACGGCTTCATTTGCGATTGGCGATCGATTACTCGGCGCGCGAAGCAATCTATCAAGCGGCTTGCCGGTTTTACAAAGCGACGCAGCTTTCGCCGGAAACATTTTCGGATGTGTTGTCGGAAGTGTTGCGCGGCGGTTCGACGGAAGTGGACCTGCTGATTCGAACCGGCGGCGAACAGCGGCTTTCGGATTTTCTGTTGTGGGAATGTGCGTTTGCGGAATTTGTATTTTTGCAAAAGCGATGGCCGGATTATGTTCCGTCGGATTTGGAAGCGGCGGTGAACGAATTTCATCGGCGAGAGAAAACGCGCGGCGGGCTGCCGAAAGAAGCAGTGAGCTAACGCGAAGTGGAATCGGAATCATCGGAGAGAGTCATGGCGGAAACACCGCGTTTGGCGCATTTGATGTTGTTGCTGTTTCTCGGCTCGGCCTTGACGATTGCGGGCGGCCTCGCTGTCGTCTTGTTCGGATCGGTGCTGCGCGCGAAGCTCGCCGTGCGAATGGGCGGTTTGCTGGCCATCGCTTGCGCGTGCGGCTATGGAATCGTTCTCGTCGTCACCGGCATCGTAAGCTCCAGCAAGACGCTGCCCGCGGGCGAGCGGAAATATTTTTGCGAGCCGGATTGCCACATCGCCTATTCCATCGAATCGGTGCGGACGGCGGCAACGCTCGGAACGGAAACCAGCGCGAGCCAGGCAAATGGCGAATACGTCGTTGTGCGGCTGAAATCCTGGTTCGACGAAAACAGCATTTCGCGGCACCGCGGCAATGAGCCGCTCACTCCCGTTCCGCGATTGGTTTCGCTCGAGGATTCGAACGGCCGGCGGTATTTTCCGACGCACGTAAATGCGAATGCCGTGCAAGAGATTTCGACGCCGTTGGCGCAACCGCTGCGGCCCGGCGAAAGCTATCTGACGTCGTTTGTCTTTGACGTCGCCTCCAACGCAAAACAATTGCGATTGCTGATTACGGACGACGATCCGATTTCCGTCGTGACGATTGATCACGAAAACAGTCCGTTCCACGGGAAAATCTATCTCGGCTTGCGCCCGTCCGACCCACCCGCCGTCGCGGCTCGCCGATAACAACCCTACATTCAACGGGTTAGGCGGCCACAATTGCGTGGCCGCACCCCTGACATTCCGCGTCCCGGCGTCGTCTATACCTTAGGAGCGAGGTATGGCAACGATGCGACTTGCACTGCCTTGGGAGGCTAGAATCTCTAGCCAGGAGCAAGAGCGAGGGAGCCGGGTGGGACTTGCAGAAAATCCAGCAAGCGGGTTAGCGCCGGCCTCGGGCGAAGTGCGTCCCGAAGACCGGGAGCTTGCCGCCGCGTGCCTTGCCGGCGAAATGCATGGCTACGAGCGTCTGTATTCCCTGTACGGAAATCGCATGAAAAGCGTTGCGCGGAATCTGCTCGGCAGCGCCAGCGACGCGGAAGACGCGGTGCAAGAAACTTTTCTGAAGGTGCAACGAAGCATCGGCACATTTCGCGCGCAATCGAGCTTCGTGACGTGGACGTTTCGAATCTTGATCAACACATGTTATGACGCGCGGCGCAGCCGCATGCGGAAGAAGGAAGTGACGGGCGACGGCACGGACGAATCGCCGATGCCCGAACGTCGCGCCCCCGGCGCACATCCTTCCCTGAAATTGGCGCTCGAACGCGCGATGGAGAAGCTGAGCGATCATCAGCGACAGATTTTTTTGTTGTACGAGGTGGAAGGCTTCCGCCACGCGGAAATTGCCGGGATGCTGGAAATTACGGAAACGGCTTCGAAGAACACGCTGTTTCAGGCAAAAAGGAATTTGCGGACGATGCTGGAGCCGCCGCGAAGCCGAGAAGCGGAGGCAAGGTGAACGAGATGAACGTAAGTTGCGCGGACCGGGAACGTATTTTTATGGATGGCAGCGCGGCGGAATGGGCTGCGCTCGAAGCGCACGCGGCAAGCTGCGCGGAGTGCGGCGAAGAGTTGCGGATATGGAAGAGCATGTCCGCCGCGGCGGGAGAACTGCGGCAGGAATGGGAAACGCCGTACCTCTGGACCAGGATTGAGCGAAGTCTTGCGGAGCAAATGGCGGAAAAACCTTCACGCCTGCGGGCCTGGCTGAATTCGATTGGCGCGTCGAAGGTGCAGTGGCAAACGGTGGCGGCATTGTTCGTCCTTGTCGTTGTGAGCGGCACCGCCTGGAAGATTCTCCACGTTCCGCCCGGCGATCAAAATCAAGTGTTCTTGAAGAACAGCGCGGTGAATGACGTGGAGCGTGCCGAGGCGGCATACCAAAAGGCAATCGACAAACTCGATGCGCAGGCACGGCCGCAGCTGGAAACGGCCGCCACACCGCTGATGGCCAGTTACCGGGAAAAACTTTTGGTGCTGGACAACGCGATCGGCGAACTGCGCGCGGAGGCGGGGCAAAACCCCGCGAATGCGCACCTGCGGCGGCAGCTGCTGGCGATGTATCAGGAAAAACAAGACACGTTGCAAGAGATTCTGGAGACGAAGAGATGACGACGGAGACGGTTACACAAAATCGCAAGCGGGGAATTTTTCGCGGGGTCGCGATTGCATCGATTCTGCTCTTCGCCGGCGCCTCTGCCCGCGCGGCGAACCATCCCGAAGATCAGGTTGAGCGGACTTTTGAAAAAACAGTGCCGCTCGCCGGCGCGCAGGGGCTTAGCCTCGACAACCGTTTCGGTAATGTGCGCGTAACCGGCGGCAGCGGGCACGACGTAAAAATCGTGGCCACGATTCGCGTGCAGGGAAAATCGAAAGAGGAAGCGCAAGAATTCAGCGACAAGATCCAAATCGAAGTGCAGCAGACGAGCGACGGCGTGCACGTAAAAACCGTTTATCCCGACGATCACTCGAAATACGTGTTCCGCATCCAGTGGAAGCGAACTTCTTACTCCGTGGATTACGACGTCACGTTGCCCGCCGATGCGCCGCTGTGGCTTCGAAACGATTTTGGAAACGTCGAAACGAGCGGCGCGCATGGCTGGACGCGGGTCGAAAATGGCCACGGCACGGTGGATGTGAAGGACGCCGGGCAGACGAAAATCACCAATGCGTTTGGCGGAATTGAATTGAGCAACGCAAGTGGCGCCAGCACGATCGTGAACAACAACGGCAGCGTGACGGTCGGCAACGTAAAAGGGGCGGTCGACGTAAAGAACCGCTTCGGAAATATCACCGCAACGCAACTGAGCGGCAATACCACGATCTCCGGCGGAAATGGAAATATCGAAGTGACGAACGTAACGGGAAACCTGGCCGTGACGAACTCGTTCGGCACCGTGACCGCCCGCACGATTGGCGGAAGTCTTATGGTCCACGACAACAACGCAAGAATCGAAACCTCCGATGTCACCGGCAACGCCGAGTTGGCCACGAGCTTTGGCGAAGTCGTCGCCGAGCGCATTGGCGGTTCGCTGCAAGTGCAAGACAATAATGGGCAGGTGCAGGCGCGAGAGATCCATGGCGCGACAAACATCAAAAGCTCGTTTGGAAGAGTCGAAGCCACGAATCTGTACAAGGGCGCGACGCTCGTCACCGGCAACGGAAACATCGATGCGAATGGCGTCGAGGGCGACCTCTTTGCGAAAACAAGTTTTGGCTCGGTCGACGTAAGAAATATCAAGGGCAATTTGACGGCACAGGACACCAACGGCGCGGTGACGGCCACCGGAATCAGCGGCGACGCGGGAGTGAATACGTCGTTCGGCGGAGTCAATTTAGACGGCGTGGGCGGCAAGATTCACGTGGACAATCAAAACGGCGCAATCGAAGTCACCGCGTCGGCGTCGAACTCCTGCAAAGACATTTCCCTCAAAACATCTTTTTCCCACATGATTGTGCGCCTCCCGGCAAATGGCGGATACAAGGTTTCCGCTCACACTTCCTTTGGGAAGATCTCCACCGATTTGCCCATCACGGCGACGGGCACGATAGGTTCCGATGTACTCAACGGCACGATCGGCAATGGCGCCTGCACGCTCGACCTGGCCAACACCAACGGCAGCATCGAAATTGCGAAAGCGCGATAGCGCGAAGAAACAATTTAAGGCCGCCGCACGGCTCGACGATTGCGATCCATGGCAAACGCGCTGCGCAAAACACGCATCGCCGCCTCCGTCAGTTGATACCGAGGCAGATCTTCTTCCGCCACATAAGCGACATCCGTGGCATCGCCGCCGGCGGCCGCTTCTCCGCTGATTTTTTCGCAAAGATAATCGGCGATCACGAAATGAAAACGTGGGCGCACATTCGCGTCGCGCGCTTCTGGCGCCAAATACGGATTGATCCGCTCGAAAACCTCGATCAAGTCCAGGACGCGAACGATTATGCCGGTTTCTTCCGCCATTTCGCGCGCCACGCCTTCCCGGAGCGTTTCGCCCAGCTCCAGCGTGCCGCCGGGAATCGACCATTGGCCCAGCAACGGTTCCGAACCGCGGCGAATGAGCAGCGCCTTTCCGTCTTCGATCAATACGCCGCCGACACCGACAATGGGGCGTTCCGGGTATTCGCGAGGGGAAGCCATTAGTAAGGTAGAGTGAACTCCCGGCTACACACAGCACAACCAAAACGGGTGCTGGATTCGACTTGGCCCCGCACGGTATATAATACGCTGAATGGTGAGGGCGGCTCCGAGCGTGACGCCCAACCGGGGAATCTCACTACGGAGGAAGTGGCCGTGATCCGCTGCCCTGATTGTGCTGCAGAACTCGATGTGGATGAAGACGAAGTGGAAGAGGGAGAGATCCTGAGCTGCCCCGAGTGTGAAGCGGAGATGGAAGTGACGCAAATTCACCCGGTGCACGTGAACGTCATCTCGGACGACGATGAAGTGGAAGAAGACGAAGACGGCGAGGACGACGTCGCCGAAAAAGATGACGATGACGACGACGATGATGACGACGACGAAACCGACGACGAGGAAGAAGACGAGTAGCAACCGCAAGCTGCGCAGCGCCGAAGGCAGCGTGTCTACCTCGCCTGTCATCTAATTACGGGGAGCCTTTTATGCGCGGCTGGCGGCGTTTGATCATCTTCGTAACGGTTTTCTCTTTTTTGCCTCTCGTCGTTTCTCCGCAGAATCCTTCCTCGTCGCAGCCGGCTCCCGCGCCACAAACCGTGCCGGCCGAATCAACGAACAAGAAAAAGTCCAGTTCCAGGCACCAGCACGACTTTTTGATCAAAGGAACCGTGTTTACAGAGGAAGGTTTGAGCTTTGCGGGCGCGCGGATTCAGATTCGCAAAGCGGGGCAAAAGTCGTATCGCTGGAAGGATGTGGCCAATTCTCGCGGCGAATTCGCAATTCGCGTTGTGCAAGGCGCACAATACGAGGTGTCGGTAAGCGGCAAAGGAAGCGCCGAACAGAAAAAGACGGTGGACGCGACCGGAAGTGACCGAGTGGAAGAATTGGTGTTTCACATGGAACGCGAGGGGAGCAAACCGTCATGAAACGCCGCACCGGAATTGTATTCATTTTGGCAATGCTGGTTTTGTGCGTTGCGTCCTACGCGCAGGACGCGAAGAAAGAGTCGCAGCTGCGCACGGTGCGCGGCGTCGTGGTGGATAAGAGTGAATCCACGGTGCAAGGCGGCGTCGTCTTTTTGAAGAATTTGCGAACCAATCAAGTTCGCAGCTACATTGCAGACAGCGAGGGAAGCTTCCGCTTCAGCGGATTGGACCCCAACGCCGATTACGAAGTGCACGCGGAAAAAGACGGCGCCAAATCGCCGACGCGGCAAGTTTCGAGCTTTGACAATCGCAAAGAGATTGTCCTGACGCTAAAGTTGGACAAGAAATAGAAATCAGCGTTTTGCCTGCTTCGCCGCCAAAAATTGCATCGCCCGCGGCACGACTTCAATCTCTACGGGCGTCGGCCCCAGCAATTCTCCATCGCCCTCAAACATCGCGGGCCGCTCCGTTTCGATTCGCAGCCTGCGCACGGTCATCGTGCGGAGTGCGGGCAAGTTGAGTGTGCCGCGCAACGCGAGCCGCGGCAAAAGCAGCAGCAATCGGCCCACTCGTAGTTCATCCAAAAGAACCAGGTTCAGCAGGCCGTCGTCGATTTTCGCCGTGGGCGCTATGCGTATGCCCGCGCCGAAAGTGGGTGTATTGAGTACGCTGGCGAGAAGAGCCGATTGCCAGACGGCCGCTCCCTCAGCCGGCTCCAGCGTGATGCGGATGCGGCTCGGCTCGCACGCGGCGTAAGCGCGAATCGCCGCCGCGAGGTAGCGAAGCCGGCCGGGCCAATTGCGGTAGCGGGTGGAAGCATGCTGCGCCGTGGCGGCTTCGAGGCCAATTCCACCGCCGCCCAAGTACAAACGCACGCGGCCATCCGCGGTGACAATTTTCACAAGATCGACGGGGCGAGGTTCACCAGCCAGACCGACGTGCAAAGCGGAAATTGGATTTGCGGGCAAACCGAGCGCCCGCGCGAAATCATTTCCTCCACCGGCCGGAATTAATCCGACGACAACGTCATTTCCATAGACCGCATTGACAAGACCCTGGCATGTGCCGTCTCCCCCGGCGGAAAAGAACAGCCGCACGCCGGCCCCGATTTGCTGCTTTGCATGGGCTGTCAACTCTTCTGCGCTGGATGTTTCGATCGTTTCGACAGAGATGCCGTGTGAGCGGAACACCGGGCCGAATCGAGGTAAGAACTTGCTCGATCGACCGCGACCGGAATGAACATTCACAAAGACGACGGCGCGAGTGAAACGGTTCGCGACGGAAGACTCACTATCCTTTGCAAGCTTGGTCATCGAGGCGGCGCGTAGTCTTGCATAGTCGACTTGGCGCGGCAAGTCACCCGAACCGCAGCACGATAAGGAGAAAGAATGTGGAAAGAGTGGTGCCGGCGGGGGGAATCGAACCCACGGCCTAGGGATTATGAGACCCTCGCTCTACCACTGAGCTACGCCGGCATGGACGAACCATTAATGCTACGGATACCGCACTACTCGCGTCAAGCCGCACGGGGCATTTCGCCGAGAATCACGACTGGCTGATTAGCCTGAGAACTGCGAAGGCCGAAGCAGGTACTAAGTATTTTGGTACCACCGTACTGTTGCTCATACAACGGTGCGGCGCCTAACCTGCCGAAGTCGCGGTGCAAGGCGATTCGCCGAGAGGCGAATCAGGAGCGAAAGCTCCAAGCCAAGTACCGTGTACCGGTTTGGCACAGGCCTGGCCGTCAGGCTGCTTGACATTGGTGTATTTAGCGATAGAGTACCTCCCGGGTTGTTCACATCCCTCGGAGGCACTCAATGTCACGCAAACTCACGGTTATTCTTCTCGCCATGTTGATTTTGGTGGGAGCCATGAGCCTGAAAACCGTGGTTACGGCGCACGATAACGGCGCAGTGATCATGGCAAACGGTGGAGCACCTGTACCTCCAACGCCGTGGAAGAACGGTGGCGCGCCGGTACCGCCAACGCCGTGGAAGAATGGTGGAGCACCGGTTCCGCCAACGCCCTGGAAGTAACAACGAAGTCCCCGCAGCAGAAGTTGGATTAGATTTTTGTGGGGATTAGGCCAGGGCGACGAGGTCTTACAAAATCGTGCCTGGTCTATTCGGATATCTGATTTGGACGCTTTGCACTCTTCTTGAGGCGGGCGTGATCGTGTGCGCGGTCAAGAAGCAGGCCATGCGCCCTTACATTTTCCTCAACGTGTACATGGCAGCGTCCCTGTTTGTGAGCATCGGCCGCTACAACATCCTGCAACATTTTGGTCTTGCCTCGAGCGAATACGTCTATTTTTACTACTATTCCGATACCCTCCTCACGATCCTCCTGTACTTCGCCCTGACCAGTTTGTATTCGCGAGTGTTTAGCGAGATGCACGCCGAGCAGTATGTGAAGCTTGGCGCCGTTTTGCTCCTCGGCGGTACGGCCCTGTTTTCCTACGGCGTTGTTCATCAGGCCGAAACGAAGCTGGTGACTCGCTTTGTCGTCGAGTTGCAGCAAAATCTTTATTTCGTAGGGCTCGTATTGACGTACGTTCTTTGGGCCGCCGTCTTGAAATTGCGGGAGACGCGGACGCGTTTGATTCAGCTGGTCCTGTCTCTCGGCGTTTACTTCAGCTTGCTTGCCGCGAATTACGCCTTGCGCAATCTGTATCCGGGCTTTAGCGCGCTGTTCCAGATCTTGCCTCCGCTGGTCGGCTGCTTCTTGCCGGCGGCTTGGGTTTACGCGTTTTGGCGGATTCCAGAAGAAGCGCGCCTCGTTCCCGCGCGCCTGGCGGTGCTCCGATGATGGCCGCGTTCATTCTCGCGTGTTCGATCATTTTTTTGCTGCAATTCTTTATTTCCTATTGTCGCTCGCTCATCGCTTCGTCCGTGCGCGAGCCTCTCTCCCAGGAAGTGCAGGAAGTGACGGGCATGACTCGTCCGGCATCCGAAGAAGAGTTCGCGCGCGTTGTGCAACTTTTGCAGCTCTGCCCGGAACGGCCGGAAGAGCGCGGCGAGATCAGCTTGATTCGAGCTTACTTCCGGACGCTCGGCGTGATTCGTTCCACCGTGGCGCGCGTCGTGCCCTCGCTGGAACGCTGGACATCTTCCGAGCGCGGTCAGTGCACCCACTTCGTAGCGGTCGTACTTGGACGCAGAATTGCATTCAGCCGCAACCTGTTCGCGCAGCAAATGAGCAATTGAGCTCTGCTTCGTCGTCACCCTGCTGTTTGATTCGATACACTGCCAATTGATTCTTGCTGTACATTCCGTCTCAAATGCTATTCTAGTTTCGGATCACTCCTCGCCGGAGTGCATGCGTCCGCAGCGCAAAAACACCGGTGACAAAAACCTGCTTGCATTGTGGCGCCGTACTGCCCGCAAACGTACGAATCTGCAGCTTTTGTGAATCGACACTGCCCGTAACCGGCGGTGACTCCGTCCGCTCGAACGCCATTCCGGGCGGCGATGCCGCTTGGCGCAGCGAACTATCGGAACGCCTCGCTTCGTATCGCGCCAGGCGCCGCCGATCTTCGCCAAACGAGGATCAATCGCAGTTCACATTCGGCGCGGAACACCAATCCGCCGCACCGCTGAAACACGTGGCCGTCGCGGAGCCGCGCGAGGACGTGGCGCCCGACGACTTTTCGTTCACGATTGCGATCGGGCGATGCGTCCCTTCCCCGCAACAACAAGATGGCCAAATGTTCATTGACGTGTCTCTGCCTCTTGCCGAATCGGCCGACGGAGTTGCTCCAGCAGACGGCCGCGCGCTTGACCCTGAACCCTCGCCTGGTCTCTATCCCGTCGCGTCGATGGACGAGCGCAGAATCGCGGCCTTGATCGATGGCGCTTGCTTGCTCTTCGCCTACGGCGGTTTCCTGACGCTGTTCGGCTCGCTCGGCGGCCAGTTCACCTTCAGCAAGATGAACGCAGCCGTTTACACCATCGCCTTCGCGATCGTCTACCTCCAATACTTCTCTCTTTTCACGGTCTTCGGCGGAACGACGCCCGGCATGATGCTGCGCCGCCTCGAAGTTGTCGATTTTTCCGGTGAAGAACCTTCACCACGAAAGTTACTGCTGCGAGCGGCGGGCTATCTTCTTTCCGCCGGTACTTTTTTCCTTGGGTTTCTTTGGGCCATGTGGGACGAGGATGAATTGACCTGGCACGACCGCATCTCGCACACCTATTTGCGTTCGGCGGCACGTATGGCGGACAACGAAATTACAGGAGTAGTTCAGGAGCACTCGTAATTGCCGAGCCGTGAACAGAGTTGCCGTGCCCGCCGCAACGCCGGCCGGGAAAAACAATTTTACGTGTCTTAACGTGTCGGCTATTTCTTGACGGCTTCGTCCGACGCAATTTTGCCGTCGCGGATGAAGATAATGCGGTGCGCATTTTGCGCAATGTCATGCTCGTGGGTAACGAGAATAATTGTATTCCCCTGGCTGTGCAGGTTCTTGAAGAGCGCCATAATTTCTTCGCCGGTTTTCGAGTCAAGGTTTCCCGTGGGTTCGTCGGCAAGCACGATCGAAGGCGAATTGACGAGAGCGCGCGCGATCGCCACGCGCTGGCGTTGTCCGCCGGAAAGTTCGTTCGGCTTGTGGCTCATGCGGCTGGTCAGATCCACGCGTTCCAGCGCTTTTTTCGCCTTCTCAATTCGTTCTTCGGCGGGCGTTCCGTTGTAAATCAAGGGAAGTTCGACGTTGTGAAGCGCGGTCGCGCGCGGCAAAAGATTGAACGTCTGGAACACGAATCCAATTTCCTTGTTTCGGATGTACGCCAGCTCGTCGTCGTCCAGCTCGCTTACGAGCCGGCCCGCCAGCCAGTATTTGCCGGAACTTGGCGAATCCAGGCATCCGATCAGGTTCATCAGCGTCGATTTGCCCGAACCCGACGGGCCCATAATCGCAACGTACTCGCCTTTGCGAATTTCGAGATCGACGCCACTCAGTGCGTGCACTTGCTCCGAGCCCATTTCGTATACTTTGGCCAGGCCTTCCGTCTTAATGACTACGCCGGAATCAACAAGTTCCTGGCTGTATGATTCTGGTGTCATCGTCTCCACCGGCATGCTCGCTCCTAGCTCTGCTGATCGTCGGATTTCTTCGGTGCTGAATTATCAACCTTTACTTGCGCGTTCGGCTTGAGTGTACGCAATGCTTTGTAACTTCCGACGACAATTTCGTCCCCGGGCTGCAATCCCTTGGTCACCTCAATGTCCGTCACGCCGGAAATCCCCGTGTCCACTTGCCGGAATTCCGCTTTCTTGCCATTCACCACGAATACTCCCTGCACTTCGTCTTTCTTCGGGTCGCCGGGAGCCGTCGGTGGCGGTGCCGCAAGGGACACGCTCGATCCTTTGCTCTTGCTGTTCGCATCCTTGGCGGCTTCGTCCAAATCCTTGCGAGTGCGCACCGCAAGCGCCTGGATCGGGATGGCAACCACTCCCTTTTTCTCCGCTGTCCGAATCTTGGCCGTCGTGGAAAGTCCGGGCCGCAAGTTCTCCGGCGGACTGTCCAGCGTCACCACGACTTTGAAGTCTTTCGCTTCCTGCGTGCTCGTGGTGGTCTGCGTCGTCGCGAGACCGGAACTGCGCAACACCGCTTGCGAACCGATTTCCGTCACCTTGCCGTGGAACGTCTTTCCGGGCACCGCGTCAATCGTCACGTCCGCGTCCTGGCCCATGCGGACATTCACGATGTCCGTTTCATCCACTTTTACTTCAGCAGTTACCACAGACATATCGGACAACGTCATCAGAAAGCTTCCGTTCGAATTCTGTATGCCGGGAACCACGTATTCGCCGAGCCGCACCGGCAGATAGCTGACAATTCCGTCGATCGGAGACGTGTACGTCGTCTTATTCAAAATGTCGCGCGTCCGCGTCAGAACCGCTTTGTTCTGATCCAGAGAAGAGCGCGATTGACTCATTTGCGCCTTGAGCTGTGAAACCCGGGCATTCGCGGAATCGACCGCCGCCTCTGCGGCATCGAACACGGATTTGCGCTGATCGAAGTCCTGCTTCGGGATCAATCCATCTTTGTACAATCCCGTTCCTCGATCGTAATCGAGCTTCGCTTTTTCAAGGTTCGCTCTCTGCTGAACCAGGTCCGCCTGCGCCGATTTATAGCTCGCCTCCGCCGCCTGAATGCCCGATTCCGCCGAGCTCATCGCCGCCGATTGCGCCGCCACGTCGGCATTGGCTTGAATATTCTCTTGCAAAAGCAGCTTGTCGCCCTTCTTGATGTGGTCGCCTTCCTTGATGAGAATGGCAGTGATCCTGCCGAATCCCTGCGCCTGCATGTTCGTGTACGTCGTCGGCTTGATTTCGCCCGAGGCCGTCACAATGGACACCAACGTATCCTGCTTGGCGACTTTGGCCGTTTGGACGGTTACCACGCCCCTGTTTGCCGCCGTAACGCTATAAATGACGATTCCGGCTATGCCGACTACGACGGCTCCGCCGATACAGACCTTCTGCCACGTCTTCATTCTGACCTTCCTCGCTTGCTGGCAAATAGTAGGGCTGGATTGCTCGCGAACTGCGCTTGAAGACCGGGTGACCTGCCCAAGGCACCCTCTGTGCAACCTGTTCGCTCTGCCTTTAGATACGGCTTAGATAGGCGAAATGTTTCGCGCCTCCGGCCTTCGCCGCCTGCCAAATCGCAAGTCCTGCTCTACCCTATCCCGCTCTGCCTATCCCCGTCTGCCTATCTCCGTCTGCCCTCGTCCCGCTCTACCAAAATCCTGCACCCTTAAACCCTGCCATTCCTTCCGGCTCCCAAGCCCCCATTTTAGAAACAAACCCCGTGAAAGGGAACCATTTCGTCAAACTTGGCCTGCCCGCCCGGCCGCCACAACCTATGCCCGTATTGGACGCAGCCACAAGCCTTTAGGTCAGCCAAAATCGCGCCGAAATCCCAATTCAACTATCTCCAAGGGCGAATATGACCCCGATAGGTATGCCCCATCGTGAGGAGTACAATTCCTGGTCGCGCCAAAAACCATAAGCAAGCTGAGCATCCTCACCTCGCAGCATGACACGCATCACCTCTCCTCGCCACGAATCGCGCGAAAATTAGAAATGGACAGACGCAGCTTGCACCAACGATAAAAAGTATGCCGGCTAATATACAATTTCTCCGATACCCCCTTAAGCGTCGCGTACGCGTCGATGCGCATTCGTGACTCGCCCAGCTTCGCTCTAATCTCATGCCGTGTGCCGCTTCCTTATCATCAAGGCATCATAACTTCTCAGCTACCACGTCTGCAGTGAGTAATACAGTCCGCCATCATATATTACAGAAAGTTACCTTGACAGCCATCAAATCCTCTGTTACTTTCCCGCCACCCTGGGAGGCCCCATGACGCTGCGTGGTTCGATTCGCCAGTTCTTCCTCATTGCACTCGCATCAATCTTGTTTCCCCTGGTTTCACAAGCTCAGATTACGAATGTAAATGGTTTTAACGCAACGCCTACACAAGGAGCGGGTCACGACTACATTCGCTTACTTACGGAAACCACCAACCCGGCGGATGGCTCGGTGAGCCTTAGGATCGGACTGTCTACCCCACCTGGACGCCAGCTAACTTTACCATTTTCGATCGCCTACGACACAAATGGCACTTTCTTTCCTGTGGATGGGGGTGGAGGGCCAGCTATCTGGGTGTCGAATCCTAGCGGATATCTTTACGCAGGAGGTTGGGCATATCTATTGCCGTCGCTCAGCTTCATCAACATCCAGAAACTAGATTCAACTAGAGACGGTGGTAGCACATGCGGAATCAATACAGGCTATATCTTTCGAGACTCTGCTGGTGGACGACATCCATTAGGGATCGCCAACAATCTATCCTCCCAAGTCGCAACGTGCAGCATCTATAGTAATTTCCCAAATAACGGGGACGATTCTGTGTCGGCGCACCTGCGGTCAGGAGGAGCCGTTCAGCTTTCCGACCTCTCGAATAATGCCTTTTCGTTCGCCAATCCTATAACCTGCGTATCCTCTGACGGCTCAATTCAAGCCCCAGCATCAAACATTGAAGACAGAAACGGCAACACCATAGCGATAACAGCAACCTCTTGTAGTGGCGCATTCTCATTGACCGACACGCTAGGACGCACAGCAATTTCATCCTCAGGCTTTGGAACAACAGGGAATACTATTTCAATCTCTGGCACAACAAATCCTTACACCATGACCTGGGGAACCGCTTCTTCCACTTATTTCCCAAATGCTTATAAGTTCCCAATAATCCAGGGCACCGTCTGCGAGAGCTTTTTATCGAACGTACATTCTATTCCTGTAGTAACAGCGATTACTCTTCCGAACGGACAGCAATATAGATTCCAATATGATCCGACATATGGACTGTTAAGCAAAATCACTTACCCAGGCGGTGGGTACGTAAGTTATGTCTGGGGATCCAACCTCCAATCGGACGCCGAGACAATTACTAGCAGTATTTGCGATTGGAGATTTGACAAGCCCGCGGTTATGCACCGGTCAGTTAGCTTCGATGGAATCAACGTTGCGCAACAGCAAGATTTTGCTTACTCGACTAATTGGGAGACATCTCCTCCGACGAGCTGGGCCTCTAAGCAAACCACGGTAACCACGCATGATTTGGTCCTAGGTACGACCTCTCAAACCGTTTATACATACTCACCAACCGGTGGCAATACCCTTCAACCATATCTCTCGGAATCCATCAGTCAAATTCCACTTGAGCAGTCCATCGTTTATAAAGATAACAACGGCAATACGCTTCGTACGATATCCAAAACATGGTTTACCGTAGGGGAGATTAGTAGCGAGCAGACAACACTAGACAACGGCAAAACCTCCAAGGTCACATACACTTGGCAGGCACCCGGCTACCTAGCTGAAAAGGATGAGTTCGATTTTGGCCAAACCTCACCATCCAGGAAAACCATAAATACATACCAGGCATTCGCCAACATGCCCAACAACCCGGGAACCTCGTTCGTAGGCCTACCCTGCCAGTCTGTCATCTTTGACGGTTCGGGAAACCGTGTGGCCGAAACGGATTACTTCTACGACGGCACTACCAGCACAACTCCGTGTACTACTCCTACAACGCAAACGCTAACCGGGACAGGCAGCTACCCGGGCCACGACGAAACTATTTATGGAACAAGCGCAAGCGTACCTCGCGGTAACATCACAAGAGTCATCAAGTTATGTCTTCAGGCCACTCCGACTTGTTCAGCAGGAAACTCTACAACCAACTACGCGTACGACGAAACTGGCCAAGTCACCTCGGCGACCGACGCAAATGGACGAACTACGCAATACTCCTACGCTGACAACTACTCGGTTGGCACCGCGCCAGGAAACACAAACGCATTTGTAACGCAGATTACGAAGCAGGCGTTCAACGGCATCGCGCACATCTCAAAGTTTGCTTACGGCTACGCTGATGGCCAGTTGCTTTCCTCCACCGACGAGAATAATCAGGTCACAAGCTATCAATACAACGACCCCTTCGCTCGTCCCACGCAAGTCAACTACCCGGACGGCGGCAAGACAACCATCTCATACAACGACGCCGCCCCTACGCCCTCAGTGTCAACGACGCGCTTGGTCACAGCGAGTCCGACTTTGAGTATCTCTACGACCAGCATCGCGGACGGCATCGGCCACGTAACGCAGACCCAGCTCACCACCGATCCCGACGGCACAACGTACACGGACGTAACGTACGATGGCTTCGGTCGCATTCGCACCCAATCGAATCCGCATCGCTCGGCCTCAGCTGCGACGGACGGCATAACAACAACCTTCTACGACGCCCTCGGCCGTACCTGCCTCGTCGTTCCTCCCGACGGCACTCTTCCCACGGGAGGTGGCTGCCCAACATCGCAGCCCTCCAACACCATTTTCACGACCTACTCCGGCAACACCACGACGGTCACCGATCAAGCCGGAAAATCTCGCAAGTCCGTCACGGACGGCCTCGGCCGCCTCACGCAAGTATTTGAAGATCCGGCGGGCCTCAATTATGAAACTGATTATTCTTATGACGTTCTAGGAAACTTATTGACCGTCAATCAAAAGGGCAACGACACCAATTCCGCAAACTGGCGCACGCGGACCTTTACCTACAATTCACTCTCGCAACTTCTCACAGCGGCGAATCCCGAATCCGGCACCATTTCGTACGCCTATGACCTCAACGGAAATCTTTCCACCAAAACTTCTCCCAAGCCCAATCAATCCGGCACGGCCACCGTAGTCGCAACATACACCTATGACGCGCTCAACCGCCTCACGCAAAAATCTTTTAACGACGGCTCCACTCCAACCGTCAGCTACGTCTACGACGGCAATGCCACCCCCACCGGATGCACTCTTCCAACTCTAACTCTCACAAATCCCATCGGCCGCCGTACCGGCATGTGCGATGCCGCCGGCTCCGAAGCTTGGTCTTTCGATTCGTTGGGCCGCGTCACCTCCGACAACCGCATCACCAGCGGCGTCACCAAACTCACCACGTATTCTTATAATCTCGATGGCTCGCTAAACACCTTCAGCATTCCCACTTACGCCGACGGCTCTCATCCTTTCTACATCACTTATCAGCAGGGCGGGGCGGGCCGCTCTCTCGGCACCACCGGCAGCCTCGGCATCGGTCTAGTTCACTACACGCCGTCCGGTGCGCTCTGTTACATGCAAGGCAGTTGGGACTACAACTGGATCACCACTTCGACCTTCAATAATCGCCTCCAGCCAGCCCGCACGCAGACCGGAGATTTTTTTCCGGGCTCAACTCCTCCGCCCGTCTGTGCCATAGGCCCAATTCAAAGCAGCGGCATCGCGAGCACATTTCAGGATCTTTCTTATTCCTTCGTCGACGCCAGCGGCCATAACAACGGCAACGTCGTCACTATCGCCAACAACGTCGACATCGACCGCTCGCAATCTTTCTCTTACGATTCCCTCAATCGCATTTCTTCCGCGTGGACTACGGGAACCAATCAGCCCGTTTGGTCGGGCGACACCGATTACCTACAGGAATGTTGGGCGGAAAATTACTCCTACGATCCGTGGGGCAACCTCCTCAAACTCAGTCCCAGTAGCTCTTCCTCGTACACTGGCTGCACGCAGGAAAGCGGCTTCGATTTCACCAACGCCATGGGCGCGAACAACCGCATCGCCGCTTCCGGCTACGTCTATGACGCCGCCGGAAACATGACCACTTCTCCCGGCGCGGGCACTGTCGTCTTCAACG